>JBDLJD010000045.1:0-26907 GCA_039714495.1 Thermodesulfobacteriota bacterium
ATTCTACTGGAAGCGGTAGCGAGACGCAATTGGGGAAAAGTGTGGTCCTGTACACACCGTTGAATTAGTATTACCTAATAGGCTGTCCTTGTAACCGGCATAGCCCTTGGGACCCTGCTGGGCTGCGACAGTGGCCGTACCCTTCATGATTTTCTTGACAATACCGGTATTGTTGATCGCATGCACGATGGCTTGGCGAACCCTGGCATCCTTGAAGGCTTCGACGCGGTTCGGGTTCATCTGGAAGGTAATAATACGGCCGCCGGAAATGGTGGCCAATTTTACTTTGCTGTCAGATTCGATTCTTTTGAAATCCTGGGGCGGAACCGGTGAAATAAAATCCACGTCGCCTGAAAGAAGCGCCGCAACCCGCGTGGCATTTTCCTTGATGGGCGTCAGGATGAACTTGTCCACATTGCCGGGTGATTTTGTATCCCAGTAATCTTTAAACCGCTCCATTTCCAGGACAACGCCGTGCTCTCTTTTGGTGACGACGTAGGCCCCCGTTCCGGATTCATTGTTCAGGGCAAAAGATTCACCGATTTTCAGGATGGTGTCCTTGGGCTGACCATTGGCATCTGTACCCGTATAAAACTCGGAGTCCATGGCAAAGAAATAGGTGGACATGTTGAGCAGCAGGGCATAGGGCTTTTTCGTTTTGACATCTACGGTATAGTCATCGACAACATAACAGCCGTCAAATGGTTCCAGGAGGCCCTTGAAATCGGCGCTCTCCCTCATGCGATCAAAAGACCATTTCACGTCCTTGGCAGTAAAGGTGTTGCCGCTGTGAAACTTAACCCCTTTCCTC
The DNA here is from genome assembly GCA_039714495.1 of Thermodesulfobacteriota bacterium. Taxonomy (GTDB): domain Bacteria; phylum Desulfobacterota; class Desulfobacteria; order Desulfobacterales; family B30-G6; genus JAJDNW01. The sequence goes on from JBDLJD010000045.1 coordinate 812, forward strand.
AGGTAAAACCTCATGGTCAGCTCGTCCTGCCGTTCCCATTTTGTGGCCAGCCGAGGTTCGAAGGTCAGTTCCTGTGTCCAGCGTACCAGGGGGTCAAACACCCAATGAGACAACTGCAGCATGCCGCCTGACAATTGCACCTGGGGGTCCAGGGAAACCGGATCTGCATCCAGCCCAACTTTCAAGGTTTTGGCACCAACCGGCGCCGTTAGAGAAAATACCAGGCAAAGGCCCAACAAAATCAAAAATAGTTTTTTCATCCTAATCCTCCCCTTTATGAATTAAATACAATGGAAGTGGGGCGCGCCCTCTTCCAACACCTTGAATAAACAGCTTTTTTACAATGAAATTGAGTACCATACCCCTGTTGACATAGTCAAGCACTATATTGGCGAAAGGGCCGCCGGCCTTGGGCTGATGTAAAAGGGGTGGATACGAAAAAGCAACGTGTGCGCCGGCTGTTAACGGCCAAATTCAGCTATGGCCCAATGATTTGGGGTGCGGACTGATGGTGAGAACAGCGTGAGGTTGGTCGGCTATCATGCCCAGGCCAAACTGAATTACCGGCGACTAGATGCCCTCTGTACTTTTAAGATAGTTTTCATAGATATGGCGATCGTCTTTTTCGTCGATGACGCCGGGCAGTTTTTGCGTGGCCATATCAATGGCATGATCGATCATTTCCGCCCGGAGATCCTGCTGGGCAGTCATCATCTGGCTTTTAATTTTTCGACGGGCGCCCTCCAGCATTAACTTGCTTTCTTTCTGGGCGTTCTCGATGATGCGTTGCTTTTTAGCCTTGCCTTGGGCAATGATGCGTTCTTTGAGTTTTTCGAGCTTTTCCTGACTATGGTCGCGGGCCTTGAGCATTTCATCAACCCTGGCCAGAATTTTCTCTTTTTCCTTTTCCACTGCCCGGATCTCTTTCTTGATGTCTTCGCTCTTTTCCTTGAAAAAGTTGACCAGTGGTTTTCGGGCATACTTGAAAATGAGAAACACCAGGATAAAAAAATTGATCCAGCGCAGGGCCAAGTCGTAGGTGGGCCGCCAGTCAGTCGAACCATCTTCCGCCAGCACCCCTTCAGGGAACAATAGAAACAGCACCACTATCAACAGCGTCCCGGCTGTCGGTACCCGGCACCATGCCGGCAGAAAATGCTTCCGGGTTTTCCTCATGAAAGCAGCCTCCGGTCCAGCACATGTTCCATGACACGCACGGAAAGTTTCTCCGCCTCGGCCACGACCGTTTTCCTGGCCTTTGCAACCTGGGCGTCGATATCCTGTCGTGCTTCGCCACCCATCTGGGCCATCTCCTCCCGGGCCACGGCAATGATATTACCCGCTTCCTCGTTGCCCTGCTTTTCCAATTCAGCGATCATCTGCAGTCCTGCGTTTCTAACAGCGGTATCTTCGTCCCGGGCGTCCTGCATGGTTTGCTCGAGTTTCTTTTCAGCCTCTTCGATATCCATCCGGATGCCTTCCACGTAATGTTCCCGCTCCTGTATGGTCTTGCGGAGCGGACGAAACATGATCCGGTTGATGACGAATAGAAATATCAAAAAGGAGATCAGCTGCACTACCATGGTTTCGTTGATGCTGATCAGGGCTACATTGCTGACGATCTGCATGGTCTTTCCATCCTCGGCTGTTAAACCACAAACAGCAGCAGCAGTGCGATAACAAGGGAATAAATGCCGGTTGATTCAGACACAGCCTGTCCTACCAGCATGGTCCGGGTCAACAGGCCAGCCTCTCTGGGGTTTTTTCCAATGGCTTCACAGGCTTTGGCGGCAACCATGCCCTCACCTACACCCGGACCAATGGCGCCCAAGCCCATGGATAGACCTGCCCCGAGAAAAGCCGCCGCTTTTACAATATCCGCTCCTTCAATCGCCATTCTTCATCCCTCCTAAATAGATTTGCTGCGCAAATTTATTTATCTACGCGGCTTCGCCGCTATTGTTAATTAACACAAATCAAATTCACCATGTTCTTGCCGCAGTGAGGTGTAAATAAAATTTAAACCACGAAAATCAATACAAGGGCTACGACCATGGCATAAATCGCCGTAGACTGCGATACGGCCTGGCCCACGAGCATGATTCGCATCAGTTCACCTGCTTTTTTAACATTTCGGGCCACCCACCTGACAGCACCTTCTGCTGCCATTCCGTTGCCCACACCCGGGCCGATGCCCCCGAAGCCCATGCAGAGCCCAGCCCCCAAAAGCGCCATGGCGGCCTGGAGTTCATAGGACTCCGGAAAGCGTTTGAACAGCAGGATGAAACTGACCAAGAGGCCGAAGATGGAAGGTGTCTGGGCAACGGCCTGGCCCACAAGCATGACCGTGGTTACATTGCCCACTGACTCAGGCTGCCGGGATATGCCTTCGCAGCTGGCTCCGGCAGCCAGGCCGCCGCCGTAACCGGACCCGATGGCAGCCAGCCCCGTACTGAACCCCGCCCCCACAAGCGCCGCCCAGGTGGGCCCCAGGGGAGCCTGGTCAAAACCCATGAATACCAGCATCAGGGCAACGACCATGGAAAAAATCGCCGGCGTCTGACAGACGGCGGAACCGATCAGCATGTTCGTGGTCAACCGTGAGGCCACGGCTGGCTGTCGGGCAATGCCCACGCATGCCTGTCCGCCCGGAAAACCAGATCCGATACCCGATCCCACGGCGCCGAAACCCATGCAGATACCCGCACCCAAAAGGGCGGCACCGTTCAGGAGGTTGTCCAGGGGAACGTCCAGAAACAGCATCAATATGGAAACCACCAGCGCAAATATGGATGCAGACTCGGCCACCGCCTGGCCCACCAGCATATTTTTAAAAATGTCCCCTGAAATCTCCGGATTTCTGGATACGGCACCGTTTGCCTCGGCAGCGGTATAGCCTTCGCCTATGGCAGCCCCCACGGCACCCAGCCCCATAGCCATGCCAGCCCCAACAAAGGCAGCGGATTTAACCAGAATCTGAGTATCGATATCCATAGGTTATTTTACCTGAACCGAAATATAGACAACCGTCAGCATGGTGAACACAAAGGCCTGTATGGTTCCCACGAAGAGCCCGAAAAAAGCGTTCAGAAGTGGTGGCAGCACAATGCTGTATGTCAGGTGCGACACCACCAGAATAATAATCGACCCGCCCATGATGTTGCCGAACAGCCGGAATGAAATGGAGACGATTTTAGCCAGCTCTCCGATCACGTTCAAGGGCATCATGAAAAACATGGGCTCCATATATTCCCTGGCATAGGCCTTGAAACCTTTTGATTTTATACCGGTATAGTGAGCAATGGCAAATCCCATCAACCCGAGACTCAAAGGGGTGTTGAGATCCTTGGTGGGTTCCTCCAGGTGTGGTATGATGCCCAGCCAGTTGGCCAGAACGAGAAACATGAACAGGGCGCAGATCAACGGGCCGTATTTTTTGGCCATTTCCCTGTCCAGGGCATCTTCGGTCAGATCATAAAACTGAGTGACGAACAACTCGCCGAACATCTGCATCGACCGGGGAAAAATGCCTCTTTTACGGGTGGACAAAATCCCCACCCCCACCAGAATGGCAAAGGCGATCCAGGTCATCAGAACGACTTCCAGATTGATCGTGATGTCGTGTCCCAGAAAGGGAATGATCAGTTGATGTATCCTGCCCAAGTCATCCATGTTTTGTGTTCAACCCTCTATCTATTCTACGCACTTCGATAAAAACGTTTTAACAGGCGATCGCCCATGATCACGGTCTGTACCATGAACAACCCGCAAACAGTGGTCGTGAAGTCGAGCCATTCCACTTTGAGAGCGAAGATAAGCGGTACGGCCAAAAGCCCATGGCGGAAAACGATGGAACCGAATGATATAAAAGACGTTTTTTTCCTGGAAGGCCCCACAACAAGGGGCAGGATTTCTCCCATCAACACGAAATTCAGCACGCTGAAAATCGACCCCAGGATCAAGCCCTTAGCCTGGGCTTTGTGGCCCAGCAGGATAAACAATATCCCGATGAAAATGGCCGCCATCATGGATGTGGTTCCGTAGCGCTTCTGGGTTTCTGCTATTTCCGCACTCATTTATTCTTTTTTTCCCATAATTTCGACGATCTGCCGGTAGACAACGTTCGCGCCCCCGGCAATGCCGAGGAGCAGGAAAACCACCGTTAAGATTCCCCCCGTGCCCAGCCAGCGGTCAAGATAGAGTCCCACGAAAAAACAAAAGCAGATACACCCAGCCATGGTCAGCCCGATCTGCATAACTACAGAAAGGTTTTCTGCCCATACGCTGTTTTTTTTATAGTCGAAGAACATTCTGCCCTGCCGAAATTGGACGATATACCATTGAGATTTTGAACAGATTGTCTGATACCATATAAAATCAATTTTGCAACGTTTTATTAGGCCTTGCAAGCAAAATTAGAAAAACGTTGAAACTTCAGGCTGAATATGCTTTTTTTGCCTCTGCTTCCCGAATCTTACAAATTTAGGTCAAGGAGACTTTTGTATGAGACTCCTGGTAAATTGCGCGGCCCTGGCATTCTTGTGCCTTTTTATTTTGGCTTTTCCTGTATTTGGCGCTACCCCTGCGTCATCATCTGCAGATCACACGGCGTCCGCTCACGATGACAGCCAGGCGGCGTCTGAAGACGCTCACGGCAGCCACGGCAATGGGCACGGGCATTTGAATCTGGGGGAAATCCTGCCGCTGTGGAGCTGCATCCCTTTTGCCTGCATGCTGCTCTCCATCGCCTTGATGCCGTTGTTGCTGCCCAATTTCTGGCATCACCACTTCGGCAAAATATCCGCCTTCTGGGCGGCTGCCATGGCCATTCCGTTTCTTGTGGCCTTCAAGGGCGGCGCCGTATATGAGATCCTGCACATCATACTCGCAGACTATGTTCCCTTTATTATCTTGCTGTGGTCCCTTTACACGGTGTCCGGGGGCATTCTGTTGCGGGGAACCTTACGCGGTACCCCCATGGTCAACACGGCTATGCTGGTTCTGGGTACGATACTGGCGTCATGGATGGGTACCACCGGTGCGGCCATGCTGTTGATTCGCCCTTTTCTGCGCGCCAACGATTATCGAAAAAGCCGCACCTTTATGGTGGTTTTCTTTATCTTTCTGGTGGCCAATATCGGCGGCTCCCTGACCCCTCTAGGAGACCCGCCGCTCTTTCTGGGGTTCCTGCACGGCGTCACTTTTTTCTGGACCTTCAAAATCATGCCGCACATGCTAGTGATGGCCGTGGTGCTCCTGGTTATCTATTTCTTCCTGGATACTTATTTTTATCGCAAGGAGGGCGCCGTGGCCCCTCAAGAAAGCGGCAATAAACAACCCTTGAAGCTTGCGGGAACCTATAACTTCATTTTTCTGGGAGGGGTTGTCGGCGCCGTGCTCATGAGCGGCATCGTGGACTGGGGAGAAATCACGACCCTGGGTATACACAGGGCGATCCAGGACTGGGTGAGGGACGGATTGCTGATCGCCTTGGGAGTCGCCTCCCTTTTGGCTACTCCGACCCGGCTTCGCGAAGACAACGACTTTACTTGGTTTCCGATCATCGAGGTGGCGTATCTTTTTATCGGCATCTTCGTCACCATGATACCCTGCCTGCTGATCCTCAAGGCCGGGCCCCACGGCGCCCTTGCGTTCCTCATCAACGCAGTGGAAAAGCCGTACCACTATTTCTGGATAACGGGAATCCTCTCGAGCTTTCTGGATAATGCGCCCACTTACCTCACTTTTTTTAACACCGCCCTCGGGAGTTTTTACGCGGAACTAACCGAAGCCCAGGCCGTTCCCCTGCTCATGACCGAGAGGGCCATCTATCTTAAGGCCATTTCAGCCGGAGCCGTATTTTTCGGGGCCTGCAGCTATATCGGCAATGCTCCCAATTTCATGGTGCGCTCCATTGCCGAAGAAGCCGGCACGCCCATGCCCAGCTTCTTCGGTTATATCCTTAAATATTCGCTGGTATTTCTGGTTCCGTCCTTTGTGATCGTATCCATCATTTTCTTTTAATCCATTTTCCTTAACGGAATGTAATGACAGCATGACGACCCTTTTGAACAATATCAACATCGCCATCGTGGGCGGTGGTAGATTCTGCAAAGCGCTGTTGGAAGCGATTTTGGAAGGGAAAGACACCACCCAGGCCCCTGAAATACTTGGGGTCGCTGACCTGAATGCCTATGCTGTGGGCCGGCTTTACGCCAAGAAAAACGGCATATTCACCACCGACGATTACAAAGAACTGTATGCCCTGGAAGGCCTGCACCTTATTATCGAGCTGACCAAGGACATTTCCGTTGGGGAGGAAATCAAGCGCACCAAGCCCGTAGGTGTTCAGTTCATCGATTTCTTTGAAGCCAGGTCATTACTGGATCGCCTGCACATTAAAAACAAAAAGCAGGATATTCTGGAAAAACTTCAGGCGTACCCCGAATTTACGGATAAACTCGAAGGGTTGGTTGAAGAATTCTACACCTTTATCGTCGACACCTCCAGAAGGAAAGACACCTACACCCTGATAGACCGCCAGGAACTTATGGCCGGTGAAAAAGCGCTGGCCCAGATTGTCCAGGGCAGCACCATCCCCACCTTTGTCATCAACCAGGCGCATAGGGTCACCCACTGGAACAAGGCCTGTGAAAAGCTGACCGGCTATGCCGCGGATGAAATCGTCGGTACACAGAAGCAGTGGAAACCCTTCAGATCAAAAAAGCGGCCCATCATGGCCGATCTGATCCTAGACGGCGTCAGTGAAGAAGAAGTCTGGCGGTACTACGGAACCCAATGGAAGCGGTCGGACCTCATCAAAGGGGCTTTTGAAGCGGAAGAGTACTTCGAGCACCTGGGCGAGAATGGCAAATGGCTTTTTTTCACGGCTGCCCCCATCAAAAACGCCGACGGGAAAATCATCGGCGCCATCGAGACGATTTGGGACAAGACCGAAGAAAAGCGTGCCCAGGAGGAACGCGAATGCAACCACATTGAACTGGAGGAAAAGGCCCGGGAGCTTTCCTCCAGCCAGAAGATCATGGCCCAAATCATCCAGGGCAGCACCATCCCGACATTTGTTATCGACAAAAGCCATGTCATCATCCACTGGAACAAAGCCCTGGAAAACCTGACTGGCTGCAGGAGCCAGGAGATGGTGGGAACAAATCGGCAATGGATGCCCTTCTGGGAGAGTGAACGACCTTCCATGGCGGACGTCATCCTTGACCAGGTTGACGAAAACGAAATAAAACATTTATACGGGACCAAATGGCAGAAATCAGTTTTAATTGAAGGTGCCTATGAAGCCGAGGTCTTTTTTTCAAATCTGGGCGAAAATGGCCGGTGGTGCTTCTTTACGGCCGCCCCAATTCACTCTCCCGAAGGTGAGAGGGTCGGCGCCATCGAGACATTCTGGGACAAAACCGAAGAAAAAAAAGCCCAGGTCGAGCTGGATCGTCATAACCGGGAACTGGCCCAAAAGGCCAAGGCCCTTTTGGCCAGCGAAAAAGCCTTGTCGCAGATTATTCAAGGCAGCAACATTCCCACCTTCGTGATCGACAGGGAACACAAGGTTACCCATTGGAACCGGGCCTGTGAAAAACTGACCGGTTTCTCAGCCGACGCAATGGTGGGAACCAATCATCAGTGGAAACCTTTTCGACGGCAGGAGCGGCCTACCATGGCCGACCTGGTACTGGACGGCGTCCGTGAGGAAGAGGTCTGGCGGTACTATAGCACCAAGTGGAAAAAGTCGGAGCTGATCAGGGATGCCTATGAAGCCGAGGAATACTTTAAGCGCTTGGGCCAGGACGGCAAGTGGCTTTTCTTCACAGCCGCGCCGTTGACCGATCCGGACGGTTCCGTGGTGGGCGCCATCGAAACGCTCTGGGACAAAACCGAAGAAAAAAGGGCTCAGGAGGAGCAGATCAGACACAATCGTGAGCTGGCCACCCTCTGTTCCATTTATGCCACCCTCAGCGCTCCCCTAAACTTGCAGGGCAGAATCAACGAAGCGCTCAAAGAGATGAGCAATATTTTCTCCTTTGATGCCATTTGCGTCTTTGCGTTGGAACCTGACGGAGCATATCGTTTGAAGTACAACTTCGGCACCCTGGATGCTGTGTGCACGACGGACAGCCTTGCCAGTCCAACCAGTTTTGTTTCCCACGTAGGCCAGACCGGTAAAATAGAATTCTTCGAGAGCCTGGATGACCAAAAGAATGAAGAAATTCAGCACCTGAAGGCCCTCGGCCTGAATTCTCTGGTATATATTCCCCTGGTGGGCAAAGAGAATCGGGCCATGGGCGTCATCCGGGCTGGCAGCCAGAATTATAATCAATACCGCTCCGAAGAAAAGCAGATCCTGGAGTTGACCGGTAACCGCATCGGCGTGGCCATGGAAAACGCCCTTCTGCAGGGGGAGATCAAACGGCGGGCAAATTTCCAGACCAGACTGATCAACAGCTCCAACAACGGCATCGTCGCCACCGACGCCACCTGGAAAATAATGTTGTACAACCCGGAAGCCCAACGGTTGTTCGCGTACACACCGGAGGAAGTCGTCGGCACAATGGATGCCCGGGAGCTCTTGCCGGAGGCAGCCATAGTATCCATCGAGGACAAAGTGGACAACAAGCTTTTAGGCGAATACACCGCCTGGAAGGAAACGCGTGTCACCTCGAAACATGGGGAACGGATTCCGGTCAACTTTTCAGGTACTCCGCTTTTTGAAAACGGCAAAATGATGGGCAGCGTGGCCTTTTTTCAGGATATCCGGGAAATTAAAAATCTTCAGAAAGAACTGGTTAATTCAGAACGTCTGGCCGCCGTGGGCCAGACGGTTGCCGGGATGGCGCACGGTATTAAAAACATTTTGAACGGTTTCAAAGGTGGCCGCTACCTCGTGGATATCGGCATTGACAAAAATAACGTTGATAAGTTAAAAAACGGCTGGGATATGATAAAACGCAATATTGAGCAGACCTCTGAATTGGTTATGGATCTACTGTCATACTCCAAGGAAAGAGAGCCTGAGTATAAAGCGTGCAATCCCAACGATATTGCCGACGATGTTTGCGAGCTGGTCCAGGGTAATGCGCAAGATTACGAGATTGACATCGTAAAGGATTTCTCCGACCAGATCGGCGAAGTCATCTTAGACCCGACCACTGTTCATCGCGCGCTGCTGAACCTTGTCGGCAATGCGATTGACGCCTGTATTTTTGACGATGAACTCGATAAAAAGCACTATGTTTATGTCCGCACTGCCAGGGAGGGCCGCTTCATTACCTTTGAAGTGGAGGACAATGGCTGCGGTATGGACGATGATGTGAAGAAAAGGCTTTTTTCTTCTTTCTTCAGTACCAAGGGTTCAAAGGGAACCGGCCTGGGGTTGCTTGTCACCCACAAACTGGTTGAAGAGAACAGCGGTGAAATCGATGTTAGATCATCCGTTGGGAAGGGAACCACGTTCACCATCCGACTACCTGTTGTGGTTGATGCTGAACAAAAAGATGCACAGTCATCCGGGAAAAACCCGGTAGGCTGAATATAATGATGATGCCGCCCGGCCCGGGGCATCACGCCTATTTTAGGAGAACGTCAAATGAGCCAAAAAAAAGTTCTTGTCGTTGATGACGACCCCGATGTGAGATTATTCAACACGACCGTCGTGGAAGAAAACGGCTTTATCCCCATTGAAGCAACTAACGGCGAAGAGGGATTGAAAAAGCTCAAAGAGGAGAAACCCGACCTCGTTATCCTGGACGTGCTCATGCCACGCCAGAGCGGCATCCGGCTTTATCGCGAACTCAAAACAGACCGCGAGTTCAAGGATGTCAACGTCATCATGCTGTCGGGGATCGCCAAGAAAACCTTTCTGCGGTCTCAAAAGGCACTCACCGAGTTTGGTGGGGAGGCTGTACCGGAGCCGGAAGTTTATCTGGAAAAGCCGGTGGAGCCTGAAGAACTGGCAGCAGCCATAAAAGAATTTCTAGACTGATATTTTTAAGATAAATGTCAGGCCGGAAAGCGTTTGTCCGTCAGGTAAAATATGCCTGTCCATCATCAATGGGGCACCCGGAAAAAGGTCACGATAAATGGATATTCAGAAAGTATTATTCGTAACGAAGTTCGAGGAATTGTGGTTCGATGCACTGGAGTCGCTCATGGATTTGAGACAGGTTTCTTTGAACCATGTGGTCTTTCTCAATGTGATTCAACGCGAAAAAGTGGCTTTGCACCGGGGCAAAGGGTATGAAAAAAAAGAAGAGGTGCGGTTGCGGGAAATGGCCAACATCCGGTTTATCAACTGGGCGGAAAATCTTTTTGAGCAGGGGATAGAAGTCGGGGCCTATATCGTTGTTGGCAGCCTGGTGCAGAAAGTGATCATGGCAATTGAAAATGAAAATATCGACCTGGTGGTCATCGGCAACCAGAGAAAAGGAAAAATCGAACAGCTTTATGCCCACTCCGATATCATGGAAATCATCAGGCGGTCCGGCACCCCCGTGCTGGTCTATAAATATAAGTCAGGCCCAGAGGCCGGGGCTGAAAAGCCGTTTGAAAAGCCGTTGCTGGCAACCAGTTTTTCCGAAACATCCAATATAGCCGTCAACTACCTGAAGAACCTGGGCAAGGTTATCAAAAAAATCAACGTTATTAACGTGGCTGACCCTAAATTGCTCAAAGAGTCATCCGCAATGGCTGTACAGAAAACACGCAAGGAAAGCCGCCGAAAACTGGAAAAGATATGCGACATGCTCAGCTCGGAGGGCATTGATGCCACACCGAGTGTGTATATCGGCAACCCTGTTCATGAAATTGAAAATGCGGCCAAGGAGTTCAACGCAAGCATGATCATCGCCGGAACATCTGCAAAAGAATCCTGGCGGGAGCGTTTTGTCGGCAGCACACCCCGAAAACTGGCAGAAAATTCCGTCTTTCCCACCCTGCTGATTCCGCCCGGAAAACAAATATGAGTTCACAAGGAGGCGCCCATGGCCGTAATCACCATATCTAGACAATACGGAGCGGGGGGCAAGACCCTCGGTAAAATGATTGCCAACGCGATGGATTATACCTTCGCCGACAGCGATATCATTCAACAGATTGCAAAGGAGGCCAATGTATCGCCCCACTGGGTCGAATCCTTTGAAAAAGAAGCCGGCACAAAATTGTCGCGCGTCATTTCCAGTATGGTCTCCCAAAGGTGGGTGGACCGGATACTAAAGGATGAGCGCGGATACCTGGATGAACGTATTTATCTGGATTACCTGGTACTGATCGTAGCCAAAATGGCCGATGAAGGTGACGTGGTCATGCTGGGCAGAGGAAGCCAGTACATCCTGAATGACCACCCAGATGCCTTCCATGTTCTTCTCATCGATGAACTTCAGCATCGGATCGCATTCATCGTAGACCGCTACAATGTTTCGGAAAAGCAAGCCGCCCGGATCGTCAACAACGAGGACAAGCGCCGCCTGAACCTTTACCGCAGGCTCGGAAAGGAAGATTACGACAACCCCGGCCTCTACCACTTGGTGCTGAACATGAACCGATTCAGCCTGGAGCAGGCCTGTACCCTGATCTGCAAGATGATTGAAAAGGCAACGTGAATAGGTCCTGTGCTTAAGGGCCCATCGGGCAGAAAATATCCCACCACGACCGTTGAAAAGCAGCCTTTCTGCCTTTTATGGCGGTTGTCAGCCTAAGGTCCAGGAGACCAAGTCCCCTGCCTCAATGTTGAATCAGAGCATATTCATTATACTGATTGTCATATATATGTTTCGATTCAACATCGTGACTGGAGGCGTAGCCTCTTAGGCATTCAGAACGTTATTTTCACAAACGCTATAAAAACATGTTCCGCCTACGGCATGCCATTGACAACCCTGTAATCATTAATTATGTTGAGTGTTTATTTCTGGTTACACGAGAACCCGTAATGCAAGGAGAATATTCATGGAAAAGGAACAATACTTTTTTACCTCCGAGTCTGTCACCGAAGGGCACCCGGACAAAGTGGCGGACGCCATATCCGACAATATTTTGGACGCCATCATGGCCCAGGATAAACGCTGCCGGGTGGCCTGCGAAACTTTGGTCACCACGGGCATGGCCTTCATTGCCGGTGAAATCACGACTGACTGCTATGTGGACATGCCCCAAATCGTACGGGACACCATACGTGAAATCGGTTACAACTCGTCATTGATGGGTTTCGATTACCAGACCTGCTCAGTGATGACCAGCATCGACCACCAGTCGCAGGACATCGCCCAGGGGGTCAATGTGGGAGAAGGTTTGTACAAAGACCAGGGGGCCGGCGACCAGGGCCTGATGTTCGGGTTTGCCTCCGATGAAACACCGGAGCTCATGCCCATGCCGATTATGTATGCCCACAAACTCTGCCGGCGTCTTGCCGAGGTTCGTAAAGGCGGTACTCTTGATTTCCTGAGGCCGGACGGCAAGTCTCAGGTAACCATCGAGTACAAGAATGGAACGCCCAAACGCGTCGACACCGTGGTTGTCTCCACCCAGCACCAACCCGACGTCTCCTATGAAGACCTCAGGGAAGCGGTTATCGAAGAGGTCATCAAGAAAACCATCCCCGCGGACATGACCGACGATGATACACGTTATTTCATCAACCCCACCGGCAAATTCGTGGTGGGCGGCCCCATGGGTGACTGCGGCCTTACGGGCCGCAAAATCATCGTCGATACCTATGGCGGCCAAGGAAGCCATGGGGGCGGATGCTTTTCCGGCAAGGACCCTTCCAAGGTCGACCGCAGCGCCTCCTACATGGGCAGACACATAGCCAAAAATATTGTGGCGGCAGGCCTTGCAAAAAAATGCGAAATTCAAATCGCTTACGCCATCGGCGTGGCCGAACCGGTCTCCATCATGCTGGACCTCATGGGCACCGGTGTGCTGCCCAAAGACCGGGTCAAGGAGCTTGTCAAGGAAGTTTTCGACCTGCGCCCTGCAGCCATCATCGAGTACCTCGATCTGCTGCGGCCGATCTATGCCAAAACGTCCGCCTACGGCCACTTCGGCAGAACAGAACCCGAATTTTCCTGGGAGCAGACCAACATGGCGGACGCGCTGCGGGAAAAAGCGGGAATCTAATTTATTAACAGGAGTAGACAAACATGAAATACGACGTAAAAGATATCAAGCTCGCCAAGGAAGGCGCCTTGCGCATCGAGTGGGCCAACCAGAACATGCCGGTGCTGAACCGGATCAAGGAGCGGTTCAAGAAAGAAAAACCCCTAAAGGGCCAGCGCCTGGCAGCCTGTCTGCACGTTACCACGGAAACCGCCTCCCTGATGCAGACGCTCAAAGCGGGCGGTGCAAAGGTTGTCCTGTGCGCGTCCAATCCCTTGAGCACCCAGGACGACGTGGCCGCCTCCCTGGTGAAGAACGACAAGATCGCCACTTTTGCCATCAAGGGGGAAAACAATAAAACCTACTACAAGCACATCAATGCCGTCATCGACAGCAAACCCCACTATACCATGGATGACGGCGCCGATCTCGTATCTACCCTGCACTCGGAACGAACGGAAATGCTCGATTTCGTCAAAGGCGGCACCGAGGAGACCACCACAGGCGTCATCCGCCTGAAAAGCATGGCCCAGGACAACGTTTTGCACTACCCTATTATTGCGGTCAACGATGCCCAGACAAAGCATTTCTTCGACAACCGCTATGGAACCGGCCAAAGCACCATAGACGGCATCATTCGCGCCACCAACCGGCTGCTTGCCGGGTCTACCTTTGTGGTATGCGGCTATGGATGGTGCGGGCGCGGGCTGGCCTTGCGCGCCAGGGGTATGGGGGCCAAAGTGGTTGTCACCGAGGTGGACTCCCTGGCCGCCCTGGAAGCAGTGATGGACGGTTTTTCCGTGATGCCCATCAAAAAAGCCGCCAGGGTCGGTGATTTTTTCTGTACGGTTACCGGCAATATCAACGTCATCCGGCAGGAGCACTTCAAACTCATGAAGGACGGCGCCATTGTGTCCAATTCCGGCCACTTCAATGTCGAACTGGATTTGGACGGATTGAACGCCATGGCCAAGAAAAGGCGCATGATCCGCGAGTTTGTCGAAGAGTACCTGCTGGAAGACGGTCGGCGCATCAACATACTCGGCGACGGCCGCCTTATCAACCTGGCCGCAGCCGAAGGCCACCCGTCCAGCGTAATGGATATGAGTTTTGCCAACCAGGCCCTGAGCATTGAATACATGGTCAAGTTGAAAAAAGACCTGCCCCTTAACGTGTACCCGGTGCCCCAGAAAATCGATACCGCCATCGCCAATGAGAAACTGGCGGCCATGGGTACGAAAATAGACCGGCTCACCCCGGAGCAGAAAAAATACCTGGCCTCATGGGACGTGGGGACCTAATACAAACAAGTTGCGGGTTGCGCGTTTTCGGGTTGCAGGTTGCCAGATGCAACCTGTAACTTGAAACCCGTAACAGTGTAAATTTATAAGGTCCGAACCATCGGTTCGGACCTTGATTTTTATGAGCGCTCGCATTTGACCTGTAAAGAGGCGTGCTTAGAATATGATGAACACCAGCCAAAACCTAAACGACAAACTGCGCAATATCGCCATTATCGCCCACGTCGACCACGGCAAAACCACCCTGGTGGATGCCATGTTTCGCCAGAGTGGAATCTTCCGTGAAAACCAAAATCTGGAAGAACGGCTCATGGACACCCTTGACCTGGAACGGGAACGTGGCATTACCATCGCGGCCAAGAACTGTTCTGTGGAGTGGAAGGGTGTACGCATCAACATCATTGACACCCCCGGGCATGCGGATTTCGGGGGGGAAGTCGAGCGGGCCCTTTCCATGGCCGACGGAGCGATCCTGCTCGTGGATGCATCCGAAGGCCCCCTGCCCCAGACCCGATTCGTGCTAAAGAAAGCGCTGGACGCGGGCCTTAAAATCATTGTGGTGATCAATAAGATCGATCGCCCGGATGCCCGTACCGATGCGGTTCTGGATGAGATATACGATCTGCTCATCGATCTGGACGCCACCGATGACCAGATCGATTTTCCCCTGCTCTATGCCATCGGCCGGGACGGCATTGCCATGCAGAACCCGGCCGATGCCGGCAAGAATCTTCATCCGCTCTTTGACACAATCGTGAAGGAAATCCCCGGCCCGTCCTACGACCCGGGCGCTCCATTCCAGATGCGTGTTTCCGATCTGGGTTATTCCGACTATTTAGGACGGCTGGCGGTGGGAAAAGTGTTCAACGGCACGGCACGTTCCCGGGACAACCTGGTCTGCATCGGCGAGCAGGAGCAGAATACCCCGCTCAAGGTGTCCAAGATTCAAGTGTACGAGGGGATGAGTCTCGTCGACATCGAAGAAGTGCAACCCGGAGATATCGTAGTGGTGGCCGGTATCGAGGATGTCAAAATCGGGGACACCATCTGCAACCGCGAGCATCCTGAAGCACTGTCACGCATCAGCGTGGACGAGCCCACGGTTTCCATGACGTTTACCATCAACAATTCCCCCTTTGGTGGCACCGAGGGAAAGTATGTCCAGTCCAGCCGTTTGAGAGAACGTTTGCACAAAGAAACATTGCTGAATGTGGCCATCCAGGTTGAAGAGGGGAAAGACCGGGACAGCATCCTGGTCAAGGGCAGGGGTGAATTCCAGCTGGCCATCCTCATCGAAACCATGCGGCGGGAAGGGTATGAATTCAGCGTGGGGCGCCCTGAAGTAATCTTCAAGTATGAGGCGGGCCAGAAGCTGGAACCGCTGGAGAAACTTTTTGTGGACTGTGAAGAGCAATTTTTGGGGATCGTGACCGAAAAGCTCTCCCTGCGCAAGGGCAAGATGACCAATCTGGTCAACAACGGCAAGGGCCGGGTCCTCATTGAGTTTTCCGTACCGGCCAGGGCGCTGATCGGCTACCGCGACGAGTTTCTCACCGACACACGCGGCACCGGCATCATGAATTCCCTGTTCGATGGCTACGGTGACTTTCGGGGGGACTGCCCCAGCAGGTTCACCGGTTCCATTGTGGCTGACCGCAAGGGCACAGCCATACCGTATGCTCTTTTCAATCTAGAGCCGCGGGGCAGGCTTTTTGTCGAGCCCGGGGATCCCACCTATGAAGGCATGATCATCGGGGAACACAACCGCGGGCAGGACATCAATGTAAACCCCTGTAAAGAAAAAAAGCTGACCAACATGCGGGCCTCGGGCAAGGATGACAACGTTATCCTGTCACCCATCAAACCGATTACCCTGGAGCAGGCCATCAGCTTTATCCGCCAGGATGAACTGGTGGAGGTAACCCCGCGTTCTTTGAGAATGCGCAAAACCATCCTTCCTGCCCAGAAACGCCACCTGGTCAATTCTGCCAGAAAAAAAGAGCGCACACCTTGACATGGGATGCCTTTTTCGCTTAGCGTAGGTGATCAATTTACAAACAGGATTGCCATGCAAAAGTTGGTTTTCATTTTAAAAATCGCGGTGATTGTATTTTTTGCCACACCTCTCGGTACATCCATGGCCGGTGAGGCCGCCCAAGACTCCCCCTGGGAAAAATTCAGTTTGAATGCCGGGGTGTTTGCTTCCAGAATCAATAGCAATGTTCGCTTCGGATCTGGACTGGGAACGACGGTCAATCTCGAGGATGCTCTCGGATTGGAGGCTGATAACCAAGTATTCCGCATTGATACCTACTGGCGCTTTACCCGGAACCGTAAACACCGGCTCGATTTTACCTGGTTCAGCTTCAAGCGTTCAGCCACCCGTACCCTGACCGATAATATTACCGTCAACCCGCCAGACAGAGGTGAGGTCGACCTTGAGACAGGACAAAAGGTTGAGAGCTATTTTGATCTGGATATCTATGAGATCAGTTACCGATACTCCTTTTTTCAGGATGATCGCGTGGATGTGGCCGGCGGAGTCGGTTTCTACATGATGCCCATAAATCTAGGTTTGCGTGGCACCGGTCTGGTTGAGAAAGAGGCAGACCAAAGCTTTACAGCCCCCCTGCCGGCCTTGAATCTTAAACTGGATGTAGTGATCTCCCCCAAATGGTATTTCCGCAACGGCACCCAGTTATTCTATGTTGAATACAATGATATCGTTGGATCGTTGACCAATGTCAGATCCGCCATTGAATACAACCCCTGGAAGCACGTTGGTCTGGGATTGGGGATCGATGCCATGCGCATGTATCTTGAGGGTAACGGCAACCTTTTATGGCCGGAAAACGATATAAAAGGTACTGTGGTATTCAACTACATTGGTCTGCAATTTTACGGCAGGGTCTTCTTCTAGTAATAGATGCACCGCATCTATTACTGCATGTACTGCCGGATAGAAACCAGGCCCTGCACCTCGAAATTCTTGATCCGGCTGTATTTCTTGACGATTTCCAGCGCCTGACGGTTCAAGGCTTTCTGCTCGTCGTTGACCTCCACCCGAAAACCCTCATAAAACGGTCCTATCCAGGTGGGTTCCCCTTGGTAAGTGTCGTGGACCTGGGCAAAGGGGTGGGCCAGCAGCCATCTGATCTGGGCCGTGGTCACGGCATCTTCCGGCATCCTTTCCATGAATGATTCTAGTTCATTCAGGTCTTCCTCGATCAGATTGTTCCATCCCAGCATGAAATTGGCATTGATTTTCAGGCCGTAGGCTTTGGAAAGCTTCAAGAAGTCCAGCAGTTCATCGGTTGTAAACCCCTTGCCGGCATATTTCAGCATGCGGTTGGAGGGGAATTCCATGCCAAAACCCAGCACCAGGTTGGGGATGTTGCCGTCCAGCTGTTTCAGGGCGTCTTCCAGGGCGCGTGTTTCCACAGTTCCCGAGCGGATGAACAGGCGGTAGTCCAGATCAGGACGGTTCGGCAGCGCGGGCAGCGCTTCCCTCAGGAATTTGGGGGTGATCGACCCGGTGTTCAAGCGCACAATCTTCATGCCCGCATGGTCTATGTCGGCGAATTCGGAGTCAATCCGCTTTCTTTCCCTGAAAACCTCCTCGGCATGTAGGGCGATGTTGCAGTAGATGCATTTTTTCCAGTAGCAGCGGTTGTCCAGGGTATAGGAGTAGTAAATTTTGCTGTCTCGAGGTATGTCCTTTGGAATGTCGAGTTTCCAGTTTCCGCTGAAATTGGGGACGCCGAACCAGTCTTCAACGCTTTTTCCGGTAACCGTCAGATTTTTTGGAAGGGTGACGTTCTTGTCGACCTCGATGTAAACGGGATTCCATTTTCCTTCGGTCATCATTCTTTCGGCAACCACGGGCCCCCCGACCACAAAGT
Organism: Thermodesulfobacteriota bacterium; assembly: GCA_039714495.1. Classification (GTDB taxonomy): domain Bacteria; phylum Desulfobacterota; class Desulfobacteria; order Desulfobacterales; family B30-G6; genus JAJDNW01. The sequence continues at coordinate 19,131 of JBDLJD010000045.1, forward strand.
TTATCTCAGGGTAAGCCCTGGCCCATATGTAGGCCTGGTAGAGATGGTTGACATAGATGGCGCTGACATACACGGTTCCCTTGTCAATGGGCAGTTTTCTGCTGGTGTAGGTGGCGTCGTCATGCCATTTCCGACGATCCACCTCGTGCTCTGTCCAATAAAAGTCGCCCTTGCTGCGGCAGAGGTCATAGGTGTCGGAATAGCCGTTGCACAGATCATAATAGGAGCCTTTGATCTGGTTGTAGAATTGTAGAAAAAGTGTGTCCTGCATTGAAATCCCCTTCCATTCATTAGAAACAAGCTGTCGATAATAAGCAATATGCCCTCGAGGGTCAAGCCCAAGGCCATAAAATCTGATGCTGCCGACACCGCATGCCCAATGCAAGAAAGTGCGTTATGGTTGATTTCATCCAAATGATTTCCTATAGTAATATACGATTGGTTGTCATAAGTATGTTCCGATTCGACTCCAGGAATGTATTTCGGAATACTTTCCTGCCAAACGCTCTAAAGGACTCAACTGAAAGGATGTCCGCACGGCTATGACATTTTTTATACGCACAATACCGCCCGCCCGCCTCAGCAGAAACAATTTCATTCTGCTGGTGTGTCTGCTGATTTTGATACTTTTTTATCCTGTTTTTTCGGGGGGAAAGGAATTCCTGCGAGGTGTCATCCTTACCGGAATCGTGCTGGCCAGCATTTTTTCCCTCAATTTTAGCGCGAGAACACGTAAAATTCTGGTAGCCACCGGTGGAACAACCCTTGTCCTCCTGTGGATTTCTGTTTTTTTCCACAGCCGGATATGGGTACTTTTGGCATTTATCAACATGTTCTTCTATCAGATTTTCATCCTGTTTTTCATGATTCGACACATCGGACGCGGTCGACAGGTAAACGGAACAATAATCCTCAACGCCGTCAACGGCTATTTGATCATCGGCCTGCTTGGATCACTATTGTTGGCCATGGGGGAAATCGCGGAATGGCTTTTCCTGGGAATCGAAACGCCGCTGATTTCCATTGCCGGTGAGGCCTCACCCCAGTTTCACGATTATCTTTACTTCAGCTTTGTCACAGTCACCACGCTTGGATACGGTGATATAACGCCGGCCAATGAACTTGCGAAATCCATCGTCTTCCTGTTGGCCGTATCCGGCCAGCTCTATTTAACCATATTAGTGGCCATGCTGGTGGGCAAATACCTGAGCCGGGCCAAGGAGTAAGCATGGAAGAACTGACCGACGCCCAGAAAGCCAGACACGCCATCCGTGAATTCAAAACCATTACCGACGCCCTGGTGCTGCGTGGGTTCTATCGGCTGTCGGGAAAATTGGGCCGAGAACTTGAGTCCTGCTTGAAAAGCCTGAGCCCTGAAATTTACGGCACCATGAACGATCCCAGGATTGTTGAACTCAAGGGGCTGGAATATGTGCTGGACCGGCTGCCCAGGGGCATCGAGGAGTGCAACCGGATCATTCTGACCGAAGAAGACCCCTTTAAAAACACCAATGCCGAAAAAATCAATCCCTTCAAAAGACGGCGGACAGCCTACCGGGTGAGCGACAATGAACTTTGCATCGTCATCTCCAGGGGCTTGAGCGAAATATACGACATCCTGACGCATCTGACATTTTTGTACAGCGAAGCCAAAAAAATTCACAGCCGCATGAAGACCGAAACGGACATGCCGACCCTGGAGTGGCGCGCGCTTGAGAAAACCATGGCGGCCATGAATACACTGGATGCCCATCAACTGGATCAGGCCCTGTGGAACCTGAGCATCATCCTGGGCCGGCCCTACCAGGAAACACGCGACACTTACGATTTCCTGGAAAAAGGCAGAAATGAACATCGCAGCAACAACGGCCTTTTCTCCACCATATACCAGCTGGGAAAACGCATCGATGAGGAAAAAGCATCCGGCGACGATGCCATGGTGGTTTACCTGACGCCTTCACTGGTCAACATCATCGGCCGCCAGAAATACGGCATTCAGTGGGCCGGAGATATCAAGGACAAAATACGCGAGCTCAATCTTTTGGAGCGGCCGCTCCACATCATCAGCGCCAACCTGCACAGTATCGTCAATTTACTGTACGGATATGCCGCCATCAAGGGCTTAGACCCTCCCATGGGGGCAACCGGCACGCTTTATGATTTCTGTCATCAGATAAGAGATATGGGAGAGACGGTCACCACATTGGGCAAGGCCAAGGGCCTGCATGAATTGACCGACCGTTCCGGCACCCACATCAATTGCCAGCTTATCGACAGCGCCATGCTGGATGATATTGAACTGCATCCTGGCCTGCGCCTTAATCTGCCCAAGGCGGCCGATGAACGGCCGGTCCTGCTGGTCATGGATTATGCCTTTGGTGCTCAGGCCTTCGAGCTGATGGAAAACATTCTCAGGCCCTACGCCTATGACAACACAACACGCTTTATGAATATCAAATCCATCTCCATCATGGGTAAGGCCGGCATTTTAAAGGGCAACAAGGGCGACATCATGCTGGCCACGGCCCATGTCTTCGAGGGTACTTCCGACAACTACATCTTTAATAACGAACTTACACGCTCTGACTTCAGTCAAGATATGGATGTATATGCGGGGCCCATGGTTACTGTATTGGGAACATCCCTTCAAAATAGGGACATGCTTAGGAAATTCCAGTTGGACTGGAAAACAGTGGGTCTGGAGATGGAAGGGGGCCACTACCAGCGGGCCATCAGTGCCGCCGTTATCAAAGGCAATATTTCCGAAAAAGTAAGCTTACGTTATGCCTACTACGCATCGGACAATCCTCTGGCTACCGGAAATACCCTGGCCGCCGGCGCCATGGGCAAAGAAGGCGTAAAGCCGACCTATATGATCTCCAAGGCCATCCTTGAGAAAATTTTTATTTGAAATGCCCGGCATTAACTGCCATAATCATGATAATATTTCTACGGAATAACCCCTATGCCTAAAATCATCACCATCATCGCTCTTCTTTTGGCTCTGGCCGTTACCGGCTGTGCCACCGGCACCTATCATCCTACCAAACCGCGTTCGGAGTGGGCCAAGGATCACAAGGATTGCGAAAGGAGGGTTCGGGATATTACCCGGGAGGATCCCGATCTCTACGGTGAAGATGTCGATCAGCAGTTCATTACCAATAACCGCTCTGATGAGCAGCGCATGATAAAAGAGTGCATGCGTCGGAAAGGGTGGACATCCAAAAAGTAGGGTCGGTGAATGCGGCTAAGGGTCCATCCTCGCCGGCACCCAAACAGCGTCTATCCCGGCGTCCCCATCTATTTTAATCCAGAACGTGAAGCCGATCTGCAGAAGATTGATTTCATGCAGAACCAGCTCTTGGGGAAGGATTCTGCCGGGTACCGATCTTTCAAAGCTTTCCGGTTCCTGGGGCACATCATCACTCTGATCCTGTAACGGCCCCGTATAGATAGCCCGGATGCATTCTACATCGACTTCAGCCCCGTCCAGCAGATTAACGACTTTCATCAGATCTCCTTAAGATACATGGTAACTCCCGGGGACTGTTCCTGCCGTGTCTGGTATTGTGGAAAAGGCCCATTGTTGAACCCCAGGCGGATGTACAATTTTCCCAATTGGGGGTTTTTGGTCAGGGATATAAAATGCCGAAAACCCTCCCGGGCCATACGATCGATAAAGGCGTTTACCGTGAAGATACCCACCCGCTGGTTAAGAAATTTCGTAGAAATCGCCACCGCACCCATTTCAATAGTGCTCTCATCGATTTTCTTTTTTTCCACGCACCCGACGATGATCCCATCTATTTTAGTCACAAAAAATGAATTTCTATGTTGCTGGATATATTCCAGACTGCGTGGTTTCAAGTAGGCTTCATGTTTGTGCTGATTCAGGATGCCGGATATTATGTCAGTCTCTTGCCGGCTGGCCGCAACACCGAAGGTCTCTTCAAAATTGTTGGCAATCAGGGTGCCGGATCCCTCGATGGTGAACAGCTCATGCTTGATGGTGTTTTTGCCGGCCGGCAGGATGTGTACGCGGTCACAGTGTCCGGTATCGATTTTTTGGCATATTTTTTCCAGCGCACCCTTGAAGTTGGTATTGGCGATGATGCCGGCATACCCTCCGAATGCATCTCTTGCCCTCTGGGTGTTGATGGCGTTTATCCTCAGTCCCTGACGGTCAATCAGATACTTTCTTTCCAGGAAAATAAACTTATATACATGGCTGCTGTGATCGAGCACAAAATGATAGAAGTCCAGATCCGGAAGAACCTTGACGATCCGGGTTTCCGGTAGACGGGATGAAAGTTCCCGGAAATGCTTCTGGTTGGAAAACCGGTTGGACATGTTGTGGAAAAAAGTGGTGCGTGCCCCTTGCCGGTTCAGGAATTTAATGTCCGCAATGATGTCGTGGAAGTGGTCTCGGAGGATACCCTCCCTGCAGGCAATGAAAACAGGCTTGCCTGCAAGGGTTCGGGTATATTCTTCTATATGAAGTTTTGGCACTGGGAAATCAGGCTTTTTTTTCTTCCTCTTCTATCTTTTCAGCCTCTTTTCTTTCGGCTTCCGTGGTTGCAGTCTTGAAATTTTTAATGGCCTTGCCCATGCCACCACCGATTTCAGGCAATTTTCCGGCCCCAAATATGATGAGAATGATGACAAGGATTATAATCAGTTCAGGCATTCCTATTCCAAACATTTGGTCCTCCAGTTCCGGGCCTGCGTTGCCGGTGTGTTGTGGTCCTTTACACGCAGCGCCTGGACATGTTGTAATAACTACTTTAAAATATTGAGCTTATATACAATACGTCCAGACAGTATATCACTGGTCTCATGTGGTGTCAATCATTGCTTGTCCATGCATGGGCACATTGTGCATAGTCAGTGCCAGATCAAAAGTTGGTTCCTTTTCTTATTTCGACGTTCTCTGTTTGATAGTGAAGCTCTGCCCTCGACCACCGGCCACAAACCACCATTTTCTTTGTGTCCTTTGTGTCTTTGTGGTTACGATAAAAAGCGGTCAGCCGTCCTCTGTTGTTTTCTGGGATTCCGTCCCCTTGTAGCTCTGTTGTTCTGGGAGTGCTTCAGTGCAGCCTGGTCTCAACGATTTCATCCACTGTGATGCCCAACCCGGCTGCCTCCTGAAGATAGTATTCCCTGGCATTTGCATCCAGCACTTCAGGCGGAAATACCCCCTTGTCACTGATCTTGTCATTGACGAACAGTTTGGTGAACAGAAAAGCCGACTGCCCCGTAAGAAAGGATTCGTGGGTAATGCCGTGTTTCTCGAACGATTCGGTCAAACCGGGGGCGTTGATATAGTTGTCCAGGCAGATTGGTTTTCCGTTTTTCCACCCCTGGACACGTATCAGGCTGGCGCCCTCTTCAAGGGCCATGCCCTCGGAGAGCGCCGCTTTGATGGTCTCCGGATCGGACGGTGCCGGCGGGGTCAACTGGCACACCAGGTCGAGCGGGACGACCTTGACGCCCTTGACGTCCACGGGTTCAGTTCCCAACAACCCCATTTTATAGAAGGATTCGGCCAGGTTGCAGGCAGGCCCGCCATATTTGAAATTGGCGTGCTGCAACCCTTTGAAAAACAGGCCAAAGGTAACCGGCTCTTCATGCTCGTGATCCACCATGCGGCGGGGCCCCACCCCTTTGAAGTCGATCATTTCAGGGTTGTTGAAGGGCGGCACCTTTTTATACTCACCATTTTCATACATTATCGGTTGGGCAGCCATGTCGCCAAAAGCGGTTTCCGGTGACCACCAGAACGGGATAAACCGATTGGTCCAGATGCCGTCGTAGATATAGATGTCGATGCTTTCGAGCTCGTCCAGCTTGTCCGCCGCATTCCTGGCGATGACATTCACCAGGCCCGGGGCCGATCCCGTATTGATCAGGGCGCTTAAGCCCAATGACTTGAATTTATCATCCAGGGCCAGTTGGCGTTTGACGGAACCCACAAAATCGACGTCCGCCACCGGGCCTGAAGCCATGTCCTGGTAATGCATATTGTTTGCCATCGCGGCTTCCATGACCACGGGGTTGAAGTCGGGCGGCAGGCCGTTCACGATGAGTGCAGCGCCCTTGGATGCGGCCACGATTTCATCCAGGTTGTGGGCATCGACCTTGACGGCCACAGCCTTGTCCAGCATTTTTTCATAGCGTTTGGCAGCAGTAAGATCATAGTCCGCGCAGATGATTTTTTCGACATTCGGTTCTTCGTTCAAACGCATGGCGATGGTGCCGCCCTGTGCGCCGGTGCCCATGACAATTACAGTCTTTTTCATAATAATTCTTCCATTCTTTACTTTTAAGGATAGTTATAAATATTCGCCGTCTTTCACATGTAACCCTTCCCGAATTAGGACTTGGAAGAATTATGGTTATTTAAATTGTTCGGCTACTTCAGCCAGGGTTTCATCCAGTTTTTCTACAATGATGTCGATGGTCTCGTAGCTCAAGATGCCCGGCGGTTCGATGCGGTTGACCTTGGCATTGTTCAGGGTGCCGCCGGTCATTACGCCCCTTTTAAAAAGGCCCTTGGAAACGGCCCAGCCCATCTCCGGGGTCGGGTACTCGAGACCGATCAGAAAGCCCTTGCCGCGCACATCCTTCAGAATGGGGTGTTTTTTCTGGAGGCCGGCCAGCTTTTTCATGAAATAGTCACCCTTTTCCTGGATCTGACCGGGAATGTCGTTTTCAATGGTGAATTTCATGGCGGCAATGGCTGCAGCACAGGCCAACGGGTTTCCGCCAAACGTTGGCGACCCCAATACCCAGGGATTTTCCTTGAGTTCGTCGGTCCAGAGGTGTGGCCGCGCGATGATGCCAGTAATGGGCATGACTCCGCCACCAAAGGCTTTGCCGAAGGTCATGATGTCTGGCACCACGCCGTACCCCTCACATGCCCAGAGGGTGCCGGTGCGCCCCATGCCAGTCTGGATTTCGTCGAAAATCAGAAATACGCCGTACTGGTCGCAGATTTTCCGCAAGCGCTTGAGGTATCCCGCCGGCGGCAGAACAATGCCGGCTTCTCCCTGGATCGGTTCGACGATCATGCCGGCTACGGTCTCGCCCACGGCAATCAGGTTTTTGATGGCTGCCTCGGCAGCGTCGGCATTACCGAACTCCACATGCTGAACCCCTTGGATGATGGGCATGTAAGGCTTCCGGTAGGTGCCCTTGCCCGTGGCGGAAACCGCCCCTAAGGATTTACCGTGAAACCCGTTGACCGTGGAAATGTAGTAATGCTTGCCGGAAGCAAGCCGGGCCAGCTTCAAGGCCATTTCCACAGCCTCGGCCCCTCCGTTGCAGAAAAAGGCATATTGCAGGTCACCCGGCGTGCTCATGGCGACCAGCTTGGCAAGATAGCCCCGCAAAGGGTCCACCAGTTCCTGGCTGTGCAGGGCATAGCGGTTGAGCTGGGCCTGAACCGCCTTGACGATTTCCGGATTCCGATGGCCGGCCGTGTAGACCCCGAATCCGCCCAGGCAGTCGATGAATTCATTGCCGTGCGTGTCTTTGAATGTCTCCTGGGAATCTTCCCACTCCACGAAGGTGGCATCCGTGGAGACGGATTTGCGGTATTCCAGCCAGCCCGGGTTGACGTGATTGTTGAAGTTGTCAATGGAGTCGGTAACGATGCGGTCCTTTTCATCCTCAGCCAGTTCTTCCTTCAGGATGTAGTCCAGGATCCGTGAGGATTCCTTTAGTACATCGTCTCTGTAGTCTGCCATATGGTTCTCCTTTATTAGAATCGTTTTAG
>JBDLJD010000046.1:0-26689 GCA_039714495.1 Thermodesulfobacteriota bacterium
TTGCCCGCACCGTTGGGCCCGATGATGGACAGGATTTCATGCTGATTGATGTGAAAGGAAACATCTTCCAAGACCTGGATGCGTCCAAAGGACAAATGGATGTGGCTGGCAGATAAGACGACGTTTTGATCTTTTTTTGCGTGATCCAAAAGGGATGCTCCTGGTTGCAGAGAACAAAAGACGTTGAATGGAATACTTTAACTGAACATTATTTAGCATAAAACCAGGGCTTGGCAAAGCAGAAACTTATCAGACGTATAATACCGGAAAGAGCGGCCAACGATCTGGTCAGTGTTCTCGGCGGGTTGCGAAAAAAGCGTCTCTCAGAAAGTGGTAGCATTTGGAAGCGGCCCGAAGGGCAGCGACCATTTATAACTTGACATCCATGCGCTATAATTTATAGAAAATAATACGAAAAATATTGCTGTAGGTCTGCATGGCTTCATCGCTTTACTGTAGTTGCTCTTCGGTTTTCTGCTCGCTTTTTACCGTCACCATCCAAACAGGGAGGTAAAACATGCCAAGAAAAAAATTGGGAAACATGAATCGTCGAACATTTATTAAAACCTCCGGTGTGATCGGCCTCGGTGTGGCCGCATCGAACTTTGGTGTTCCTAAATTGCTGCGTGCCGCTCCCCCTACGATAAAAATAGGGTCTGTTCAGCCGGCCACCGGCCCCCTGGCCGTCATCGGTGTGGGGCAGCGCCGCGGTAATCAACTGGCTGTAGACTACATCAATGCCATGGGCGGCATCAAATCCATGGACGGCGCCAAACTGGAGCTGTTGCTGGGTGACAGTGAAAGCAAGCCTGAAATCGGCCGGTCCGAAGCCGATCGACTGATCAAGGCGGGCGCTGCTGTTATGACCGGCCCCTTTCAAAGCGGGGTTGCCCTGGCCATATCGACGCTGTGTGAACAGCGCCAGGTGCCGTTTATCATGGATGTGGCCGCTCTGGACAAAATCACGGACAAGGGCTACAAATACACCTATCGCGTGTTTATCACGGTCAGCGGGCTGCTCAACGGTGCTATAAAATACCTGAAGATGGTCACCGAGCAGAAAGGCGTCATGCCCAAACGGGCCGTGGTCACCAACACGGCAGACGCCTTCGGGAAGGGTATGTCGGGCGGTTTTGTCAAATTCCTGGAAAAATCCGGGCTTCCCATCGAAGTTGTGGACAAGGTTCAGTATCCTTTAGGGATTCATGACCTGTCCGCAGAGGTGGCCAGGATCAAGGCGGCCAAGCCGGATATCCTCTTTCCAGTATCAAGGCCCGGGGACGGCATCATCCTGACACGGGAGCTCTACAAACAGAGGGTCGAGTTGATGGGCATCTTCGGCCCGGGGTCCCCCGGGTGGTATGAACCGGATGTCATCAAGGCTCTTGATAAACTGATTTATTATGTCATGGTCAACGTTCCCTGGATCAACCCGTCGAGCCAGGTCTATCAGCAGGCCAACGCCGCGTTCCAGAAAGCGCATAACCGCTATCTGGATACCAACAGCGCCTATGCCTACACCGGTGTACTGGTCATCGCCGACATACTCGAGCGTGCAACGTCCACCGACCCGGAGAAGATTTTGGCGGCAACGCGCCAAACCAATTTCACCAACCATCCGGTGGTTGGCGGACCCGTACAGTTTGACCAGAAAGGCAACAACACCGGTGCACAGACCGCCCTCATCCAGGTGCAGCCAGATCAGGATCTGCTGAAGAGGGTCAAGATTGTCGCTCCCCAAGAATTCGTCCAGTCGGACAAGATTGTTTTTCCGGCACCCCAACTCTGGAAGCGATAAAGCTAGATGGACGCGACCTTTACGATTCAGCTGATCATCCAGGGCGTTTTGCTGGGAGGGATCTATGGCTTGATTGCCATGGGTCTCTCCCTTATCTTTGGTGTGATGGGCGTCATCAACTTTGCCCACGGCCAGATGATGGTCATGGCCATGTACGTCTCCTACTGGATTTTCGTTTTGTTGGGCATTGACCCCTATCTCTCGCTGATCGTGGTTGTGGCCGTAATTTTTGTGCTGGGATATTTTATCCAGGCCACAGTGGTCAATCGCATCATCGACTATCCCGAGGCCATGCAGGTGCTCCCCCTGGTTTCCATCGGCCTGATCCTGGAAAACCTGGCCCTCTTGTTTTGGGGGCCCGATCACCGCAGTCCCCAGACAATTCTGAGCCTGCAGAGCATCTGGATCGGCCCCATCATGATCGATGTGTCTCGTCTGGTGGCTTTTGTGCTGGCCATATTCATCACCAGCCTCATCTTTTTGTTCCTGAAGAAAACCAACATCGGCAAATGCATCCGGGCGGCATCCGATAACCGCATGGGTGCCATTCTGGTGGGTATCGATGTAAACCGCATTTACAACGCATCCTTTGGATTGGGTGCGGCAACCACTGCGGCGGCAGGTGTTTTACTGCTGCCACTCATGCCGATTTCACCCCACATGGGACACGATTTCACCTTGACCGCCTTTATCGTGGTCATCTTGGGGGGAATGGGCAACCTGCTCGGGGCCCTTGTGGGAGGACTCATTCTGGGAATTGCCGAGCTCGTGTCCACGCTCTTTCTGCCGGCGACATTGAAACAGGTGGTGAGCTTTTCTATTTTGATCATCATCATGCTTTTTCGTCCCCAGGGCCTTTTCGGGGGGAAAAAATGAAGCGCTATCACATTTTCCTCTCGCTGATACTGCTGATTCTCGTGGTTCTTCCGCTGTTTCTGGACAATTACATCCTCGGTATTTTCGTGATGGTCTTCTTCTGGGCCTATGTGGGTCAATCCTGGAACGTGCTGACCGGCTACACCGGGCACATATCCCTGGGCCACGCGCTGTACATCGGCGTCGGCGCCTACACGTCCACCTACCTGGCCCAGGTTTTTGGATTGAGCCCCTGGTTCGGCATGTTCGCCGGGGGGGTGGTGGCTGCCGGCATTGCCCTTTTTCTGGGGTTTCTGGGGTTCCGTTTTGGTCTGAGAGGCGTCTATTTCGTGATTTTGACCATTGCCTTTGCCGAGATCACGCGGCTCATCGTTTCCCATGTGGAAGCTCTGGGCTCTTTTTCCGGTATTTTCCTGGACTTCGAGCCATCCTTCTGGAATTTTCAATTCAGTGGAAACTTACCCTACTATTATATTTCCCTGGCATTGATGGTCGGTTCACTGGTTGCCGTGTACATCATTGAGCAGTCCAAGCTAGGCCGTTTCATCGTGGCCATCCGAGAGGACGAAGAAGCCGCCCAGGCACTGGGTGTCAACACGTTCAAATACAACATGCTGGCGATTGCCATCAGCGCCTTCATGACCTCCATTGCCGGGGTGTTTTACGCCAACTACATCTTCTACCTGCACCCCAATTCCATGTTCGGCATGTCCTTGAGCATCGAGCTTATCCTGCGGCCCATCGTCGGCGGACTGGGAACATTGTTCGGGCCCCTTATCGGCTCTTTTCTGCTGACGCCGTTGTCTGAAATATCAAGGGCCTACTTTGCCAAAGGGGGACTCGAAGGCCTGCACCTTGTCCTTTACGGCATTGTGGCCATTCTGGTGGTGCTGTTCATGCCCAAGGGCATTATCGTGTATGTAAGACGCTTCCTGGACCCCTTGATGAAAGATAAAAAATAACATTCATGTCCAATCTGATTGCAACGGATATAACCAAACGTTTTGGCGGGCTGCTGGCCGTCAACAAGCTCTCCTTTGAGCTCGCTGAAGGAGAGATACTCGGATTGATTGGCCCCAATGGCGCGGGAAAGACCACTGTTTTCAACTGCCTGAGCGGGTTTCTCACGCCCGAGGAAGGCAGCATGTATCTTGGCGGAAACGCCATAAAGGGATTGCAGCCGTATCAGATTTGCCAGATGGGCATGGCCCGCACATTTCAAATCGTAAAACCGTTTCCCACCATTTCCGTGTTCGACAACGTCATGGTCGGTGCACTGGCCCATGGCACGTCACTCCAGGAAGCCAAGTCGATGTCTCAGGATATCATCGAATCAGTGGGCTTAAGGAAAATGAGGGACCTGGAGGCCCAGGGACTGCCCCTTCCCTTAAGAAAACGCCTGGAAATGGCCAGGGCTCTGGCAACCCGGCCCAGGGTGCTGCTGCTGGATGAAGTCATGGCCGGGCTCAATCCCACGGAAGTGGATGAGATGATCGATCTCATCAATCAGATCAATCAGGATGGGGTCAGTGTTTTGTTGATTGAACACGTAATGCGCGGTGTCATGGCCCTTTCCCAAAGGATGATCGTTATCAATTACGGGGAAAAAATCGCTGAAGGGGTTCCTGCTGAAATAGTAAAGAATCCGCTAGTCATAGAAGCCTATTTAGGCAAGGAGTTTTTGAGTGCTCAAGGTTAACGGCATCGACGTTTATTACGGGGATCTTCCGGCATTGAGAGACGTTAGCATCGAAGTCCATGAAAGGGAGATTGTGTCGGTAATCGGGTCCAACGGCGTCGGCAAATCGACGTTGCTGAAAACCATATCGGGCGTCAACCGACCGCGCAAGGGCGCTATCCACTATGCGGAGATGGATATCACCCGAACACGATCATCCAGAATTGTGGAACAGGGTATCAGTCATGTGCCGGAGGGCAGACAACTTTTTCCCACCATGACGGTGATGGAAAATCTTGAGATGGGCGCCCACTTCCAGAAGGCCAAAAAAGCCAAAGAGGCATTGCTGGAGGAGGTGTTTACCTATTTCCCAAGGCTGAAGGAACGCCTGAAGCAGGAGGCCGGCACATTGAGCGGTGGTGAACAGCAGATGCTGGCCATCGGCAGGGGGTTGATGTCCTGCCCCCGGTTGATGATGCTGGACGAACCCTCCCTGGGGTTGTCTCCGCTACTGGTCAGCACTATTTTCGATATTGTGCGACAGATCAATGACCAGGGCACGGCCATTCTGCTGATCGAACAAAATGTCTATCATGCCCTGAGCATGTCCAATCGGGGATATGTGCTTGAGAATGGTAAGCTCGCCTTGCAGGGAACCGGCCAGGAGCTTCTCACCAACGCACATATCCGTAAAACATATCTAGGCCTATAAAATCGTGGAACACGATTTTATGAAACGCGACTACGTCGCTCTCATATAAAAGAGGAACAATGACAGAAAAGAAAAAGTTTCACACGGATAAAGCCGGCGTCAGCGGGGGGCCGTATTCCCAGGCCATCATCCACAACAACATCATCTACGTCTCCGGCCAGGGAGCCATAGACCCGGCTACCAATGAAATATCCCTGGGCAACATCGAACACGAAACAAAGCTGGCCATGGAGAATATAAAAATCATCCTGGAAGAGGCCGGCTCCTCCCTGGACAGGATCCTCACCATCACTGCCTACCTTCTGGACATGGAGGACTACGCTGGATTCAATACTGTTTACAAATCCTGTTTCAAGGGCGACCTGCCGGCCAGGACCTGCATCCGGGCGGCCGAGCTGCCCTTTGACACAAGGGTGGAAGTGACGGCGACAGCTTACATTTAAACAGCCTGATAACTATTGACTATAATATACAAATATGTATATTATAGTCAATAATATGAAACATTGAGGCTTTTAATTTCATTGCCGCAAACAAAGAACATATCCATAGCAGGTTGAACAATATGCGTGTGTATGAGGAGAAAAAGGTCCGGCAATCCGAGATACTGCAGCTTCTACTTCTCGACAACCTATACGCGCAATCAGGATCCGAAAAAATCATTTTTCAAGGTGGCACTGCCTTGCGTTGGGTATATGGAGGCATGCGATTCTCGGAGGATCTCGATTTTATTTCTTCGTTGCCGAAACGAAAAATTGAATCCCTTCTTGATAAAGCCAGACAAAAAATTGCCGATGCCTGCCTGGTACAATTCGGGCCAGGTCAAACCGAAAGTCAGATTAAGGGCAGTCGACAGCATGCTTTGAAAATTTATCATATCTATCGGCCGGAAGCACAGCGTGAGAGAATTGCAGTTAAAATGGAGTTTGAAACGTTGAGGTCCGGTAGACACCCTGATTTTAAGAGCCATATAATGAGGGAACTGCCGGCCGTTGCCGGACTAATTGCCAAAGGTGATTTAATCCTGCCTTACACCAGCAGCATTATCCTGACCGAGACTCCCCAGGAAATACTTTCAGACAAGATCAGGGCCTTGTATGAAAGAAGGTATTTAAAGGGCAGAGACATTTACGATATCTGGTGGATGGTAAATCAGCTTAATATTTCACCCGATTGGTTAAATACGCAAAAGAAACTGTCGATGTATGCAGCAGCATTTGTGCCTTTTAGGGACCCTGGCTATTTTCAGGATAAAGCTTCCGTTTCAGAAGTGGTTGCGTCTTTGGAAGCGGATTTACCGCGCTTTTTGCCCGGCAGCATTTTAGCGGAACACCGGCAGAATGAATTTCGGCATTTTATTCAAACCGTAAATCAAGTCACTGTGCATCTTCTGGACCAGGGTCTTAGGGGCTATTTAGAAAATGTTCGAGGAAAAGTCGACACATAAGCGCCTGAAACTACTTCCCAATCTTTTTCGTAAGCCGGATGCGGAAAAGGTTGCGCCGCACACCAATATGTTCCTGACCCGTGCATTGAAAAAGGGACTTATTCATCGGATCAATCGTGGAAATTACATCAACTCTTTTTTCTTTGGGTTCCCCCGTGTAGAAGAAATTGCCTGTTTTTTGCGGCCTCCGGCCTATGTGACCTGTGAATGGGCCTTGAACTATCATGGTATTACCTGGCAGGCGCCTTTTGTGTGCACGGTTGCCACACTAAGTTCTTCGGTAGGTAAAGGTCGCGAAATTGAATACCAGGGTATCACCATAGAATTTTCAAAAATTTCGCCCAAGCTGTTTTTCGGTTATGAGACTCGCAAAGGCTTTTGCGTAGCGACACCGGAAAAAGCATTGCTGGACACTTTGTATTACCGGGAACGTTTACCGGTTGTGGATGAATTGGAACTGGAAGATATCGACCGGGGGAAACTGATGGAGATGGCAAATAAGTATCCGGCTTCGATCATGCGGAAAATTACACTTATTTTAGACGATGCGTGATAAAGTCGTTTAATCATTTTTTACCCAAAGCGCGTAACATAGATAATAGTATAAGGAGGCATCATGTACCACCATACGATAGAAGGCTTCAGTCATAAGTCCCTGGCCCCGGGCGTGAACATCAAAGCCCTCACCGGCGAGAACATGAGCATGGTCGTATTTTACATTGCCCCGGGGGCGGATGTGCCCGAGCATTCCCACCCCCACGAGCAGATCGGCACGGTGCTGAAAGGCTCCCTGGAACTGATCATCGGAGATGAAAAAAAAGTGGTCAAGCCCGGCGATGCCTGGTGCGTGCCCTCCAACGTCGTGCACAGAGGCCACTGCCTGGAGGAAGCGGCCGAAGTGCTGGAGTTTTTTTCACCGCCCAGGGAAGACTATAAATAAAATCGTGTCCCACGCTTTTATGTAACGCGACTTCTGTCTTCACTCTTCGAGCTACGCCGCGACAAGCCGTCGCTACAATAAGAAGGGTTTATCCATCGTCGGTTTAGTGGCAAACGCTCTAGAGCGGTAACAAGGTACCGATGCCTTGGGCTTTGGCTTTTTTGTAGATCAGGGGTGCCACGGCCATGTCGTCGATGGCCAGCCCCAGATTGGCGGTCATGGTCCTTTCCGCATCTGATTCCCTTCCGGCCTTCTGCCCGGTGACCAACTCTCCCAGGTCTGCATGGATGGGCGGGATGTGCTGGAAGTACCCAAGGGTCTGGTAGTGCTCTATCTGGGGGGTATCGTCCGTGCAGAAGCGGTCCACTTCCGCCAGCGCCTCGCTATGCCAATAGGAGTCGAAGTCCACCAGGGAGGCGAACGCGCCCTCGTCCAGCCAGCCTTTCTTAATGGTGGCATGGGGTTTTTTGAGAAGGGGCCCGGCCGTGACGACCATCTCGCATCCTGAAACAGCCTGTTGGGGGGATTCCACGGGCTCCACAGTTACCTTCAGGCGGGCCTCGATATCCTCCGCGTAAGCACGAACCGCATCCTTATGGGTGTCAAAGGCTTTGACTGTTTTTACAGGGAACAGGACCGTCAACGCTTCGAGGTTGGTGCGCCCCTGTACGCCGCAGCCGAGCACGCCCACCGTGGATGAATCCGGCCGGGCAAGGTGGCGGGCGGATAGGGCCGTGGCCGCACCCGTGCGCATGCCGGTCATCCAGACGCCGTCCATGACCGACAGCGGCAGACCGGTTTCAACATCGTTGAGAATTACCAGGCCGCTGATGTAGGGGAGGCCTTTCTTCAGGTTATCCACAAAGGCGCTGACCCACTTGATGCCCGCAGATTTCAGGGCCGGGATAAAGGCCGGCATGGCATGCATGAAGTTGTCCTCACCGCCGGGATGTATGCCGGGTTTGGGCGGCATTTCCGTGTGGCCTTCTCCTTTTTCGCGGAAGGCGATTTCCAGTGAGTCGATGACGTTGGCCATGGAAACGCCGGTATTGATAACGTCTTCCCGCGACAAATAGAGCAGTTCATTGGTTTGCATATTTTCACCTTGAATAATCAGACGATTGGTATTAATACCCCCCATTGCCACTGGGGTGACAATATGAGAACAAGGAGTAAATTGCAATTTCAAATTATAGCGACGCAGTCGCGTTTCATAAAAGCGTGGTACACGATTTTATTAGGAGAAGAGCAATATGACGACATTTTTCGAATTTCTCGACACCCATGATATCGCCTACGAAAGGCACGACCATCCTGCCGTGTACACGGTGGAGGAGGCCGACCGGCTGGTGCCGGATCTGCCCGGGGCCAAAACCAAGAACCTCTTTCTGCGGGACGACAAGGGCAAGCGCCACTTCCTGGTGCTGGTGCCCAGCGACAAACGGGTCAACCTCAAGGCGCTGAAAGAGGTGCTGGGGGTCAAACGGATCAGCTTCGGGTCACCGGAGCGCCTGAAGAAACACCTGGGCATCGAACCCGGGGCGGTGTCCCTTTTGGCGGTTTACAACGATGGCGAGCAGAAGGTGGAGGTGTTTATGGACAGGGATTTGTGGGCAGCGGACACCTTTTTGTTCCATCCCCTGGTGAATACCAGTACCTTGGTGATCTCCAAAGCCGATATCCAGGGTTTTCTAAAAGCAACCGGACATACCCTCAAAGTGGTTGACGTCCCAGGGCCGGCATAGAGAAGGGGATCGTTAACCAGCATGACAACATTGTATATTCTGACCGGATTGATCCTCTTCTACCTGTTGTTAACCCTGTTGGTAACCTATCTGGTGCAGCAGTTTCCCCGCAAGCCCGTGGTTGACAAGCCCGACTGGGGCCGTGTGCTGGACACGACCATTCCGGCATTGGACGGCCGATCCCTGGAAGTGTGGCGCATCGAGCCGGAGGGTGAATCCCGGGGTATTGTGGTGCTGGCCCACGGGTGGAGCCGCAACCGCGACCGCATGGTGCCCCGGGCCAGACTGTTTGCCCAACTCGGGTTTACCACCGTGATCCACAGCGCCCGGGATCACGGCAATTCCAGTCCCAAAAAGTTCATGAATGCGGCCAAATTTGCCGAAGACATCGAGGCGGTAATCAAATGGGTGGGGGAGCCGGTGATGCTATACGGCCACTCGGCCGGATCGGCCGGGGCCATTGCCGCCGCTGCCGGGAATCAGTCCATGATCCGGCTGCTGTTTCTGGAGGCGTCCTATGCCGACACACGTAAAGCCCTGCTGAGCCTCTACCGTTGGGTCAATCCTGTTTTTGGCGTACTCTTCGGCCCCATGATCCTGTTTTGGATGAATCTGTTTTATTGGGGTGCCCTAGGGCGGTACAGCCCGGCTGTGTTGGCAAAAGAGATCCATGTACCGGTCATGATCATCCACGGCGAAAAGGATCAGCGCTTCCCCCTGGCCTTTGCCTTTGAGCTGCAGCAGCACTTTCCCCACGACAGGGTTTCTCTTTTCGTGGCCCAAGGGGCCAGTCACAGCGAATCCAGCACAAAGCCCGGTTACAGAGAGGCTGTTAAAGCCTTTCTGGATAAATATCGGCAGTAAACAAGCTCACCACTGTTTAGAGTTTACCCCAATGTTGGGGTTTATTCCGGGATATTGGGCCATTCGGTGGTTTTACCCTTGGTAGTTTTTCAGGGTATATGTTCATGTTTCGTTGTGCGCACAGTCGGGCATGAAAACGTATCCCAGGAAGCAGCTTGACATTGCACAAAAATTTGAATACCCTGACCTGAATAATCAACGCTGAGCACACGTACAGAAGATCAGCGACCTGATATCGCGTCGTGACCTGTCTTTCTCGAGTTCATGCTGTTGCCCGCTCATGATGGCCTATCGCTCTTTTTACGACGAAACATTTTTTCCACGACAACCGGTGACAAACCGTTCCGCAGTATTTTTTTCATTTCCTTATAATCGTGCGACAAATGTCCATGCCCGAGTGCGCACAGAGAAGCATGAAGCTACCTGTTTCCAATGAATCGGATACATCTTAAGTACCATGGTACCAGATTGACTTTGATGTAACCCCCACGTTGGGGTAAAGCTAACAGAGAAGGCAGAAGGAGGTGCGAAATGGATGTAAATCGAAGGCAATTCATCAAGATCACGGGTGCAACAGCGGCCGGCGTTGCCCTGAGTGGTGTGGGGTTTGACCTCAAGCCGGTCCAATCCCACGCCCAGATGCTCAAAACGGTCTACGCCAGGGAAACCACCACTATTTGCTGCTATTGCGCCGTGGGGTGCGGTGCCATCGTCCACACGGGAAAATCGGGCGGCGGCAGGGTCATCAACATCGAGGGGGATCCCGACCATCCCATCAACGAAGGTGCCTTGTGCGCCAAGGGTGCGGCCCTCAGCCAGCTGGTGAACAACGAAAGCCGTTTGACCAAACCCATGTACCGCAAGCCCTACAGTAAAAAGTGGCAGGAAGTCTCTTGGGACTGGGCATTGTGGACAATTGCCAGCCGGATCAAAAAGAGCCGGGATGCCAGCTTCACCCACAAAAACGCAAAGGGGCAGGTGGTCAACCGGACCGACGGCATTGCCTCGGTGGGCAGCGCCGCCTTGGACAATGAAGAGTGCTGGCTCATTCAGGCGATGATGCGCTCTATCGGCCTGGTCTACATCGAGCACCAGGCCCGTATCTGACACAGCGCTACAGTTGCGGCTCTGGCAGAGTCGTTCGGACGCGGCGCAATGACCAATCACTGGATCGATATCGGCAACAGCGACTGTATTATGATCATGGGCTCCAATGCAGCCGAAAATCACCCCATTTCGTTTAAATGGGTGACCAAAGCCATGCAGCAGGGGGCCAAGCTGATCAGCGTCGATCCCAGATTTACCAAAACCTCGGCAAAAGCCGACATCTACGCGCCCCTGAGATCGGGTACCGACATCGCCTTTCTGGGCGGTATGATCAAGTACATCATTGAAAACAACAAATATTTCGAAGAATATGTGGCCGAGTACACCAATGCAGGCTTCATTCTGGAGGACTCCTATTCTTTCAGCGACGGCCTCTTTGCGGGATACGATGCCAAGACACGCAAATACGACAAGAAGTTGTGGTCCTTCAAAATGGAGGCTGACGGCACTCCTTTGAAAGACCGGTCGCTACAGGACCCCCGCTGTGTTTTTCAGCAGTTGAAGCAGCATTTCAGCCGCTACGACTTCGACACGGTGTCAGCCATCACCGGAACCTCGACCGAAGAGCTCGAGACCATATACGCGACTTACACGGCCACGGGGCAGAAGGGAAAGGCCGGTACGATCATGTACGCCATGGGCTGGACCCAGCATACTGTGGGTGTCCAGAACATCCGGACCATGGCCATCATTCAGCTCCTCCTGGGAAACATGGGCGTCTCCGGCGGCGGGGTCAATGCCCTGCGGGGGGAATCGAATGTTCAGGGATCTACGGATCACTGCATCCTCTTTCACATCTGGCCCGGGTATCTGGCAACGCCCAGCACCAAGTGGCCGACCCTGGGCGACTACCTTGGCAGAAGGCCCCAAAGCAAGGATCCCCTGAGCGCCAACTGGTGGCAGCACGAGCCCAAGTACATGGTCAGCCTGCTGAAATCCTTTTTCGGAGACCGGGCCACCAAGGAAAATGATTTCGGATACGACTGGATGCCCAAGCTGGACGCCGGCAAGGCATACTCATGGCTGGACCTTTTCGACAACATGTACAAGGGCGAGTTCACGGGCTTTTTCGCCTGGGGCCAGAACCCGGCCTCATCCGGGGCCAATGCCAATAAAACGCGCGAAGCGCTCGGCAAGCTGGACTGGATGGTCAACGTCAATATGTTCGACAACGAGACCGGATCCTTCTGGAAAGGCCCCGACATGGATCCTGGCAAGATCAAGACCGAAGTCTTCATGCTGCCCTGCGCCGTGTCGGTTGAAAAGGAAGGCTCCATCACCAACAGCGGCCGCTGGAGCCAGTGGCGTTACAAGGCCGCGAATCCGCCGGGGGACGCACGGCCGGATGGTGATGTCCTGGTCGATTTGATGAGAAAGGTCAGGTGGTTCTACCGCAAGGCAAAAAAGAAAGGGGAAAATGCGGTTTTCCCGGATCCGATTCTCAATTTGAAATGGGATTACAGAACCGGCGGAAAATTCGACTCCACCAAAATGGCCAAGGAGATCAACGGATACTTCCAGAAAGATACAACCGTCAAAGGAAAATCCTTCAAGAAGGGGGACCTGGTGCCCAGTTTTGCCTATCTCCAGGATGACGGCTCCACCAGCAGCGCCAACTGGCTCTACTGCAACTCCTGGACCAGCAAGGGCAACATGGCCGCCCGGCGCAAACGCGAAGCATCCGGCATCGGTTTGAACCTGGAATGGGCCTGGTGCTGGCCGGTCAACCGGCGGATCATCTACAACCGTGCAGCCGTGGACAAATACGGCAAACCGTGGGATAAAGAACACCCGGTTATTCAATGGGATGCCGGCGCCAAGAAATGGGCCGGCGATGTGCCGGACGGCGGCTGGCCGCCCATGCTCAATGCAGACGGAACGTCTAATTCCAAAACCAAATACCCCTTCATCATGAAACCGGAAGGGCATGCCCACATCTTCGGGCCCGGCAGAGTCGATGGGCCTTTTCCGGAGCATTACGAGCCCATCGAGTGCCCGGTGGAAAAGAACCTGATGTCGAGCCAGGTTTCGAGCCCAACGGCGCCCACCTATGGGACCGAGAAGGATGTCTACAGATCCTGTGATGCCCGCTACCCCTTTGTGGCCACCACATATCGGGTGTGCGAACACTGGCAGACCGGCGTTATGACCCGCTGGCAGCCGTGGCTGTTGGAGACACACCCCCAGCTGTTTGTGGAAATGAGCCATGAACTGGCCGAACTGAGGGGGATTAAAAACGGTGAAAAGGTGGAGGTAACCTCCGCCCGGGGAAGGGTGGAGGCAGTGGCTGTGGTAACCCATCGATTTCGTCCTTTTCAGGTGCAGGGCAACACTATTCACGAGATCGGCCTGCCGTGGCACTATGGATGGGTGCACCCCAAGGACGGGGGCGATTCCGCCAATCTGCTGACGCCTTCAACCGGTGATCCCAATACACGTATACCGGAAACCAAGGCCTTTATGGTCAATGTCGACAAAATTTGAAAGGAGGTGGTCTGAATGAGCAAGTCTTTTTTCATCGATACGACCCTCTGCACCGCCTGCCGCGGATGCCAGGTTGCCTGTAAGCAGTGGCATGATCTTCCTGCAGAAAAAACCATTAACCAGGGAAGCTACCAAAATCCCGCAGACGTCTCCTTTGACACCTACAAGCTTGTCCGGATGAATGAGACCCTGATAGACGAAAAAGTCCAATGGCTCTTTTTCCCAGAACAGTGCCGGCACTGTATCGAGGCGCCCTGCCTTGAAACCGCAGGTGACGAGTCGGCCATCTTCAAGGATGGACGGACCGGAGCCGTTATCTATACGGCCAACACGAGACTTCTCGATGCCGACGAGATCATCGAGTCATGCCCCTACAACATACCGCGCAAAGGGCCCGACGGCACCCTCGCCAAATGTGACCTGTGCCTGGACAGGGTTCAGAACGGGCTGCTGCCGGCATGTGTCAAGACCTGCCCCACCGGCACCATGAACTTCGGTGAGCGGGATGCGATGCTCAAACTCGCTGAACAGCGGTTGAGCGAGGTTAAAGGCAAATTTCCCGATGCAGTACTTCTGGATCCGGAAGACGTCAATGTCATCTACCTCACCGCCTATGATCCGCTGCTGTACCATGAATTTGCGATCGCATCCAAAAGCGCTTTCGATGTCACCAGGCAGGTGGCGCTTAAAAAAATGTTCCGTCCGTTAACCCGAATGGCCTCGCGCCTGCTGTAGGAAAGCAGCGCGATAGCACCAGCGTAAAGGGGAGAGAACAAACTTCCGGTTCTTCTCCCCTTCACGCTTATGAAAGGCAAAGGTGCATACCCATGGAGCAATCTGCATTCTATTCCTCGAGTGATATTGAAAACGCGGCCAACGCCCTGGGAAAACTACGACCGGCCTATGCGGACATTCTGGATTTTTATAAAGAGGTGTTTGTCCGCCAGGAAGAGAGCGAGCAGCATTTGCAACTTGAACCTGTCCAGATCCCCGAACATGTCCTTGCCGTAAAACAAAAAGAAGGCTTTCCGTTGATCCAGATGTCGGAATTCAGGGTGGATACGGACGCTGCGGATAAACTCCTGGAAACGTTGTGCCATATGGCGATAAATACCAATCAGACTCTGTCGACCGCGGCAGAGGGTATCTTGAAGGCGCGGGAGGAGGGCGTCCTCAACCCCGATGTTCTCTGCCAAAAACTTCTGGATACCGACGATTTGTTTTTTCGAGAGATTGCTGAACGGATCGATATCGATCAGCAGGCCCTGATGTTCTTCGTGTACAACTGCGTCAAACCATTCCTTTCTGGCTGTGCCCGCGGCCTTTCACGGTATCTGCCGCCATCCGACGCCTGGGGGGAGAGCATCTGCCCGGTTTGCGGCAATTTGCCCGGACTCGCCTCCATCGAAGGGCGGGGCGAGCGCTGGCTGCACTGCGGATTCTGCTGGACAAAGTGGCGTATTCAAAGGGTTTTGTGTGTATTCTGCCAGAATGAAGATCACGCGAAGCTTCAATACTTCTACAGTGAGGCCGAGTCGGAATATCGTGTGGATACGTGCGATCAATGCCGCCATTACTTGAAGACCGTCGACCTGAGGAAAATCGATCGTGTTTTTTATCCGCCCCTGGAACAGGTTGCAACGCTGCATCTCGATATGAAGGCCGGTGAATTGGGATACCGGAATGAAAAATAAATTCATTTCCTGCCTGATAGTGGCAGTGGTAGTGGTTGCTTTGAGTATGCCGGCCCTCGCTGGAAACGGACCGCCAGTTGTAGGCGATGCGTTGCCTGAAATGGTTTTCCCGGTACCGCAAAACGCCTCTCACCGTGAATACCTGGGGCTTGAGGAAGGCGGGACGTTCAGCATCCCGCAGATCGATGCCCAGGTCGTGATCATCGAGATTTTCAGTATGTACTGCCCCCACTGCCAGCGGGAAGCCCCTACGGTCAACGGGTTTTACGCAAAGATTCAGAATGACGGCAGCCTTAAAGGCCGGGTGAAAATGATCGGGATCGGTGTGGGCAATTCTGAGTTTGAAGTGGGTGTCTTCAGAAAAAAATACAACATTTCCTTTCCGCTGTTTGCGGATGCCGATTTCAGCGCCCATAAAAAGCTGGGTGAAGTCAGGACGCCCTACTTTATCGGCATAAAAATCGCGGACGACCGAAATCACCGTGTGTTCTATTCCCAGCTGGGCGGCCCCCATGACGCGCGCGGGTTTCTCGAGAAAATGCTGCAGCAGGCAGGGCAGTAAGAATGAAGCTGATGGGCACCTTCTGGATTTTATGGATGACAATGAGCTTGCTGGCCTTACCCGTCAACAGTGCTTTGGCACAATCAGGCTCCTGGCAGGACAATGTGTATGACCCTGGAAAATTGAAACCCGTGGACAGCAGGCTCAAGGTTGAGGTCGGCCAAAGGGCGCCCGACTTTGCACTTCCATCGGTGTCCGGAGAAATTGTTTCCCTCAGCCGGTTCAAGGGCCGAAAACATGTGGTGATATCGTTTGTGCCGGCCGCCTGGACAACGGTGTGCTCGGATCAGTGGCCCGGGTACAACATTGCCGAAGCGCTTTTCGCTGAAAACAACGCCATACTTCTGGGTATTTCTGTAGACAACATCCCCACCCTTTTTGCCTGGACCCGCCAGATGGGGGAATTGTGGTTTCCGGTCCTGTCCGACTTCTGGCCCCACGGGAAGGTGGCCGACACATTCGGGGTCCTCCGTTCGGACGGCACTTCAGAACGGGCCATCTTCATTATCGACAAGGCCGGGATTATCCGTTATGCGCACGTCGGAGATATCAATCGAAGGCCCGATCTGAAAGGGATCGTGGATGCCCTGACAGCGCTCAACCGTTGACAATGCATTTGGTTTCAACTTACTCTGGTATTGTCGGCATTTTGGTGATTTTTCCCTGGTAGTTCTTAAGGGTATATTCCTTTTCATTTTTATCGACAATGTAGTAGTCCGGCATCAAGGGGATTTTGCCGATATTGGTGGCAATCACGTACATGGGCTGCGCCAGACCCGAGGTGTGGCCGCGAATGGCGTCCCGGATGAGTTCGGCTCCCTTTTCAACCGGAGTACGAAAATGATCGATACCCGGAGCCGGCTCACAGTAGAACATGTAATACGGCCTGATACGGGTCGCCAGCAGTTTCTGGTGTAAAGCTCTGAAGGTATCCACATCATCGTTGATGCCCTTTAATACAACGCCCTGATTACCCACACTGATACCGCATGATAAAAGGCCGTATACGGCTTTGGCTGTTTCCTCGGTAAGCTCGTTGGGATGGTTGCACTGGGTGTTGATCCAGATGGGGACCTTGTGATATCCGCTCAGCACCTTCTTTAGCCCGTCTGTAATTCTTTGCGGCAGCACTATGGGTACCCGGGTGTGGAAACGGATCATTTGAAGGTGGGATATCTCACGAAGCTTCACTATCAAGTACTCTATTTTTTCATCCGACAGAATAAACGGATCACCGCCAGTTATGAGCACATCCCTGACCTCTTCGTGTTCCGCTATCCATTGAAGGCCTTCCTTGGCATCCATGCGAAGTTTCAAATCGCGATCCACGACGACCTCTTTTCGAAAGCAATGACGGCAATAGTTGGCGCACACATCGGTGATCGTGAAGGCAACCCGGTCACGATACTGCCGTGCAATGCTGTCGGGACGGACCTCATCGGTGTCCCGATTTTCTTTCCAAACGAGATAGTTGTCCATTCCGAAAACATTAACCCGTTCTTTTTTGGAGGGGATGACTTGTTTCCGGATAGGACATGTGGGATCATCCGGGTCCATCAACGAGGCAAAATAGGGGGTGGTTCCCCAGGTGGTGTTCATGGACGTAATCGCTTCTTCCTCTTCGGAAGTTACATTGATGTGTGTTTTCAGTCGTTCCAGGGTATTCACACTGTTCTGTAGTTGTTCGACCCATTCTTCCATGATGTAGCCTTTCTTTGTTGAGGTTGCGTCCTTGAAAAGAAGCCTAAAGCTAACGATTCTCAGTTTGCCACAAGCAGTTCAAGGGCTTAGCGGTCCAGATAGCTGAGGTGTTCCAGCCCCGTGACATGCGTGCGGTGCATTTCCCACTGATTGGTTTTGAGCGCCAGGTAGTTGTCATATAAATGCTCACCCAACACTCCTTTTAGAAAACGACTTTTTTCAGCCTCCATCAGTGCTTCGAACAGGCATTTAGGCAGAAAATGACGGTCAATTATCCGATTTTTGTATCGTTTGCTATAGGTGCTGCCCGCATCAGGCTTGCCGCAATCCAGGTTTTCGCGTACACCCTGAACACCCATGGCAATGAGTACTGCCACCTGCAGGTAGACGTTGCCCAGGGGGTCCGGGCTCCTCAACTCCAGGCGTGTACTCGCCGGGCCTGTACTGTAGGGGATGCGTACCATGGAGCTTCGGTTGGCCAGCCCCCAGCCCCTGACGATGGGGGCTTCCCTTGCCAGCACATAGGCTTTGTAGGAGTTGTAGGTTGAGGCCATGATCAGCGAAGTTTCCCGGGCGTATTTCAGGATGCCGCCGATGAAGTGACGGGCCAGCTCGCTGATGCCGTGGGGCTGATCCCCATCTGAGAACAGGTTTTTCCCATCCCGGTCGCACACGGAAAGATGGATGTGAAAGGCATTGCGGTTGTAGTCGTCAAATGGTTTTGGCATGAAAGTAAGACGGTAGCCCGCTTCTGCGGCTACCTTTTGAGCAATATAATTGAACATGACAGTCCGGTCGGCGCCCTCTAACGGGTCGGCCGGTTCCAGGTTGATTTCATGCTGGGAAAGGGTGACTTCATGGTGATGCTTTTCGTAGTGAATTCCAGCGGTTTTCAGGGTTTCTGCGATCTGTTTTCTGACCACTTCTCCTTTGTCTTGCGGTGCAGCATGGAAGTAGCCGGCGCCATCGGCATGCACAGGACCACCCTGCTCATCGCCGGTCAGCAGGAAGAATTCATGCTCCGGGCCGATGGTGAACCGGAACCCAAAGTCGTTTTCAGCTGCGTCCAGGACCTGTTCCAGTACGGACCGTGGATCGACAGCGGAGCGTTGACCTGATTGATCATAGATTTTGCCGATGAAACAATCTTCGCTTCCATCGGTAAACTGGATGGTGTGCAATGTTTGAGGGTCTGGCAGGAGCAGTCGGTCACTGTTTTCCACACGGGCATAACCGGCAATGGAACTGCCATCGAAGCCGACACCATTTTGAATGATGCTTTCGATTTTCTTTCCGCTGACGGACAGGCACATATTTTTCCCGTTTAGATCGGTGAAGAAAATTTTGGTGGCGTCGGATTGATTCAGGCTTTCGATGGTTTTAGGGGCAATACTCATCAGTCAAGGTTCCTTTTTCCAATTAAACAATCAATTTATTCAGATTTGGTTAAATCGGTTTATTGAATTTTCCCATAAAAAATTAGCCCATAACAACCGATACTTAAAAAAGCAACCCTTTGATTATAATCAGACTGTCACTTTTCTGGACAATATCGGCATGCTGGTGTATGTAACATGGGTAATTTCGTGCTGATATAGCGTTTGGCAAAATTGATACCCTAGGAGCTAGCATGATCATCGGGCTGGATGTGGGCGGCACCCACACGGATGTTGTTCTTTTAGGCCGGCAGGGAGTGGTGCGTGACATCAAGGTCCCCACCGACACCTCCAACCTGTTCAACACGGTGCTGGAAGGTCTCGAACAGGTAATGGATGAAGTCGACCCGGAGGCTGTCAGGCGGGTTGTCCTCAGCACCACCCTGACCACCAATGCCATCGTGCAGAAAAAGATCCCGGAAGTGGGCATTATCGTGTCCAGCGGCCCCGGTATCGACCCTCGCCATTTTCAGACCAATGCCCATTTTTTCCCGGTTGCCGGTTCCATTGACCACCGAGGGCGGGAAGTCGAACAGGTGGACGCCCGGGAGATAGAGCAAGTGGGGCGGGACCTCCAGGCCAGAGGCATCCGCCACGTGGGCGTGGTCGGCAAGTTTTCCGTGCGCAACCCTGCGCACGAGTTACAGATCAAGGCGCATCTGGGGGATGCCTTTGAAAAGGTTTTTCTGGGGCATCTCATTTCAGGGCATCTCAATTTTCCCCGCAGAATAGCGACGACGTACCTCAACGCGTCGGTTTATCCCGTACACAAGGAGTTTTTCGAAGCGGTCCAGCAGTCCCTCGAGGCCCGGGGATTGACCATGCCGATTCGTATCCTCAAGGCTGACGGCGGGAACATGAACTTTGCATCTTCCATCGAGTTCCCGGGACAGACCATTCTATCGGGCCCTTCCGCCAGTGTGATGGGGGCTGTGGGGTATGCCAACGATGCAGTCGATTCTCTTGTGTTGGATATCGGCGGCACCACCACCGACATGACCATCCTCACGGGTGGCGTACCCCTTTTAGCCCCCTTGGGCATCGATGTCGGCGGTTATCGAACCCTGATCCGCTCCCTGGATACCCATTCCATCGGCGTGGGCGGTGACAGCTTGGTCCGGCTGAGCGACCAGCGCATAGAAATCGGTCCGGAACGTCTCGGCCCGGCCATGGCCCATGGCGGCCCCGTGCCCACCCCCACGGATGCGCTTTTTGTGATACAGAAAGTGGAGAACGGCAACCGGGAAAAAGCCGTCCAGGGAATTGAACCCATGGCCGCTGCTCTGGGTATCTCCGTGGAGGAAGCAGCCGTTAAAATCGTTGAACGCACCTGCGCCAAGATCATCAAGGCTGCCAATACAATGCTGGAACGCCTGAACAGCAAACCGGTTTATACTATTCACGAAATTCAGGAAGGGGGCAGGCTGCAACCGCAGCAGATACTTATTTTGGGCGGCCCGGCGCCTTACTTCGCGGAGGAGCTCGAGAGGCAGTCGGAAATGGAGGTCGGCGTTGTGCCCAAATGGTCCGTGGCCAATGCCATCGGAGCGGCCCTGTCGCGGACTACCAGTGAAGTGACCTTTTTTGCAGATACCGAGCAGGGCGTGTGTGTGGCTCCCGGTGAAGAATTTCAAGAGAAAATAAGTTCCGGTTTCCGCAGGGAAGACGCCGTTCGCAAAGCCTTTGAACTGTTAAAGGACAAGGCTGTCAAAAGGGGCGCCAATCCAGAGCACCTCGAAATGGAAATTCTGGAAGAGCTTGAATTCAATATGGTCAGGGGCTTCAGCACCATAGGCAGGAACACGCGCATCCGTGTCCAGGTGAAACCGGGACTGATTTCGGGTTATCAAGAAATGCTGCCCCTCTGAAAACAGCATAAAGTGACTAAAGTGAACTAAAATGATCTAAAGTGACTAAAGTTAAGGAATTCTATCTGTTTATATATAAGATAGAGCGTAGCGATTCAGCACCTTTAGGTCACTTCTAACTTTAGATCACTTTAAATTCGTGTTAGTTTTAAATAAACTTTGTGTCCTTTGTGTCTTTGTGGTTCAGGTTTATCCTAGTTAGCGTGAGGAAATTGAAATGCTACGTGCACAACACGAAACCGGTCTGGTATTTTTTCCGGCTTTTGACTGGGCTATCAGCCCCACCCATCCCGAAAGAGAAGAGCGCCTGCTCTATACCCAGGACCAGGTGACGGAAGAGGGCCTTTTCGACATTCAGGGTATCCACGAGTTCAAGCCGGACCAGGTCACCCTTATGGATGTGCAGCGGGTGCATTTCTGTGTGCCGGACCCCTGGAAGATCATGACGGAATCACATTTCATCAGTGCCGGCGGGGCTAAAACCATCGGCATGGCCGTGATGGAGAAAACCGTGGAGCGCGGGTTTGCCCTGGTGCGCCCGCCCGGCCACCATGCCATGCGCGTCGTGCACGGGGCCAGGGGGTTCTGCAATGTCAACATCGAGGCCATCATGATCGAGTATCTTCGGGCGGCCTACGGCGTGGACCGGGTGGCGATCGTGGATACAGACTGCCACCACGGGGACGGGACACAGGACATTTACTGGCACGACCGCGATACACTTTTTATCTCCATCCACCAGGATGGACGCACGCTCTATCCCGGGTCGGGGTTCATCAATGAAATGGGCGGCCCCAATGCTATCGGCTCGACCATAAACATTCCCCTGCCGCCCTACACCTCCGAGGAAGGATTTCTATATACTGCCGAAAATGTGGTCATGCCGATCCTGGAAGCCTTCCGGCCGCAGCTGGTGATCAATTCCGCCGGCCAGGACAATCACTATTCCGATCCCATCACCAATATGAATTTCTCGGCTCAAGGGTATGCCGAACTCACGTCCCTGCTGCAGCCGGACATTGCTGTTCTGGAAGGCGGCTACTCCATTGAAGGGGCGCTGCCCTACGTCAACACCGGTATCGTGCTGGCCATGGCGGGCATCGACTACAGCCACGTCATGGAGCCGGGGTATGATGCGGACAAGATCCGTCAGAGTCCGGATACCACGGAACGGATTCGACGCGTCGGGGACAAGGTGCTGGATTTCTGGCAGAGCCGGGAAAGCATCATGCAAAAAGTGAAAGGGGACAAAGCCTTTGACGAGCGCAAACGCAGCATATTTTACGACACGGACAACATCAACGAGGTCCAGAAGGAAACCATTCGCATCTGCGATGACTGCAGCGGTGCCCTGAAAATCGAATCCAACTCGAACCGCGGGTACAAAGTGCTGGCAATCCATATTCCATGCAAAGCCTGTGACGCCTGTAAGAACCAGGGGTATGACTGGTATGAAGCGGGAGATGCAAGCACGTGCGACGGTGTTTATCTGCAGGATCGAACCCAGGATAAATACCTTGTTAAGGATGTAAATTAGAACTGATAAAAACAAACCTTCATCACGAAAGCACGAAATCCGGAAAATACGAAAACAGAAATTTCCATTTCGTGCTTTAGCTTTTTCGTGATTTCGTGATTAAAATTTTTTGGAAATCTTTTTGCTATGTTCCGTCAATCCATCATCCGCAAAAATCTTCAGCTCCGAGCCGACATCCTGGCGGCCATTCGCGGCTTCTTCCGGCGCAATGACTACCTGGAAGTGGAAACGCCCTACAGAATACCGGCCCCGGCGCCGGAAGCACACATCGAGGCCCAGCCCAGCGGGGCGTGGTATCTCCACACCTCTCCGGAACTGTGTATGAAACAGCTTCTGGCCGCCGGCTATTCGCGTGTATTTCAGATATGTAAATGCTTCCGCAAAAGCGAACGGGGAAGCCGGCACCTGCCCGAATTGACCATGCTGGAGTGGTATACGGCTGGGGCTTCTTATCTGGACATGATGGTGCAGTGCGAGAAGATGATCAAAGCCGTAGTCCAGGAGATAGGCCGCGATTTTGAACTGCCCTACCAGGGGGGGCGTGTGGATCTTACATCGCCCTGGGAACGCATGTCCGTCAGCCGCGCTTTTGAAAAATATGCCCAGGTTTCCGTCGAAGAGAGCCTTGAAAAGGGCATATTCGACGAAGCCCTGGCACTGGATGTGGAACCCCATCTGGGGAATGAAAGGCCTGTTTTCCTGTACGACTATCCTGCAGCCTACGGGTCCCTTGCCAGGCTCAAATCCGGCAGCGCCCATCTGGCGGAAAGATTCGAGCTGTACATTCGGGGGATGGAGGTCTGCAACGCCTTTTCGGAACTGATTGACCCCCATGAGCAGCGCGTCCGTTTTGAAAAAGAGATGGAACAGCGCCAAGCTTCAGGCAAGCTCGTCTATCCCCTGCCGGAGCCCTTCTTGAAATCCCTTGAGCAAATGCCCCCAGCGGCCGGCAACGCCTTAGGTGTAGACCGGCTGGTGATGCTGTTGGCCGACACCGCCGCAATCGATGATGTGGTGGCGTTTACGCCTGAAGAACTCTGACCATAGAAAACGGCGAAGCGTAAATTGAGGCCTATTGTTTCCTTTTTTGAGCTCTCCTATAACATGCTGACTTTATATTCAATTTAACACCTTTTCAATACACTATCCAATAGTTGATTAGATCAAATTCAGTCGTATTTTTATTTTGATTAAGTTCAATCAATACTATTACAAATCTGTCAGACAGTTCAAGTCTTTGATATCAAAAGTTTTTACCCAGCTATGATTCACAAACGAAGTCATTATGAGTGGCTTATACCAGGTTGAGAATGTGTCTTCTGGTTATTCAATTGGCTAATTTGAATTGGCCTGATACTTTTTAGATCATCCGACTCGGCAATCTTAGCGAAATATAGATCCCATCTTAGTTGAATATTCATCCAGAAATCAGCCGAGACCTTAAAAACTTTCGATAATCTCAAAGCGGTGCTGGGCGTTATGCCTCTTTTACCGTTTATTATCTCATTTACCCTTTGGTAAGGTACGTTGATAGCGCTCGCCAATTTCCTCTGAGTAAGCCCCATCGGTTTTAGGAATTCTTCCAACAACATTTCACCAGGGTGCGTTGGGGCTCTATGGGTTGGTACTCTTATCATTTTATATTCTCCTGTATAATTAATTAATTAATGGTAGTCTATGATTTCCACATTTAATGGGCCATTTTTTCCCCAGGTAAAGCAAATACGATACTGATCATTAATTCGGATACTATGTTGCCCTTTTCTTTTGCCTGAAAGCGCCTCTAACCTGTTTCCTGGAGGAACTCGAAGTTCATCGAGCGTTATTGCAGAATCCAATTGATCGAGCTTTCTACATGCACTTCTCCAAACTTTTTTAGAGCATAATTTCCTTGCACCCTTCGTAGATTTGCCGTTGAAAATGTCCTCGGAAGCTTGGTTCTTAAAAGATTGTATCATGAATATACAGTAACACGGCTATCATGTTATTTCAAGGTGTAATTTGTTTCGTGAATCAACGGCACCAAATATCGATATGCTGCAATACAGGAGGTCCGCAAATGTATTGCACGTTCCGCACGAACGTACATACTTCCTGCAATCCCTCGCGGAAATGCCGCCTGCCGCCGGAAACGCCCTGGGACTCGACCGGCTGGTGATGCTGTTTGCCGAACCGCCGTTATTGATGATGTGGTTGCTTTTACGCCTGAAGAACTCTGACCATAGAAAACGGTGAAGCGCAAATTGGGCCTATCATTTCCTCTGTTGAAGTTTCCTCCAAATTTACTGTAATCTTTATAGACACCGGTCCCAGCAACATTGATATTGCCGTTTCTAATCTTTGTAGGGAATGTGGGAATAAATTACTCTTGGTCTGTCCCGATTGCAATTTCGAGAATATACCTGGAGATAAATTTTGTGGAGAATGCGGCTATAATTTAAATCTCACAAAAGAAACACCCAAAGCAACCTCGGATACTGAAAGCTTATCTCTATCTCCCATCCCAGAAAAAATAGCCATGCAGTCTACACATAGCGTTGGTGAACGCAAACATGTGACAGTTCTTTTTTCCGATCTAACCGGATACACGGCTATGTCAGAAAAGCTTGACCCAGAAGAAACCAAAGACATCACTAGCCAGATCTTTGGTGAAATTTCTAAAATCGTTGCGAGTTACGATGGATTCATCGAAAAGTATGTTGGCGATGCTGTTATGGCTATATTCGGAGTACCCCAGGCGCATGAGGATGATCCAGTTAGGGCTATCAAAGCTGCCCGTGAAATCCATCTACTGGTGGATGCAATTAGTCCTGAAGTTGAAAATAAAATAGGGCAAGCCATTTCGATGCATACCGGCATCAATACCGGTCTAGTGGTAACCGGTGAAGTTGACTTGGAAAGAGGAACGCATGGTGTTTCCGGTGACACCATCAATCTGGCGTCACGCCTGAGCAATCTGGCGAACCCTGGTGAAATTTTGGTCGATGTAGACACCTGTCATCAAACTGAGGGGCAATTTGCATGTGAATACATGGAATCAACATCCCTCAAAGGCAAGGCCGAACCAGTCCAGGTTTTTCAGGTGTTATCCCAAAGGGACAGACCGGTTACTATTCATCGTCTCTCAGGAGTGAGAGCAGAGCTAGTCGGTAGAAATGCAGAGATGGCCGATCTGTCCGAAGCGATAGATAGTTTGCGGCAAGGCAAAGGTCGGATTTTTTCGATCTGTGGTGCCGCCGGCACAGGTAAAAGCAGACTGATAGAGGAGTTCAAAACCAGCCTTGACCTTGAACAAATTCAATGGATAGAAGGACATGCCTATGGATATTCTCAAGACATACCGTATTTCCCCTTGGTAGACCTTTTAAATCGATTGCTCCACATCGAGGAAAACGATTCTCCTGAGAAAGTGAGGAAAAAAGTTGCGTCCGGGCTTCAGTCTCTTGTCGGAAAGCGAGAAGATGTTGTCCCTTATGTGGGAGGTCTTTACTCGTTGGACTACCCGGAGATAAAAGATGTAAGCCCGGAGCACTGGAAATCACGTCTGCACACGGCAATGCTTGCGGTTCTCACCTCTCTTGCTGATAGAGCACCGACCGTTTTCTTTCTGGAGGATCTGCATTGGGCGGACCCTTCCTTTGTGGAGTTTTTACGACGTGCATGTTTAGAAATCCAACAACCTGCCATTGTGCTGTGTGCGTACCGACCAACCTTTAGCCTTTTCACAGGCCATCAAGCGAGCATCATTGGTAATAATTATCATGATATTCAGTTGCAGAACCTGTCACTTTCAGTCGCCCAAAATATGCTGGCATCACTGCTTAAAACTGAAACCATTCCCACCGATTTGAAGCGTTGGGTTCAGAGCAGGGCTGAAGGAAATCCCTTTTACCTGGAAGAGTTGGTCAATTCTCTGATCGAATCCGACACGCTAACTCAGGAAAATGGCAGCTGGAAACTCAAACGTTCCATTACTGAATCAGACATCCCTTCCTCACTGCACGGCCTAATCACCGGAAGACTTGATCGGCTGGAGATACAGACAAAGGGCATTCTACAAAAGGCTTCTGTAATAGGTCGAGATTTTCTTTACGAAATTCTCAAAAGAATAACAGAGCTTGAAGAGCGTATCGATGAGGAACTCATCTATCTAGAGAGACTCGATCTAATCAGAACCCGCTCTTTGCAGCCGGAAATTGAATATATGTTCAAGCATGCTCTAACCCAGGAGATCGTCTAC
>JBDLJD010000047.1:0-26433 GCA_039714495.1 Thermodesulfobacteriota bacterium
ATGGAAGCAATGAAGCCATCTCGCCCGACCAAATTTCCACAATGCTGGGTACAGATAAGATTTCAGAATTTGCATCCAAGTTGGGGCTTAGCAACGAAGAGGCGGCTGGTGGCTTATCTGAGGCACTTCCATTGATGGTGGACAAAGCTAGTAGCGGCGGAGCACTGTTAGATTCAATCGGTGGGGTTTCCGGCGCTGTCGGCCTCGCAAGCAAATTATTTCGCAAGTAGATCGAGCAATTCTGTTTATACCCCTTATAGCTGGTTCTCTATCATTCAACTTAGGATGAGGAGATACGCTGATACCATCACATATTTGGTGATCTGCATACTGACGTTTTTAGGAAAAGCCCAACATAGTTTTCAGATTAGATTGGTACAAAACAAGTGATTTGGCTATTCTCAAACAGGGTTCGTTTTTCGATTGTTGCTATGATTGTCCAATTAGGACTGGGAAGTCAGGCTGTTGCAGGGATAGCTGCCGTTGATTCGTCAGGTGGTGGCTATTCTCAAGGGGATGTCGTTCTACTAATAACCTACATCCTAATGGCACTGGTTTTTTCTTTTCTCTGTAGTGTGGCCGAAGCGGTTCTACTGAGCATCACCCCATCTTATATCGCAGAGCTACAGGGCAGAAAGCCAAAACGTGCAGCACTGTTGAAAAAATTGAAGCAAGACAATGTGGACAAGTCTCTCGCCGCAATTTTAACCTTGAACACTATTGCTCACACAGTAGGTGCCATCGGCTCTGGATCTAAAGCAACAGTGGTTTTTGGTAGTGCCTGGTTCGGCTTGTTTTCAGCCTTAATGACTCTGATGATTCTGTTTCTGTCAGAAATCATCCCCAAGACCATCGGTGCCATGCACTGGCGCTCTTTGGCCGGTCTTACGGCACAATTTGTACATATTTTAATCTGGGTGTTGTATCCATTAATATGGGTTTCTGAATTTCTAACACGACTTATAGCCCGTGGCAAAACTGCCCACGTATTCAGTCGTGATGAGTTTATCGCCATGGCCGATATTGGAGAACAAACCGGAAAAATCGATCAGCACGAATCACGAATTATCCAGAATCTGTTCCGGTTCGGTTCTCTGACCTCCGCCGACATCATGACACCGCGAACGGTCATTTCAAGTTTTCCACAGAGTATGACAGTCTCCGAAGCTTCGGCTATCAAGCCATCCGTGACATTCTCCCGCATACCGCTTTATCAGACGGATATAGACCATATTGCAGGTTTCATTCTTAGGGACGATCTTTTGCATTTTAAGGTAGGTGATCGCGGTGGGGCCACACTGGAAACACTAAAACGGGATATTCAATCAGTGCCTGGCAACATGTCTCTATCAGCATTACTTGAATTTTTCCTCAACGAACGCCAACACATCGCCATCGTAATTGATGAGTACGGAGGGACAAAAGGTCTTGTAACTATGGAAGATGTTGTTGAAACCCTCTTGGGTATGGAAATTGTTGATGAGATGGATCAGGCCGAAGACATGCAAGCACTGGCTCGTCAACAATGGGTAAAGCGGGCAAAGGCACACAGTTTAAAAGAAATTGCCGACAATAAGGAATAATCCAATGAATGCGTTTTGTACTGCTTGGCTAAAAAAGGTGACAGTAGGGTAAGGGGGCATCAAAACCTAACGATACCAATTGGGCTGCCAAGCAGAATACTTTAAATTAATTAAATTTCTATATCACCCACTGTATCTGCCGGCAATGCAGGCCCACTCCTCCTGGGTCAGGACCTCCAGGATGTCATACCCCTGTCGGTTCATTTTGTCAGTCACCGCCGCTGCATTGCGTTGGATAATACCGGAACAGACAAAGATGCCGTTTTTCTTCAGATGGTGATGAACGGTGTCCAGAAGCTCCATAACCACGTCATAGAGAATATTGGCGGTTATAAATTCAAAGCTCCCGCCAACAGATTCTGCCAGATGGCCCGTGCGGAATTGATAGGTCTTGGGGTTTACCAGATTAAGTTGCATATTCTCCCGGGCAATTCCTACTGCAATTTCATCGTTGTCGATGCCCACTAATCTTTGGGCCCCCATTTTTGCGGCCGCCAGCATCAGGATGCCGGACCCCGTGCCCACATCAAGAAAAGTAGTACCGGGTTCAAGGTATTTTTCGATCTGATGAACACACATGGCAGTGGTGGGGTGGGTACCTGTGCCAAAGGCCATTCCCGGATCGATTTCAAGCATGATCTCATCCGGCTTGGGCGTGTATTCCCGCCAGGTTGGTTTGACCACAATACGGTCGGTCACATGCTCCGGAAAGAAGAAGGTTTTCCAGGAGTCTGCCCACTCCTCCTCGTTGATACGGCCGATATCAAGGTCAAAGGTAAAGCCGATATCTTTTCCAAGCTGCTTGATTTTGTTCTCCAGCAGCCGGCTGTTTGCAAGAGCCCCATCGGTCATTGGAAAATATCCAGTGACCGCGTGTTGTTCAGGGCGACTTACGGCATCACTTCCCCAGCCCTCTTCCGGCTCGAGCTCGGGATCATCCACAACAACGCCCTTCAGCCTGAACCCATAGAAAACATCGGCGATGAGATCCGCCACCAGATGCGGATTATCACTATCGAAAAAGACTTTTATCTCAACCCATTCAGCCATAATTATTATTAACAATCATATGAAACGATGCACTTAAATAGCGTGATCCCTATAGCTACAAGGGAAGTCCAAATTAATAAAACCACGGCGAAGCCGTATTTCAAAATAAAATTGGTTTACATTTGAGGAACAAATATAAACCAATTTTATTTTGGGGGATTAAAATAACCATGCCGTACATCCGGAAATCGATCTTGAATGGTGTCAAGGACCGTCTGCATGCCCATGACGGCGTCTTCACGGCCGTCCTGGTCCATGACCTTCCAATATTGGATCGGGTCAAAGTTCAAATTGCGCCACTGAATCATGTTGATGGGATGATCTCCGATAAATGCGGTCAGGCCGGCCAGCTCGCCGGCCGTGTCCGTGAAACCAGCCATATTCAGATAGTTGATGGCCACGTGCTGGCCTTTGGCAAGAGCAAGGTCGATGCTCCTGACAACATCCGCAAATACGTAGCCCCTGGGGTTGAAATAAGTGTTGTAGGCATCCTCGCGCACACTGTTCATGCTGATGCGGATACTGTCGAGGCCGGCCTCCAGCAATGTCTCCAATACATCCGGCAGCCCGCCATTGGTGTTCATGTTGATGGTCCCCTTTTCGGTCTGGGCGCGTATTATGCGGATGGCCGGTTCAATCACTGCAGCAGCTAAAAGGGGGTCCCCCTCACAACCCTGGCCAAAGCTGACCACGCTGTTTTCCACCCTGCCGATATGTTCCAGGGCCACACCGGCAATCTCCTCCGGGTCCGGCGTGAACCCGATACGCTCCTGGCTGCAAGGGATATCCGTATCCATCTGCTGGGAAAGACACCCCAGGCAGGCGGCATTGCATGCCTTTGCCGTGGGCAGGGGCGCTTCAAAACGCCCCAGAAAAAAATTCTTGCCAGCCGGGCAACCGTACTCGAGAGCGCATTTTTCCAGATGCTTCCGTAGTCGGTTGCCAGGAAGTTTATGGCGCATGGATTCAACCCCCTTAAGGACGTCCTCCTGCTTCATATACCGCAGGTCCTGCCGCGGTTCCGCATCGACCTGGATGGCAGCCGAGCGAAAGCCGTCCCCGTACCATCCCACCGCGCCATAGGAGAAAAGCGGCAGAATCTCCGCCTGGTTTCGTTCCCGATATGCACAGACACTGGAAACAACGTGTCCGGGTGAATTGAAGGCTGCCACGGGAAAGAGGTCTTCATCCGACTGAAAGGGGTTCTTGTCCACCAATTCGAAATTGCCGGTCTCCATGTCATACAGGATGGGGACACGGTCCGGCAGGCGCATCAGCTCACTGCCATGGGGCAGGGGTAATGTAGCCGTCCTGACCAGCGGAAACAGATCCGGTCCGGCCATGCCCACTGCGACATACCCTTCGAGGTCGAAAATCTCACCCTGCGCGTTGGAGACCACCGCGGTTATAAATTCCTTTTCATCCATATTTTCTCATCCTTGAAATCCGCCTTCTAAAAAAAATATCACGAAAACACGAAGCTTGAAAAGCACGAAATTCATTAATTTTTATCGTGATTTCAAATATTCGCGATTTCGTGATTAAAAGCGATATACCTGCTGTAGATATATCCTCACCATATCAGGACATCCGCGCTAATCCTGATGAAAACGGCCCATGGTCGCTGCCAGTGAGCTCTCTTTGTACGCTTCTTTTTGGTGACGAAAGCGGTGGGACTCATGAAAATAGCTGCTCATGACCGGACTGACACCGCAGGTTCCATACTTACGCACCTGTTTAACCTTCTCAAGGTCCAGCATGGCAATCATATTTTCCGGCAGCTGATTGGCCTGCTGGATAATATTCCCCTCCGGGTCAACCATGACACTCTGGCCAACTCCTCCCGGATGCAAGCCGTTGACACTGACGATATAGCACTGATTTACCATTGCCGCGGCCTGGCACAAAATCAGCTCCTGGCGGCGATCCTGGGTGCCTGTCAGCGTCGGTATCAAGATAACTTCGGCTCCCTGCCACACCAGGTCCCTGATCACTTCAGGAAACCACAGGTCATAGCAGATACACAACCCCATAGTACCCACTCCCGGTATGTCAAAGACGACGGTGTGATCCCCGGAAACGGTTTTTTCGTGGGGCCGCCAGGGATACATTTTACGGTAGGTGGCAATCAGTTCACCCTTAGGATCAAAGACCGGTGCGGTATTGTAAATGCCGTCTTCGGTTTTTTCATACAGAGATCCGGGAATTAGATAGACCCCGTGTGTTTTTGCCAGATCTGCGCAATGTGACGTAATTTCACTGGGGATCGCCTGGGCGGTTTGTTCCATGGGGGAGATTCCCGGAATGAAGAGTTCCGGAACACAGATCAGTTTGACCCACGGGCTGTAAAACTTAATTTTTTTTATGTGCTTGGACAGTGTTGCGAGGTTGGCTTGCACATCACCCGCATACACTCCCATTTGACAGGCGCCTAGGCCCAACAGTCGGCTCATATCTTTCCCTTCATACATAAATGTCTGTTGTAACTGTTATCAACCGCCAATATAATTTTTTTTATCTCTCAACACCTAGCAGCCTTTTATCTTTAAGTTGGCTGTGATGGTGGCAGCGAACCCAGTTCCTCGTTTTAATTCTTGCAGCTTTAGGGACTTCCTGACGGCATACCCGGGTCACATACGGACATCTTGGATGAAACCGGCACCCGTCCGGTGGTTCCAGGAGGCTGGGAACCTCACCCGCCAGAATGGCCATTCCGTCTCTTTTGGTTGGATCTGCAATGGGCACCGCATCACGCAAGGCCATGGTGTATGGATGCCGGGGGGCTTTGAACAGCGCTTTTGCATCCTGAATTTCCATTACCCTGCCGGCATACATCACCGCCACCCGATGGCAGATATGCTCCATTATACTCAGATCGTGGCTGATGAACAAGTAGGTCAGGTTCAGCTGTTTTTGCAGGTTCGCCATGAGATTGATGATTTGGGCCTGAACCGAAACATCCAGAGCGCTGGTGGCCTCATCAAAAACAATGAATTCGGGCTGGGTGGCCAGGGCGCGGGCAATACAGATGCGCTGCTGCTGCCCCCCGCTGAATTCATGGGGATATCGGAACAAGTGCTCAGGACGCAGATCAACCATATTCAACAGTTCCGTGGCCCTTTGCGTATATTGCCATTTATCTATTGCGGAACAGATGGCCAGCGCCTCGCTGATGATCTGCAGGACTGTCATTTTAGGGTTGAGCGATGCGCGCGGATCCTGGAACACCATCTGCATTTTCGGTCGGAAAGGCTGGAAGTGCCGATGGTCAAGGCCCTGTATTTCCGCGTCTTTGAATAGTATTTTTCCGTCTGTGTGCGGAACCAGTCTTAGAACCGTCCGTCCCAGGGTGGATTTGCCGCAGCCCGACTCCCCTACCAGCCCGAGACACTCGCCGATCCGAATGGTCAGGGAAACGTCGTCAACCGCCTTGATCCACGCCTTGGCCTTCCCTGTCAGCGTCTTCTGCTGGGGAAAATAGGTTTTCAGATTCTCTAACTGGATCAGTTTTTCAGACATGGCCATATATTCGCCCGGATCACCTGCTGTACAGATGGCATGCCACAGCGTGATTGCCATCCTTGGTTATGTTCATGGGCCGCTGGTCTTCACAGTGGGTCATTTTATGGGAGCACCGCGGATGAAACCGACAGCCTTGCGGTGGATTTACCAGATCCGGTATCATGCCGGAAACATATTGCAGCGCCTCACGATATCCCAGTTTGGGGACCGCCTCCAGCAATCCCCGCGTATAGGGATGCAGGGGGTTCTGAAAAATATCCATGGTGTCCCCGATCTCAACGATGCGGCCGGCATACATCACCGCTACACGGTCGCATATCTGGGCGGCTATACCGAGGTCATGGGTAATAAAGAGAATGGCAGTTCCCTTTTTACGCGACATTTGCTTCAGGAGTTTGAGAATGTGGGCCTGTACAGTTACATCCAAAGCAGATGTGGCTTCGTCGGCAATCAGGATTTCCGGAGAACTTAAAAGTGCCTGTGCAATTTTGTAGCGCTGGGCCATGCCGCCGCTGATCTCATGCGCATAGGACGCCAACAGTCGCTCGATTTCAGTCAGGCCCACCTCGGCCAGCTTTTCCCGGGCGATCCTGC
Source organism: Thermodesulfobacteriota bacterium (assembly GCA_039714495.1). Classification (GTDB taxonomy): domain Bacteria; phylum Desulfobacterota; class Desulfobacteria; order Desulfobacterales; family B30-G6; genus JAJDNW01. Next base: position 6,750 of record JBDLJD010000047.1, read on the forward strand.
GAACAGCTGCTTTTTCACTCAGGCTCTGTTGGCGGCAGGCAGCATTGATCTCGTCCTTTAAATACATGCGAATCAACCTGGACATCTGCTCCCCCAATGTAAAAACAGGGTTGATGCTGGACTGGGGATTCTGGAATATCATAGCGATGGACCGGCCGCGCACGCGGCGGAACTCGTTGTGATCAAGCGAGAAAAGATCAATGCCTTCAAAGGAAACCGTCCCGGTTCTGTGAAAGGATCGCAAAGGGATAAGATCCAATATGGATTTCGCCGTGATGCTCTTGCCACAGCCGGTCTCTCCCACAAGGGCCAGAATCTCTCCGGGATAAAGTGCAAAGTCGACTCCCTCGAGTATTCTAGCGGTCCCCCTTGGGCCCTTGAAGTCTACCTTCAGGTTCTCGACACTGAGAACAGGTACCGGTGGAAGTGTTTTCATTTTCATCACGATTGATTCGGGTCCAGTATATCCTTCAGAGTATCACCGAATATATTGAAAACGGTTACCAGCAAGAACATGGCAAATCCGGGTACGATGGCAATCCACCATTCGCCCAGAAGATTCTGAGAACCGTTCCATACCATGAGTCCCCAATCCGCGTGGGGGGGCTGGGTCCCTAGACCTAGAAAACTGAGCACGCCGATGGCGATGATGGCCGGACCGACATCCAGCAACATCATGACGATGACTGGTGTCAGAATATTGGGTAAAAGGTGACGAAATAGAATATAGAAACGGCCATAGCCCAGCATCTGGGCCGCCTCGATATAGAGCATATTTTTAAGGGACAGCACTTCCCCTTGCACCAGCCGCGTGTACCAGGGCCACCAGGGAATGACCAGGGCAATCAGGGCCGTCATCGAACCGGCACCCACCACAATCGATATGCCCATGGCCACCAGGGCCGATGGAAAGGAGAGGACAAGTTCCACGGCGCGCATGATGATGGCACCGGATACGCCCTCTTGGTATCCGGCCCATAGACCCAGGGGCACGCCTATCAGAGCGGCCATAATTACTATGAAAATTCCACCAAATACGGAAATACGTCCGCCGTAGATCACCCTGCTCAACAGATCACGGCCGTAAATATCCGTCCCCAGAAGATGCTCTTTGGAAAAAGGCTGCAAGCGATCCTCAAGGTTGATCTCTCCTTGGCCCTGATCAGGATAGGGCGCCACCCAGGGGGCAAAAATGGCCGACAGCACTATGAGCAGCAGAACTAACGTTGAAAAAACCGCCAGCTTCTTTTTCAGAAACAAGCGCATTTTGTAGCCCCTGGCCATGCGGTGGTCTGCAAGCGCTTCACGGGCTAATTTTTTAAAATCCTGATTTTTCATAGATTCTAACTACTTAATACGTGGATCAACCATACGGCGCAAAATATCGGTTGCTGTATTGGCCAGCACATAGATGGTACCGATTGTGAACGTCACCCCCATCAGCGCCGGGAAATCGAGACTGGTAATGGATATCAGCGCATAATAGCCGATGCCCGGCCAATTGAAGATCATTTCCACAAAAAAGGTGTTCAGCATCAAGAGGGCCACCATAAGCCCGATCACGGTCAGGATGGGGGACAGGGCATTGCGCAACCCGTATCGGAAGTAGAGCACCCCTTCGCCGACACCCGATGCCCGAGCGGCTAGAATGTAATCCTGTTTCATCACCTCCAAAAGGGAGGATCGGGTCAGGCGGGCAATAAACCCCAAAGGCCCCAGGGCCATAGCCGCCACCGGTAAGACCATGTGCCAGGCAACATTGAATAAAGCTCTATAATTGCCTGTTACCAGACTGTCTACAAAGCTGAAACCCGTGACCAATTCAATGGGATGGGTAAACTCCAGCATGCTGTCCAGCCGGCCCTGCAAGGGAAACCAACCCAGCTGATCGAAAAATACCAACTGCAGCAGGAGGGCTAAAAAAAATATGGGTAAACTAACGGCTGCAGCCGTAAACCACTTGATCAATTCATCCACCCAGGTGTCCTGCTTAATAGCGGCTATTCCGCCGATCGGAATACCTGACAAAACTGCAATGGCAAGCGCCAGAATCACCAGCTCCAGTGACATGGGAATTTTTTCCGCCAGATCTTTCAAAACCGGACGGTGGGTTCGCAGGGAAAGTCCCATATCTCCTTGAAACAGTTTACCCATGTAACGCAGGTACTGGGTGGAAAGCGGTTTGTCCAGGCCTAGTTCCAGTCGTGCCCGTTCGATCTGCTCAGGCTTGGCATTGCCGCCCACGTACAGGGCGGCCACATCCCCGGGAATAGCCCGCGAGAAGAAAAAGACCAGTACACTGAGCACCAGCAGCAGGCCCACAAGCGCAACCAAACGCTTAAAGGTAAAGAGAATCAATGACATAACTGTTGGCCCATGTTAATCACCCCGGCCGGTTGGCCGGGGCAATTGATGTGACGATGATGGCTTATTCCAGGTACATGTCGTAAAAGAAGGGCGTAGTAGGATAGGCCGGATTGATAACAAACCCCTGCAGCTTCTCATTCATGGGCCATTCAGCCTTAATGTCCGCCAGCCAGGCCACAGGTGCATCCTTCTGCACCATATTCTGGGCCTGGATGTATAGGTCCAGGGCCTTTTCAGGATTACTACCAGTTGCTTCATAAGCCTTGCGGATCATGTTGTCATATGCCGGATTGACGTAATAGGCCAGATTCCAGACCGGTTTGCCCTTCTCGTTGTGCAGCAGCGAATAAAGGGTTTCATAAGGATCAGCATAGGTAGGCCACCACATCAGCAAAAAAATATCCTGGGCTTCCAGGGGATTGCCTTTGGCTTTGGCCCACTGGGATGTCCAGACGATACTCTTGACCTCCACCTCGATTCCCAGCTTTTTGAATGCGCTCTGGATCAGGGGAGCGATACGCCCCTCAGATACATTTTCCGCCGCATGGGTCAGGGTCAGTTTGAAGCCGCCATCCGGGAAACCGGCCTGGGCAAGAAGCTGCTTGGCTTTGTCCAGGTCGTATTCATACTGGAAAACTTTCTCGGAGTGGCCGAATTGACCCTTGGGCACGGGCCCGCGAGCCTGGGTTGCGGCCCCGTTCCAACCGATTTTGATGAGGTCGTCATAGGGTATGGCATGGGCCAGGGCCTTTCTGACCTTTTGGCGATCCAGGGGCGGACGCATGGTGTTGAAAAAAGCCATATAGTTGACATAGCTCGGCCCCGTGAGCACCTTTGTATTTTCGGCTGCCTGTATCTTGGGATAGCTGTCGATGGGTATTCTGCCGGCCAGCATGGCCTCGTTGGATTGCAGCATTTTCAATTGAACCAATCCCTCTTTGGTGTATTTCACCAGAACATTTTCCACATGCTTTCCGCTCCAGCCGCCCCAATAATCGTCAAACTTGCCAAGAATCCAGGATTCACCACTCTTGTAATTTTTCAGGGTATAGGGACCCGAACCTGCATCATTACCCTGATCGAACCACTCCGGCCCTTTGTCCCCCACCGTGGGGCTCATAATATAGGATCCATTGGCAGAGGCTGCGATCAGCGGCAGGGGTGCTGGGGATTTCAGAATAATCTTTACGGTAAAATCATCAACAATCTGAACCTCCTTCAGGTCACCCCAGATAAAGGCTGCGCCCTTACCGATGGTTGTGGTGCGTTCGATGGAAAATTTGACGGCTTCAGCCGTAAAGGGGGTGCCGTCATGAAATTTGACGCCTTTACGCAAGGTAAAGGTGTATTCCATCCCGTCCTCGGATGCTGTGAAACCGGTGGCCAGGATATAACTGAACATCTCCTTGCTTCCCGGCGGGTTAACCCTGATAAGGGTTTCGTAAATATTGGCGAGGTATTGCGCCTCCGTGGAATAGGAGACACTGGGGTCCAATGTCGTGATGTTGTAGGGTGAAGAATAGACCATATTCTTCTCCATGGCGCCTGCCGGGACGGCCATGGCCATAACGGACAGGGCCAGAACCAACCATTTCATCATCTGTTTCATTTTGCGTTCCTCCTTTGACGGTTTGGGTTTTGCGCTGTGCAACACCTTTTGTTTAAGCACCTCTTTCTTTATCACCAGTTCCTTGAGCAGTGTACATCGCGCATAAAATCTGCAGCTTCCCGATAGCGACCGCTTTCGATCAGATCGATCATGGTCAGATGTTCGGTGTAGGTAAGGGGGAGGCCTTTTTCCAGCCATTCAGGGTTGTAATTGAACTCGAAAAGCCGTTGCCTGAGAATATTGACCTGTTTGAGCAGGGGGTCGTTAGTGGACAGGTCCAGATACACATTGTGAAAATCTGTATTCAATTTGAAGTAACGGCTATACCCCTTGTTGTCGATGACCTGCAGCATGCGTTCATTGATCTTTTTCATCATAGATACTTCTTTGGCGCCCAGCCGGTCACCAACAGATAAAAGGGCGCGGGAATCCAGGGCGCCCAGCATTTCATAGATGTCAACCAGGACATCATCGGTAACCTCATTGATGCGGATGCCACGCTGGGGGAGAAACGTAACAAAGCCCTCGGTCTGCAGCTGGAGCAGGGCATCCCTCAAGGGCGTTCTGCTCATGTTTAGTTCCTTTACCAACTGGTTGATGCTGATGAACTTGCCGGGTCTTATATCGCCCGATCTAAAGGCTTCGCGCAGGTATTCATATACCTGGGTCCGCAGCAACTGGTGGTGGTTGGTCGAAGTGTTGTTTGTTGGTGGCATACCAACTGATATACTAGTGCACTAATATATCTGTCAAGCAAAAAGAATAGGCTCCGGGAATGCACCCGGAGCCTATTCTTTTTTATAATTCATTAGAAACACGCTTCGTCTTGTAACGTATTTATACCATGCTGAGGCCTTTTACCCAATCAGCATCATTAGCTTTGCGAAGTTTCTACTGTGAATAAATAATGAAAAAATCGATCTTAATTTTATTAAATTTTCATATAGTTGTGTTAAATAAGGATGTTAAGCATTTAAAGACTGTAGATTTTTTATGCGTCGTTGTGCACATTAGGGCATGAAAATTTATCCGGAATACACGTGTTTGACGATGTGGCCCAACTCGGGAAATATGAGGGCCTTGCATGCCAGTTTACAGGCCTTTAAACTACCGGGCATGCAGAAAACAGCTGTTTTGCCCACAACCCCGGCCACAGCGCGCGACATGAGGGCGGCGGAATCGATCTCCTCAAAGGAAAGCTGGGCAAACAAAGCGGCAAAAGCGGTAAGCTCCTTGTCGAGCAGGGGCTTTACAGCCTCAATGGTGACATCTTTTTCAGCGATGCCGGTTCCGCCCGTCACCAGCACCGCATGAGGGCTGTTTGCCTCCATGCAGCCCCTTAGGGCGGCGGTTATGGCATAGGTCTGATCCGGCACCACCTCATGGGACACAACCACATGGCCTTCTTTGCGGGCCCGTTTCGCAATCCAGTGACCGCTCTTGTCCTCTTCCAGTTTACGGCTGGTGGAAACCGAAATGACCCCGATTTTTAAATTCTTGGGTGCTTTAGATTTATGCTCTTTGGTGCTCATATGTCCTTCCTAGCTCCTTCTGGCAACGGTTTCATGTCCCACGGTGCTCAATCGACCATGGGGCACCGGGTCATGGACAAGGCAATACACTTGATGTTTTGCCCGCAATCATGGTTTTTATAACCATTAGATATAATCACCACAAGCATTAATTATTTCGGTATTATACCTGAAATGAATGTTTCAAATTTCAAGAATGCTGCGTCAATCACCTGATTTGGCATAGAAGATTGTTTCTAATGCTTGATTTTAAACCTTTGTTTATCTATGGTGCCTGCATGTCGAATCAAGCGTGCACAGGGGTCATCCTTGCCGGGGGTCAAAACAAGCGCTTTGCCGGTAGGGCCAAGGCTTTTGAACAAGTCGGCCAATCAACCATATTTGAACACATATACGGCATTTTCAGGGAACTGTTCGACCGGATCCTCCTGGTTACCAATCATCCTGAAAAATTTATGGCCTGGGACGTTCCCATGGCTGCGGACCTGTTCGACTTTCGCAGTTCCCTCACCGGGCTGCATACCGGGTTGTTTTACACCACAACCCCCTATGCATTTTTTACGGCCTGTGATACACCTTTTTTAAAAAAAGAACTGATTCAAAGCGTCTTGAATGCCGTCGAACCCAATCTGGACATCGTCGTTCCCCGGACAGCCTTGGGGTTCGAACCGCTGTGCGCGGCCTACAGCCGGCTTTGCCTGAAACCGGTTCAGGCACAACTGGACAAAAAGGAGCTCCAGATCCAGCGCCTTTTTAAAAGCATGCGCACCCATGAAATACCGGAAACGACACTAAGAAATATCGATCCGGATCTGATATCCTTCTTTAACGTCAACACCCCTGAAGATCTCAAACGGGCCAGACAAATGGCAGGAGAAACCCAAGCGCATGAAACTTGAGCAATTAATCAAAAAAGTGAAGCAGCATCCTGACTATCATCGAGCCGGAATGATCCTGGCCCACAACGGGGTGGTGCGGCAGACGTCCCGGGACGGCCGGCAAGTGACCGGCCTGAGGGTTGCGGTGGACCACAAAAAGCTGGAGGAGATCGTTGCCCGCAAAAAAGAGACCCCGGGAATCGTTGAGATTCTCGTGGAAATATTCGCCGATCAAGACCTGGCCGTGGGGGACGATGTCATGTTTCTGGTGGTTGCAGGGGATATTCGGGAGACGGTCCTGAAGGTCTTAGGCGAAACCTTGAATGCGATCAAAACCACCGTAACCCAGAAAACTGAGTTTTACACTGATTAGGACAATCTTTAAAAAAACTTTGTGTCCTTTGTGTCTTTGTGGTTTCCAGCCAAAGGAGGCGTATGTCGAAATTCACCCATATCGATGAAAAAGGGCAGGTGCGCATGGTGGATGTCACTGCCAAAAAACCCACGGAGCGCACGGCTAAGGCCCAAGGTTGCATCTCTATGACGCCGGAAACATTTTCTGCGATAATGGATCAGTCCGTTAAAAAGGGCAATGTTCTGGAAACAGCTCGGATTGCAGGTATCATGGCAGCCAAAAAGACCGCAAGCCTGATCCCCATGTGCCATCCCCTGAACATCACCCACGTGCAGATTGATTTTGTCCCGGATCCGGCAAACAATATCATCCGCATCGAAGCTGTTGTGCGCATCATTGATCAGACCGGGGTGGAAATGGAAGCGCTGACCGCCGTATCCATTGCCGCATTAACCATTTACGACATGTGCAAGTCACATGACAAAACAATGACCATCTCGGACGTCATGCTGTTGAAAAAAAGCGGCGGAAAAAGCGGCACGTTTACTAGGGACCTAAATTGAGCGATTGCCCCTGCAACGCCCTGTTTAGGAAAAATCATGTTTGAAAACATACAACACGATTACCTGGAGTACGCCATTGTCGTCTGCCTGGGCATCGGCCTTGGCGCACTTATCGGCTGGCTGGCAACCAAATTGCGTCTCAAGCCGCTTATCGTGGAGCGCAATTCCCGCCTTGAAGCGGTTTCCGAAAAGGCTCAGCTGCAAATAGATGAAAACCAGGCGTTAAAAACGAACGCGGCCAACCTGCAGACCGAGCTGGAAACCTTGCGGAACGACCTGTTGGAAACAACCCAGAAAAACGCCATGGCCGCCGGCCGAATAGATCACCTTAAAGCAGTCGAAGCAACCTTGCAGGAAAAGGAAAGGAAAATAGACACCCTGCATGCCGCCGTCTCAGACCTCAAGGAGCACCAGGCCGAACTGGAAGCCAACCTTGAGAACCAGCGCCAGGCGTTCGAAGAAAAAGCTGCCCTGCTCAATGACCTCCGCAACGGACTGACCGAAACCCATAAGGCCATATCCGCCGATGCCCTCAAGAACAACAACCAGGCTTTCATCGACCTGGCTCAGGCCACCTTTTCCAAATACATGGCCTCCGCCAGGACGGATTTCAATGCTCGGGACAAGGCGGTCAAGGAAACCATACAGCCGCTAAAAGACGCGCTGGACCGCTATGACCGGCAGATACAAGCCATGGAAAAATCTAGAGAAAATGCCTATGGTGGGCTTTCCAGACAAGTCGAATCCCTTATCCAGACCCAGGAATTTCTCCAGAAGGAGACAGGAAAACTGGTCAATGCCTTAAGGGCGCCCCAGGTACGGGGCCGATGGGGGGAAATCACCCTCAAACGGGTTGCTGAAATGGCCGGCATGCAGAACCACTGTGATTTTTTCGAACAAACGTCCGTCCAGGCGGATGACGGTCTTTTGCGGCCGGATATGGTGGTGCATCTTCCGGGCCGGCGACAGATCATTATCGATGCAAAAGTACCCCTGATTGCCTACCTGGAGGCTTTGGAAGCGGAAACCGAGGACAAGCGGGAAGAAAAACTGGTCACCCACGCCCGGCATGTGGCCACCCACATAAAAAAACTGGCTCAGAAAGCCTACTGGGCTCAATTCGACGCAACGCCCGAATTTGTCGTCCTCTTCATCCCCGGTGAAAATTTCTTTTCAGCGGCTCTTTCCCACAACCCGCAGCTGATTGAAAGGGGGGTCCAGGACGGTGTGGTCCTGGCGACACCCACCACATTGATATCCTTGTTAAAAACTGTCGCATTTGGCTGGCAGCAGGAAAAAATGGCCGAGAACGCCCGTCACATAAGCCAGCTCGGATCTGAGCTGTTCGAACGCCTGGCCACCATGAGCCGCCATGTTAACGACCTGGGGCGCAATATCGAACGCAGTGTGGCCGCATACAACAAGGTAGTGGGATCAATGGAGCGGCGTGTTTTTATTTCTGCACGCAAATTCAAAGAGTTGGGGGTTTCTTCACGGGACGAAAACGCCACTCTGTCTCTAACGCCTGTCGAATCCAAAACCCGCAGCATCAGCCTTGATGAGGATCAATGAAATCTGCTACCTCTCCCCTAGAGACCCTTTTCCGGCCCTTTCACTTTGTCCTGGCACTGATTTTTCTGCTCCTCTTAAGCGGCTGCGGCCTTTTTATCAAACCTGAAATTACAAAGATTAATTCCCTCGAAATAGTGCCTGTCGCCAGGTATCCCCATTTCGAAGATGGCGGTGAATTTAACGAGCTCATTGCAGGCCTGGACGGAAGCCTGGATTACCTTTCCCGCATACCCGGCGACAGAGAATTCTATTTCAGCGAGGATATCTACACGGCCGAACATCTTAAAAAATCCGTGCATGTTTTTCGAAATCAGGTGGCCGCGAACCCTACAGTCGCGGAATTGAACCGATTTATCCGGAAAAATTACCTTGTCTATCGTTCCGTGGGCAGCAACGGCAGAGGAAAAATGCTCTTTACCGGATACTACGAACCTGCCATTAAAGGCAGCCTCGAAAAAAACGCCTCCTTTTCCTACCCGGTGTATGCCAGCCCCAAGGACCTGACCCGCATCGACTTGTCGCTGTTCGGGGATGAATTCAAAGGTAAAAAAATTACCGGCCGTTACACCGGCAGCACCGTTGTTCCGTACTACCAGCGCAGCGAGATAGACCACACGGGCATCCTGGACGGCAGAAGCGACATCCTTGCGTGGGTAGGTGATCCTATCGACTTGTTTTTTTTACAAATTCAAGGGTCAGGCAAAATCATGCTGGCTTCCGGGGAATATATTAACGTCCATTATCATACCGTCAACGGACACCCTTACCGCAGCATCGGCAAACTGCTGATCGATGAAGAAAAAATTGCCAGAGAAGAGATGTCCATGCAGAAAATTCGATCATACCTGCATGAACATCCCGAAGAGGTGGAACGGGTGCTCAACCACAACCCCAGTTATGTGTTTTTCAAACTGGAAGAAGACGGCCCCATCGGCTACATCCAGGTAAAGCTGACCCCCGTGCGCTCCATCGCTTTGGACCGTAAAATTTTCCCACCGGCCGCCCTGGCCTATATGGAGACCCAAAAGCCTGAACTCGACCGCTTCGGTGAAATCTATGAATGGCAGGACCTCCGAGCGTTTGTGCTGAACCAGGACACCGGCGGTGCCATAAAAGGGCCGGGGCGGGCAGATGTATTCTGGGGCAATGGCCATTATGCTGAAGTTGCCGCCGGTCATATGCAGCATCCCGGCACGCTCTATTTTTTGGTGCTCAGGCCCTAAAATTTTCATAGACCGATCCCTTGCCTAGCCCATTATAATGTGTTGACACCTCAATCCTAGATAATGTAATTTGTTTTGCTCTTGCTATACAAAAAAACTTAAGGAGCGAAGAATTATGTTCGGTATCGGAATGCCGGAAATGATATTGATCCTGGCGGTGGCACTCATTGTTATCGGCCCTAAGAAGTTGCCCGATCTTGCCAAATCCCTTGGCAGGGCCATGGGTGAATTCAAGAAAGCCACCAGCGACCTGAAAGAGTCAATGGAGGCGGATACGGGAATATCGGAAGTCAAGGATACCCTGAACGATATTAACAGCGACATCAAGCAGTCCATCAGTTTTGACAATATTGAAGATTACACCCCCCCAACCGAATCAACCGCCAGTGCCACACAGCCCTCGACAGACACCGGTGAATTCAAGGAACGAAAAAGCAACCCGGAAGCCATGGACGACCTGAAAAATGCCTATGCCGACCTGAACACGGCAGACAGTGTCGAATCCCCTTCCGGCAGTACCGATCAAGCCGAAAGCAAACCCGTCCAGGACAATCCAGGAGAGGATGACGCTAAAGATGAACGAGGATGAAAAACTACCCTTTACCATCCACCTGGAAGAGTTAAGGCGCCGCCTCATCACTAGCTTTATTGCTGTCGGCATCGGTTTTGCGGGCTCATACGCCTTTAAAGAAAAACTGTTCGACATTCTCACCGCACCCCTCATCTCGGTGATGAAGCCCGGCGAAACCCTGATTTACACCAACCTGCCGGAAGCATTTTTTACCTTTTTAAAATCGGCTCTGATATCCGGCCTCATGCTGGCCTCACCCGTCATTATCTATCAGTTCTGGATGTTCATCGCCCCGGGGCTGTACCGGAAAGAGAAACGCATGCTGATTCCGGTGGTGATTCTTTCCACCCTCTTTTTTGTGGGCGGCTCTCTGTTCGGGTATTTCATTGTTTTTCCGTTTGGGTTTAAATTCTTTCTAGGGTTTGCATCGGAAACCATCCGGCCGCTGCCCTCCATGAAAGAATACCTCAGCTTTTCCTCCAAACTGCTTCTGGCGTTCGGGTTGGTTTTTGAGCTTCCCCTGGTGATCACCTTCCTGGCCAAACTCGGCGTTGTATCTGTTGCGTTTTTAAAGAAAAATCGAAAATATGCCCTGCTGCTGTTTTTTGCCGGCGCCGCCATTTTAACCCCCCCGGATGTCGTTACCCAGATTATGATGGCTTTGCCCATGATGCTTCTCTATGAAATCAGCATCATCGGGGCCAGAATTTTTGGTAAAAAAAAGGTTGATCAGGCGTCGGCACCCGAAGAGGACGCCGTGCCGGATTGACCTGCCTGCAGGGGCTTTGGCATTGACACATGAAATCAGAGTTGATAAAGCTATTCAGGAAATAACAAGTTGAATTCAAAGATCAAACAAGGACCTAAGGAAAGGAGGCACAAGAACGCTATGTTAAAAAAGGGCTTACTGGCAGCAGCGATTTTGGCTTTTATTACCGTGTTTGCCATCGGAGGACTTCAAGCTGGAACCGATGTGGCTGACGAATTTATGATGAAGAGCGATTACCCGCATAAAAAGGGTATTACCAAGTTCACCCACAAAAAACATATTGAAGAGTACGGGGCCACATGCGGTGAGTGCCACCACGATGCCGACAACAAACCGCTCAATGACCTGAAGATGGGCGACGATGTCCACAAATGCATCGAATGCCATAAAAAACCCGGCGAGGTTCCCAAGGAACTGAAAAAAGAATGGAAGGCTAAAAAAGTAAAAAAGAAGGAAAAGGATGTAATGTCCAGGGAATATCACGCCGAAGCCGTGCATGACAATTGCAGGGCCTGCCACAAAAAGCACAATAAAAAAACCAAGACCAAAGATGCGCCCACCACGTGCGTCAAGTGTCATCCTAAAATAGAGGGTTAACCTTCAAAAAGAAAAAGCCCGCACAAATTTCTGTGCGGGCTTTTTCTTTTTGTATATACACTCATTTGCGTTATTTTAGCGGCGCAACGCCAGGCCCCCCCATCCTCGCTCAACACCCTCCCAATAGACCGCCAACCCAAATGTCGCGGATATATCTTTCATTGGCTTCATTTCATTGGACTTTATACCGGATACAACAAAAAAACCTCCGGGCTCCGTCAATTCAGCCATTTTTTTGAAATACACTTTCAAGGTTGGAAAACGCAGATTTGCGGCAATCAGAAAAAACCTGCCCTGAAGGGAATCAATTGAATGGCCCGAGATTTTCATCCGCTGAGAAAGGCTGTTCAGCTCCGCATTCTCTGATGCCTCCGCCCTTGCACACGGATCGATATCCAGCCCGATTCCCTGTTCCACCCCCAGTTTCAGGGCCGCAATCGCCAGGACGCCTGATCCTGTCCCGATGTCTAAAACTCTTTTGCCCCGCTCTTTGATGCGGGGCAGATTGTCCGTGCACACCTTTTCCAGGGCCAACAAAGAGAGCCGCGTGGTGGGATGGCAGCCCGTTCCAAAGGCAGCCCCGGCTTTGATATTGACGACAATGTCACCCGGCAGGGGTTGATAATCACAAGCCGGCGGTTTGAGGACAATCGAATTTGCCACCCGCACCGGCCTCTCAAAGGATGCCTCCAGAAATGAATTGCCAAACTGGTAGGTGTAAACAAGCTCCTTTTGCTCAACAAGACGCTTTATAGAGGATTCAATCCGGCCGCGCCCCATAAAGCAGTACACTTGTTTAACCCGGCGTTTCAATTCAAGGGGTGTCAGACGGTCGGGGGATTCGGTCACCATATCGAGAATACGGGCATCGAGTGTTGCATTAGACACTTCAGTGAGAATGGGCTTTGATGGCGAACCGTTCACGATAGCATTTATCTATTTGACTTATGTTGAAATATACGTGCCTTTTCAACGAGAGCACTGGCCCAGGAGGTGGTGCCCAAGGCATGAATGTGGGTGTAGGTGGCCAAAACGTTTTTATGACAGATGCCATCCTTGCCGTCCAGCAAACCCACACCGCGCTGCATGGCAAAGGCAAAGCTTCCTTTATATCCGCTAAATTCGATGGCCTTGGAATAGTGAAATTCATGCCCCTTGATCTGCATTCCAACCGGGAAAAACGGATTATCGGCTTCAACCGCCACGATCGTATACCCATGCCCCTGGGGTTTTTTGTGAAAATCGAACACAATCGGAAAAATATTAGCCATGGGATAAATTTTTCCGTCCAAGAGCAACGACTCCCCCAGGTACATCAGCCCACCGCATTCGGCATAGATGGGTATCCCCTCTTCCGCCAACGCCCTGATCCTGTCGCGGTAGGCTTTGTTCTCGGCAAGCTCGCGCGCATGGGTCTCCGGGAATCCGCCACCTAAATAAAACCCATCAACAGCAGGCGGCACCTTGTCTTCCAGGGGGCTCGTGAAGATCAGGTCTGCCCCAGCCTTTTTGAGGGCTTCCAGGTTTTCCGGATAATAAAACTGAAAAGCGGAATCCCGCAGCACACCAATTCTGGGCCGATCGGTAACATCCTTGATTGCGACTGTTCGTGAACCATCTATTTTCGTCTCTTTAGATTCACCGCCCATAGCGGGTGCTTCAGCCGGGCCCGAAGCATCTTTGGCCAATTGTTCAATGGCTGCAAGGTCCAGGTAATCTGAGGCGATCCTGGAAATCGTTTGAATGGAGTCCTTGGCCCATTCGTGCTCAGGGGTGGGCACCAGTCCCATGTGCCGCTCTGGAAATGCCTGCTCTTTAAGTTTTGGAACAGCACCCAGAACCGGAATGTTGCAATAGTGCTCGATGCAGTCTTTGAGGTTGTTGCGGTGCCTTTTTCCGGCAACCCGGTTGAGGACAACCCCCCGGATCTTTACCGCCGGGTCAAACTGCATACAGCCCAACACGACAGCTGCCATGGTGCGTGTGGTTTTGGTGCCGTCTATGCACAGAATGACCGGTAGGTCCAGCCACTTGGCCAGCTCGCCTGTGCTGGTCTTGCTCTTGCGGTCGATGCTGTCATAAAGGCCTCGATTTCCTTCAATAACAGCGAGGTCCGCGTCGCGGGTAGCACGGGAATAAGAGTCGAGAATGACGGGTTTGTCGATCAGGTAGGTGTCTAGATTATAGCAGGGCCTGTCGGCCGCCAGGGCCAGCCAGCCCGCATCGATATAATCGGGGCCTTTTTTAAAGGGGGCAATAGTTCTGCCGGCAGCTTTCAGGGCTGCAATGATACCGACAGAAAAAATGGTCTTTCCCGATCCACCGCGTAGGGCAGCGATCACAATACCGGGAGAGACCATTTTCCCCTGCTCTTTCGGGTTGGAATTCAAATTCTAATTTACAAGAAAAACAGGTGGTCGGGAACACAAAAGATTTATTCTTCGTGTTCGGCGCCCGCTTGTTTTCCGGTTCCGGGCAGTCCATACATGGAGGTGCTGCCGCTGGACCAGTATTCCAGCACGCCATCGGTAATCATTTGATTGATCAGCTTTTTGGCTACCCGCGGTTTCATGTCCAGAATCTTGGCCAGGTCTTTAAAATAAAACTTGGACTTCATCTTCTGTTTTTTGGTCAAACCGGCTACAATTTTCTCTTTTGCCTCATCGTATTCCATTGATAACCCCTCTGCTGTGAGAAATTCCGGGAGCCTGTAAACAGGCCCCCGGTGCGGCTATATTAATCCGTAAACTTGAACTGTGAGGTCTGACGCCAGGTGAAGTACGCCGGATCCCTGAAATCATCGATCAGATGATGGGTGAAATCCAGTTCGCATTTTTCAAAGAAACGTTCCCACCCGATTCTTTCGGCCCATTCGCCCAGACGCTCATACTTGTTGGCACCTGCGGAATACGCTTCAACAATCTTTTTGATGGTCGCGGTTGTGGACGGCCAACGTGGTTGTTCGTTGGGCAGGAAGGCCACAACAACCTTGGAGAACTTGGGCGGTGAAATGCGGTTGGACACCTTGCCACCGGCCATGATGACGATGCCGTCACCCTCTGTATCTGCCAGAGGCATGGAGGGGCACATGGTGTAGCAGTTGCCGCAGAACATGCAGCGTTCGTTCTTGACGGCCACACTGTTCAGTTTCTCACCATTGACTTCGACCTTGGACGGCTTGATGGCTGCCGTGGGGCAGGCTGCGATGGCCAGCGGGATTTCGCACATCTTGTCCAGGTATTCGTGGTCCAGCATGGGCGGCTTGCGATGATATCCGAGAATAGCGATGTCGGAACAGTGAACCGCGCCGCACATGTTCAGGCAGCAGGCCAGGGATACGCGCAGCTGGGCCGGAAGCCTGTGGTCTTTGAAGTCGTCGAACAGGACGTCCATGGTGGCCTTGACCGGGCCGGAAGCATCCGTGGCCGGTGTGTGGCAGTGGATCCACCCTTGCGTGTGGATGATGTTGGTTACGCCAGCACCGGTTCCGCCCACTGGAAACTTGAAGCTGCCGCCGTCAAACTTGCGGCTTTCCAGATCCTGGATCAGCGGGTCAACCTTGTCCTTGCTGTCGACCATGAACTCGATGTTGTTACGGGTGGTGAAACGCAGGTACCCGTCGCAGTGCTTGTCGGCGACTTCACAAATCTCACGAATGTGGGTGACGCTCATGAGGCGCGCGCCGCCGCAGCGAACCGTGTAGACTTCGTCACCAGTCTCGGAAACGTGAACCAGGACGCCTGGCTTCAAAATTTCGTGGTACAGCCATTTGCCTTTGTTAGCCGCGATGACCGGCGGATAAAATTGATCATATTTTTGCGGACCGATGTCGGTTATCCTGTTTTCCATCGGTTTGTCCGTATTGTATCCTGAAGAAACAAATGCCATGGTAATTACCCCCCCTATCTCAGATGATGTTTTCTGAATTCATTGACGTCACGATCCCATCCACCTTCGACCTCATCCTCATTCCAGAAGATGTAGGGATTGGAGCGCGGCTCCTGCACGTGCTGCGGAACGGGTTTGATCCCGGTTGCAACCAGGAGTTTCTGGAAACCCTGCCGTTTCATCAATTCACCGAGGCGTTCACGGTTCTTGCCTTCTTCCATCCAGTAATCCCAGATGGCTTCGATGATTTCCTTGATCTCGTCATAGGGCTCTTCTGCCTTGATAAACGGCACCAGCATAGATCCCATCTGGGCACCATCCAGGATCGGGGCTTTGGCGCCCACCAGCATGGAGAGACCTCTATCATCACCGATTCTCAGGGCACGCGGCATAACGTTGATGCAGTGCATACAACGGGTACACTCGCGGTTGTCAATCTTGAGCTCTTTGCCTTCCATCCACATGCAGTTGGTGGGGCAGAGGCCGATGACTTCCTTGTTGATGTCGAAAGCACCCCAGTCACGACCGGAGTGGGCATTGCCATTGGGTGCAATTTCGCCACCCATGTAGGCCTGCACGGCTTCCTGGTCGATTTTGATGTCATCTTTCCAGGTGCCGATGAAGGAAATGTCGGCCCGGGCGATGGAGGCCACGCAGCAGTTGGGGCAGCCGTCAAACTTGAATTTGAATTTGTAAGGGAATGCCGGGCGGTGGAGTTCATCCTGGTATTCCTGGGTCAGGTCATAGCAGAGTGCCTGGGTGTCGAAGCAGGCATACTCGCAACGGGCCTGGCCAATACAGTCAGACGGGGTTCTCAGGTTGGAACCGGAGCCACCCAAATCTTGATCCATATTGTGCGTCAGTTCATAAAAAATTTCTTCCAACTGAGGGGTGGTTGTTCCGATGAAAATGATATCCCCTGTTGAACCGTGCATATTGGTGATGCCGGAGCCGCGGAATTCCCACAGGTCGCAAAGTTTTTTCAGATAGTCGGTTTTGTAGAACTTTGCACCGGGCTGGTTGATGCGCATGGTATGAAAGTGCGCTACGCCCGGAAAGGCATCGGGCTGATCGCAGTAACGACCGATAACACCACCGCCGTATCCAAATACACCCACAATACCACCATGTTTCCAGTGACAGCGGCCGTGTTCATAAGAAAGTTCCAGCACGCCCAGAAGATCGTCAACAGCATCCTGGTTGATCTGGAATTCTATGTTATTTTCATTCTTTGCCCTTGATGCGGCTTCCTGTTTCAGATCGGACACGAAACTTGGCCACGGCCCAGTTTCTAACTGGTCCAACATAGGGGTTTCATGCTTTGCCATCTTTTTACCTCCATTCTAGTTAATAATTAACCTGCCTAAAACCAAAATACCCTTTCGGGGTTGTTGTTCTGTCACCTCCTCTCAACAAATTTTTATATTGTCTGTAAATAATTGTACACTTATCTCCTACTTTACAATCAAGGGGCAGATATAAAATTATTAATTGTTCTTGTCAATAAAAAACCATGGTTTCATACAGTTAAAGAACGCTTAAATCGAGGAGGCTTATGGTGTCTCTATATGGGGGGGTACCACCGGTGGACTACACACCATGTAGTATATATTGCGCTAGCAGGCAGACCTTATATCAGCGTTCGTATCTGATGAAAAAAGGCATCGGCATGCCTTTCAAGATGCGATTGAATAAGCGGTAAATCCGGTGAGTCCGAAGGGAGGCTGTCCGCCAGGGAAACAAACAAATCCAGCATCTCTTCAGCAGCTATTTCTGTCAGAAAGGACTTGAAGTATTCGCAGAACCCCTCAGGTATCCTGCTATTTTGTAATTGAAGCGCCAAGCCCTTGAAAAAACCCGTCAGTGTACCCTCGACAACAACGTCATCGATCCAACATACGTCCTTGACGCCATCCAGCCGGTCCAGGCGTATGTGAATCGACATGTTCAGCAGGAACAGCAGCAGTCCGTTCAACACTGCCTCAGCGCTGTTTTCCGTTACATTGAGCAGGGGGGTATAGCGACGCACTGTCACCAGCTTTACATGCGGCGTCCCCTGTTCATCCAGATTGACCACAAAATCACCGGCCGCATGATGCCAAGACGAGATCTGTTCGAAGGTCTGGATATCATAGCAGGCGGTCAGGATCATTGCCGCCTGCGCATACAGATGACACGCCTGGTCCTTGGACAAAAAACAGCCAGCATCGGCAGGGTCCCAGACCCTGACATTCCCGGAATCTTGCTGCTGAATCCTGGAAACATGAAACTCGTGATATGACCCGAACCATTCTCCTGTAAACATGCTAGCGATTTTCGCTGAACCCACTGGAATTTCACGGCAGGCAAACATCTTGGGCAAGAACGCATAGGCATATTTGTCTTCCAGCATTTTCAGGGTGTTATACTCGTTTTCCAGACATTGACGCCCGGGTTCGGAGAAGGCCACGTTGAGTACATACTCGTCCACTTGGCTTCCCCGTCCTATAGCTATCCGGCTGGGATGATAGAACGCGCCGTGTTTTTCGAGAAATATGGAAACGTTGTCAAGGCAAGGGTCGTTGACACGGGCGAAGAGATCGGGACAGGATTCGACAAAGGCCTTCACGGCGGAAAAGTACTGACCATAGGTCAGGCCTTTTTCCGGTGAGCCTTCGTCGGGCAGTGGATTGCCCTGCCGGGAAGCGGGCAGGGGCTTTTTCCACAGCTCATGGTTCTTGTCTACGGGGTTGCCCTGATTGGATAAAAAGTATCGCATCGCGATTTCAGCGTGGCTCTTTTATTGACCGTAAGGCATGATGAAAACAAGAAAGAATTTTTGTATCCTTTGTGGTTTCCGGTTTATCGATGCGCTTCGAGCTCCTTCAGGATTTCAGGGGCAACGTCATAGCCCAATTCGACGGCTTTGTCGGCATTTTCAATGGCCAGGGCAAACTCGCTCTTTTCCATGTAGGCAATGGCCAGGTTATTGTAGGCTACCGGAAAGGAGGGCTCCAGCTCGATCACCTTCAGGTTGGTTTCGATGCTTTCGTCGATCTGGCCTTGCATGAGATAGGCATTGGCCAGGGTGGCATAGGCCTGCAGGAACTTGGGATTCCAGCGCACCGCTTTTTCCAGAGAGGGGATGGCCTCATCCACATTGCCCATCTGCATGTGCACGAACCCGATGTTGGCATGCCCTTCGGCAAAACCGGCCCGGGCGTGGATGGCGCGCTTGTTCCAGTCCAGACACCCTTCCATGTCACCCCGTTGCAGGCAGAGGCCCCCGAGCTGGACATAGGCTTCGGCCAGATTCGGGCTGTTCTCGATGGCAGCGTAGAGTTCCGTTTGTGCCTCGTCGTACTGCTTTTTGCCGATCAGGCCCACGGCAAGGTTATAATGCGAATTGCCGCACTCCGGATTGGCGGCAATGGCCGCTTTCTGTCGGCTGATAAACTCATCTACGTTTCTTGGTTTTTCCATTTAAATCTCTCCATGATGTAATTCCCCAAAGTGTCCTGCGATCCATTGAAAATGATTTTCTGATCGTTCTTACAATCTGAGACGCTCACTTCGGGTGAAAATGTCTGCCAACAACTATAACCACGAATAGTTGACTTTCAACCGATACATTTCATTAGAAACAGTGATATGTCTTTGAGAATAGTATTCCTCTCCCCAAACAATGGGTATTAAATATCAACTGTACGAATGCATGTTTCTACATCGATTGTCATATATCTGTTCCGATTCAGTATTGTGATGGGAGGCGTAGCCCCTT
>JBDLJD010000048.1:0-26136 GCA_039714495.1 Thermodesulfobacteriota bacterium
TGAGCCACCGCAAACATCTCAATGGATCAATTCTGAGTCAAGTGTCGAGGTTGTCTTATCAAATGATCATGAAACCTTATATTCTGGTGAATGTTTGATAATAAGCCACAATGAGTATAAGGATCATATTATACTCTGTCTAATGCCTCTAAAGGAAGAAGTACAGAGGTTTAGGCCAAAAAAATTTAGAAGTACTAGAGTAGACACATCACCATTGCCAAATATATTTTTTTTGCACCCGTTAATCAATAAGTTGTTTGACTTAAAGGTCATCAACCTATCCGGGTTAGGATTTTCTGTAAAAGTTAGAACACCTATCAGCTTATTTTTACCTGGAATGATACTACCCCGTGTAAAGATGAGGTTTGCTAATAGTTTTAACATCTGTTTTACCGCTCAAGTTATATATAAGAAGTGTGAGAAATCGGAGAAAGGTGAATTTACCAAAAGCAATACTTATGGCCTAGCATTTCTAAATATTGGTAGTGATGACCATTTAAAGCTTTTATCATTTCTTCATCAAGCAAGTGATAGCAATTTATATATTAGCAATAAGTTAGATATGGACTTGCTTTGGGAATTCTTTTTTGAATCAAATTTTATTTATCCAGAAAAGTATAGTTTTTTGCAATCAAATAAAGATGAAATTAAAACTATATATAAAACTCTATATTCAAAAAAGTCTAATATTGCGAGACACTTTACATATCAAGAAAATGAAAAAATTGCTAGCCACCTTGCAATGATTAGATACTATGACAACACTTGGTTAATTCATCACCATGCCTCTAACAGAAGAGTATCATTTAGAGCCGGTTTATTAGTACTTAATCAAGTTGGTGTATTTTCCAATGATTCCTATGGACTATATTCAAATCACATGAATTATTTACTTTGTTATTTTAGACCAGAAAACAAGTTTCCAAACAGAGTCTTTGGTGGGGCAGCGCGAGCAATAAATGATAGTATGAAATGCTGTTTAGAATCTTTTTCTTATTTTCATTTTAAAGAGCAATTAAAAAACAAGATAGAAGATTATTGGGAGTGGGGGCTAACGGAAACGGATACTGCCGATATAGAAGAACTACATGCCTTTTATGAATACAAGTCATGTGGATTAATGCTAAAAGCACTTGACCTAGGAATTGATTCTAATGGCACAGATTTGTATGCAGCATTCAATGAATTAGGGCTCAAACGTAATAGGTATTTGTTTTCCTTAAAATATAAGGGACACTTAAAAGCAATAATCATGGTGAATATTTCAAATGTCGGATTAAATTTGTCTGATCTTACAAATGCGACAACAGTTATTGTAATAGATCAGGAAAAAATGAATGGCGACATTATTAAAATGTCCTTATCCTTGATATCTGCTCAGCTGAAAATAGACAATTTTCCAGTTTTAATATATCCAAGTAAATTCGTTGAAGACAATTCAATCGAACGGGAAAAGGAATACTATCTATGGATACTTGACACCCAATATGGAGACAAATATTTTAATTATGTTAATAGACTAACCCGATTAATTTAGTTGCTTATTGCTCAAATATGTACATGATATTTTACCTCCCTTATATACCAATGTGTTCAAAGTCCATTCTTTGATAAATGTGGCTATATTTTTATATATAATTTCTAAGCTGCTGTTGCTAATTAATTAGTTATGAATACAAAACAATACAATGACGACATTCCGATTTATAACAGCCGGATAATTACTAACTATATAAGGCTAATTAAGAAAGACTATCCATTTGTAAACGTCCAACAACTACTAAAAGATGCAGATATGACGTTATACGAAGTGGCTGATGAAGGCCACTGGTTTACTCAAAAACAGGTTAACCGCTTTCATGACAAACTCTCTCAATTAACAAATAACGAAAATATTGCAAGAGAGGCAGGACGCTTGGTTGCTTCGCCAGAATCAACCGGTGCAATTCGACAATATGTTTTAGGTATGGTCAGCCCTGCACAAGCATATACTTTGTTAGGTAAAACGGCGGAGAAAGTTACAAGATCAACTAACTATAAAATCCATAAGCTATCCTCTAACAAAGTTGAGATCAAAGTAACCCCTCGTGAGGGTGTCAACGAGGAACCCTTTCAATGTGAGAACAGGGTTGGTTTTTTTGAGGCAATAACAATAGGTTTCACCAACAAACTGCCACAAATCGAACATCCTGAATGTGTGTTTAGAGGCGGGAAATCGTGCCGTTACATTGTGTCTTGGGAAAAGAAATTCTCAGATGTTTGGAAAAAAGCCCGGAATTTAGCATTCTTATTTTTTGTGGTAGTCTGCACAATATCAATATTTATTCATCCAGTAGTCATGCTTTCAGCCGTTTTACCGTTGTCGGTCTTGATTCTTTTTCTGTTGAGTTCCATCAGTGAACGAATCGAAAAAAATGAGCTGAAAGCAAGTCTAAATCATCTTAGAAATTCAAGTGATCAACTCGTAGAAAAAATAGAGACGAACTACAATAATGCCCTGATGACCAATGAGATTGGATTGGCCATCAGCAAGCATACACACATCGAGGATATCTTAACAAATGTAATCAAGGTATCTGAAAAAAGGCTGGACTTTGACAGGGGACTTATTCTCCTGGCCAATTCAGACAAAACAAGACTCGTTTTTCGTGCAGGTTTCGGATACACCAAGGAACAGGAAAAATTAATAAAAAATACAGGATTTCATCTTGACCGGCCAGAATCAAGGGGTGTTTTTGTTATTTCATTTCGCCGGCAAGAGCCCTTTCTGATCAACGATATAAACGATATCGAGAGCACACTCTCCCCCCGTAGCCTAGATTTTGCCAATGTTATTGGGACCAAATCATTTGTCTGCTGCCCTATCATTTGCGACAATGAATCCTTGGGTATTCTGGCTGTTGACAATCTGACCTCAACGCGACAGTTGATTCAAAGCGACATCAGCCTGCTTATCGGCATTGCGTCTGTGTTGGGCATCAGCATCCGAAATGCAGAACTGATGGA
Organism: Thermodesulfobacteriota bacterium; assembly: GCA_039714495.1. Classification (GTDB taxonomy): domain Bacteria; phylum Desulfobacterota; class Desulfobacteria; order Desulfobacterales; family B30-G6; genus JAJDNW01. The sequence goes on from JBDLJD010000048.1 coordinate 3,007, forward strand.
AGCCCAGGAGCGCCAGTTCCGGTCCCTGCTTCAAACCTTGGCTGCCAGTATCGATGCGCGCGATCCATTAACGGCCGGGCATTCTTTGCGTGTGACCGAATTCGCCATAGGTATCTGTGATGAGATGAAGCTCAGTGCAGAATATCGCGAAATGATAAGAGTCGCAGCACTTTTGCACGACTACGGGAAAATCGGTGTTCCAGACGCCATACTAATGGCACCCAGGAAATTAACCACAGAGGAATTTGAGGAAGTAAAAAAACATTCTGAAAAGACAAAGTTAATTCTGGACCAGGTCAATTTTGAAGGAATTTTTAGCCAGGTCCCGGAAATTGCCGGGGCCCACCATGAAAAAATGGATGGGTCTGGCTACCCAAAGGGCCTTAAAGCTGATGACATTCCATTAGGTGCCAAGATAATCGCAGTGGCTGATTTTTTCGAAGCCATAACCGCCAAAAGGCATTACCGCGACCCAATGCCATTTCAGGAAGCAGAATCGTTGCTTTTACAAAATGTTGGTAATCATTTTGATGAAGACATCGTTTCATCTTTTATGCGCTTCTATAAACGCACATATAAGGATTTGTTGAAATAAGCTAAAAAGAATATTTGTCAATTGTGGCTTTGATCAAAAGCAAAATATGTGGAATTCGTCGCAATTGAATTTCCAAGACAATGTCTTTGGTTAAAGTGCGTGTCTCCTCACTATCCCCATTATTCGCATTTGCCGATTCGGCGCCCTGACATCTCGCTGGTAAATTTCATGCTGGCCGAAGGCATGGACACGGTCATCTTGCCATTAAAGGAAGTGCCGCTGTATACAATCTTCCCGCTCCCATCCATATTCCCCTGCTCGGTTTTGCACGTTGTTTTCCAGGTAACGGTATTGCCGCTGTGTTTGGTTTCAATGACCGCGCACTCCTGGCCGGGTTGGGGATTCTGGGGCACGATGCTCTCTTTGGTCATGCACTGGGTAAAGGCCTGTGGCGGCATGGTCATGCCGCCGGCCATTTTCATAGTGGTGGTGACTTCCCATTTACCGGGTTTGAAATTGATGTCAGATCCGGCAAAAGCGTTCGCAGTGATGGAAACCATGAGAATACAAACTGTCAGCAATGTTTTGAACATCGACGCACCTCCATGAAATAAATATACAAGCGGTAAAATATTTGGTTAAGTGCATAGTGAATACTAAAGTTTGAATGGGTTTTCAAGCCTGCAAGTTCTCAACATCCGCTAAAAAGATATAGATTCATTAAACCAATTTGTTTAACATCCAAACATGAAGGACTTGCATCGGTTTATAGCAAAATCGGATTTAAAGATATGACACTGGCCCTATCGGTTTTTTGCTGATAATAGAAAGATACCTTATCCAATGTATTAAAAATGGAGGAGACCAGCATGGAAATGAAAATGTCTGTTGAAGAAGCCAGGGATCGCGCAAAATCACTCATGCAGAGGGGGTATCATTGAGGGCCAGCCATCCTGCAAGTTATGTGGGAAGCTTATGGTATGGAAAATGAAGATTTTCTGTGGGCCGGCATTCCGTTTTTAGGGGGTATCGGCGGTTTTCAGAATGCGCCCTGCGGGATTGTATCCTCTTCGGCGGTGTGCCTCGGGTTGCGGCACCGCAGCCCCCTGGATGACAAGGAGCGCTCCAAGCAGGCTCGCCATGCCATCCGTGCCTTTGCCGCTAAAATTGTCAGCGAGTTCAACCAGGAATTCGGCGACATCACCTGCCAGGGCCTGATCGGCATGGATTTTTCCAAGCCCGGCGTTTACAAGGAGTTCCTGGAAACCGGCGTCTGGAAGGAAAAATGCGAAAAGTACATGGAATTCATGATCGACAAACTCTACGCGCTTGAAACAGACAAGGGGTTGTTTGTGCAGGCCTAGTGTTGTGTCCTACAGTGAAAACATTCTGGCCATGGTACGCCGGACATAAAAAAAGGTAAAGATCGTAGCCGACCAGGTCACCAGGAAAATGCCCCACCAGATGCCGGTGAGCCCCATGCCCAGCAGATAGGCCAGGGCGTAGAAAGCCACGGCAGGTGCCGCAATCTGGCGGTACAGGCCGATCCATATGGCGTACATGGGCTTTTTCAATCCTTGCAGTGCAGCCACAGCGACAAACAAAATAATGTAGGCCCAGTAGATGAAGGTCGAAATCCTCAAATAAAAGGCCCCGATATCCACGACTGCCTGGTCGTCGGTGAATACCTGCATGATGGCCCTGGGGGCAATGAAAACAATGATCGCGCTCACCGTTGTAACCAGAATGCCGTAAAAAAGAGCCTTATGATAGGCTTCAACACAGCGGTCGTAAAGGGCCGCTCCGTTGTTCTGTCCCACCAGGGTAAGGGTTGCGGTGGTCAGGCCCATAATGGGCAAAAGGGCGATCTGATCCACCCGGGTGGCAATGCCGTAGGCTGCTACAGCTGCCTGGCCGAACCTGCTGAGAAACCAGGTGATGATGAAAATACCGATGGCGATGGTCATGGTGTTCAGACTGGCTGGAAACCCCTGGGCGGTTAGAATGGCATTCAGCACAAAGGTCAGCGAAAAAAATACCAGGCCGTAAAAAATAATATTGATGTAGGAAAGCGACACTGCCAGGTAGGAGCCATCCGCCCCCAGAACCCTGAATAGAAATGGGGCCGAAAAAGGCCCAGCATTGACAGCAGCAACGACAAAATAATGGTGAAGGACACAGACTGAACCGCATACAACTGGGCTTCGTTTTCATCGCCGGCGCCCAGGGCGTTGGCGATGAGGGCCGTTGTCCCGGTACTGATACCAAAGCCGATGGCCAGAATCACGAAAAATACCGGAAAGGACAATGACAGGGCGGCAATGGCCTCGGTGGATATCAATCCGCTGAACCAGGTATCCACCACATTGTACATGGTGTTGAAGAACATACCGATACTGGCGGGGATAGCCAATTTGGCAATCAACCTGGGGATCGGTTGGGTGGTCAGTCCGTTATCTTTCTGCATGAGTTTTTTGGTTTTACCTGGTTTCTATATGACAGTATTCTTCATCAATGCCGATCCTGATATCCTACAATGACAGGTTGTGCTGTATCTATTCAGCCGAATGGGATATACAACATAGCCATGGGAGCAAAGCTATACATCCGGGCCAGCCGTGTCAAATTGGCGCGTTTGTCAAATAGTGTTCTGAAGACACTTCGTCTTCCTTCCAAAGCGTGTATAAAAACAGTTAGTTAACAGTTGATATAACCCGGAGAAGAGATTATCCAGTCCTTCATATCTGAATATTGTCCGCACTGCGGGGCTGAGGTCGAGTGGCGATCCGGGCTGTTTTCAAGAAACACCGTAGGCCCTGAAAAGGAGCAATGCCCGCACTGTAATGAAGATTATGTTACCGGGCGCAAGGAGTGGGCGCGCATGTCCGGGGCGGAACGCAGTGATTATTACCGGCGAACCGCTCTGAGGTGCCTGGCGGCATTTGTGTTCTGGGTCATGGGCGTGATGCTGATAGCCTTCATGATCACCGGTGCCATGTTCAGCCCCATGGGGCAAAAATCCATGCTGATCAGCCTTGCTATCAGCGTTACCGGTGGATTGGCACTGGCTGCGCGGGTACTCCAAATGGCCCGTCAAACGATCGAAATATCCCTTGAAAGAAAACCCAACCCATAAATCGTATCCGGGTAAAAAAAAATTCAACTGCAGAAAAAAGAAACAAGGCGTGTACAGGAATATATATTAGATATGGACGAGAAGATTACCAATACCGACGGTATCAGCGACCGTTTTCTTTTAGCCGGCGGAACGTTCAGATTTGCCTGCCACAGCGGCGTTGCCTGCTTTACCCGCTGCTGTCACGACGCAGACATGTATCTCTACCCCTACGACATTGTGCGGTTGAAACAGGCCTTGAACATGACGGCAGATGAATTCATGGCCCGGCACACCATCACGGCTTTTCGGGACAATCCCTATTTTCCCCATGTGATGCTGAAAATGAGTGATGGGGCAGGTCGGCCTTGCCCTTTCCTGTTACCCGATGGGTGCCGCGTCTACGAGGACCGGCCCTATTCCTGCCGGGCCTATCCCTTGGAACCGGCCATTTCCGGCAAAGATGACGCCCACGTTCAATTCCAATATTACGTGGCCAAGCACGGGTATTGTCTGGGGCACCGGGAGGAGAAGGTGTGGACAGCCGAACAATGGATGCAGGACCAGGGCATGGAGGACTACAATGCCATCAATGCCTATTGGGCGAGAGTTGACGCCTTGCTGCGCAAGAACCCCTTTGGCGACCAGGGGCAGGACAGCCCTGCCCTGAAGATGGTTTACATGGCTGCCTACAACCTGGATACGTTTCGCCGTTTCGTGTTCGGCAGCAGCTTTCTGTCGCGATTCGAGGTGCCGCAGGAACGCTTGGAAAGGGTCCGGACGGATGACACCGAACTGCTGCTATTGGGATTCGACTGGGTCCTGCGATTTTTAGGGGGGCAGGGTCCTCTCAAAGAACGGGCTAACTAATTTAAATTTTAACCACAAAGGCACAAAGGTCACAAAGACAGGTCCAAATTAGAGAAAAAAGACTTCCCGCTTTCAGGGGAGAGGCCTTTTTCTTTGTGTTTTTGTGGTTAGAGAATCACCTTCAGCATAGCCCCCGTAACTTCTCCACTGCCTCGGCCACCACGCGAATGGCTTTGTCTATTTCAGCCTCGGTGGTCATCTTGCCCACGCTGAACCGCAGTGTCCCTTTTGCCCATTCCACAGGAACGCCCATGGCGATCAACACGTGGGAAAGTTCCACCGTGTCAGCATGGCAGGCTGCCCCTGCGGAAACCGCCACCTGCAGGCCGATCTCTTCGAGAATGCGGTTGGCTTTAAGCCCCTTGAAAGAGAGGCTCGCTGTATTGGGGAGGCGCCGCTCTTGATGGCCGTTGAGCTGGATGCCGGTCAGTCGGCTCAGTAGCCCCTCGTGCAGCCTGTTGCGCAAATACTTCATGCGGGCCATGTTCCTATCCAGGTCTTTTTGAGCGATTGCGCAGGCCTTGCCCAGGCCGACAATACCCATGACGTTTTCGGTCCCGGCCCGCCTGCCCTTTTCCTGCCCAGCGCCTAAACAGAACTTTTCCGGGGCCAGAGACGAGCGCACGTACAGGGCACCTATGCCCTTTGGTCCGTACACCTTCTGACCGGCCACGGAAAGCAGATCCACTCCCAGCGCTTGAACATCGGTGGGGATTTTCCCGACGGATTGAGCGGCGTCCGTATGCAGGGCAATGCCATACTCGCGGGCGATATGACCGATGTCGGCCAGCGGCTGCACGGTTCCCACTTCGTTGTTGGCATGCATGATGGAGATCAGGATGGTGGAAGGACGGATGGCAGCTTCCACGTCTCCCGGGTCCACCAGGCCTTCACCGTTCACCGGCAGATAGTTTATCTCGAAGCCGTTGCGCGCCAGATGGCCGCACACTTCAAACACGGCCGGGTGCTCGAAGTTGCTGGTGATGATGTGGTTGCCCTTTTCCTTCAATTGCCGGGTCATGCCCAGGATGGCGTGGTTGTTGGATTCAGTTCCGCCGCTGGTGAAAATTACTTCCGCCGGGCTGCAGTTCAATATCCCGGCTACCTGTTCCCGCGCCTTCTCCACGGCCTTTTTGGGTTTGATCCCGTACCAGTGGGAGCTGGACGGGTTGCCGAAGTCAGTTTCCAGAAAAGGCCGCATGGCATCGATCACCTCGGGAGCATGCGGTGTAGTACCGTTGTAATCCAGATAAATTGGTTTTATCATAATTTTCAACTCCTTCCTAAATGGTACAATAGGCTATCACGGTCTTGTTTCGGAAGCGTTCCGGATAGGCTTTATACTCCCTTTCACTAACGGCATTATACAGAGGATCGAACAGCTGAAATCTTATTGCCATTTGAATAGCGTTTGAAGTAACCTGTTTTGGTTATCGCTAATCCCAATCAATGGCGCATGCTGGATGACGAGTCGACATGGTGTTTTTTCAAACGCTATTTCATGATATGCATCCCAAAATCGATAATCAAGCGTGAGGATGAATAGCGTGCCCGAATTACCTGAAGTACAGACAGTAGTGGATAACCTGAATGCCATCGGTATTGCCGGGAGCGCTATCACCAGGGCAAGCGTCTATTGGCCTAAAACAGTTGCCGCTATGGCCCCTGCGCGATTCCGCAAACAGATCAAGGGTCTGACCATCAGAGAATTTTCGAGAAGGGGGAAATACATCGTGATGCATCTGTCCCAAGGCTGGACATTGTTGATACACCTGCGCATGACCGGACGGTTGAACTGGGCTGCCAGGGGTACCCGGCGGGGCAAGCACGAGCATGTGGTCCTTCAGATGGATCAAACAAATGAATTGCGTTTCCACGATACGCGCAAGTTCGGCCGTCTCTTTTTGACACAAGCACCTGAGACGATTCTCGCCAAGATCGGCCCGGAGCCCCTTGAAACAAGCTTCACCCGGAAACGGTTGCACAACATGCTGCAGGACAAAAGCCGCCAGATGAAACCCCTGTTGCTGGACCAGACGTTTATCGCTGGCCTGGGCAACATATACGTTGACGAGGCCTTATGGTCGGCACGTATCCATCCCCGGCGGACCAGTTCATCGCTTACCGAGAATGAAATTGCGGCTCTGCACAGGGCTATCCGGCTTGTTTTAAGGCGCGGGCTCAAAAACATGGGCACCTCTTTAGGAACCGGCAAGGGCAATTTCTACTCCGTGGCCGGCCGCAAGGGGCGCAATGCAGATGAGCTCAAGGTGTTTCGCCGCACCGGTGAAACCTGCCCGCGCTGCAAAACCGTTATCGAGCGCCTGAACGTGGCCCAGCGCGGCACGCATATATGCCCGCTATGCCAATCCTCCCCTAACGCTGTATAATCAACATGGCAAAAAATTAAGGAGATTTGCATTGGAATTAAACCCCATCGGCGTTATACGCACACCATTTAGAACCAAGGAGGATTGCCCCATCCAACCGGTATTTGCCAAAAAAGCAACCGGGCGGGTGGAGGTTTTTCCGGAATTTATTTCAGGCCTGAAAGACATCGACATGTTCTCACATGTCTATCTCCTGTATACATTCGACCGGGCCGGAAAGATCACGCTGCAAAGATCAACCTTTCTCGATGATGCTCCCCACGGCATTTACGCCTCCAGGCATCCCTGCCGGCCCAACGGCATCGGCATATCAATCGTGGCGCTTGTGAAAATTAAGGAGGCAACACTTACGGTTCAGGGAATCGATGTTCTCGATAAAACACCTCTGTTGGATATCAAGCCTTATATACCAAAGTTCGACTGCTTTCCCGAAGCATCTGAAGGTTGGACAGCTGACAAAGACTGGCAGGGGAAACCATCGGGAAGGGAATAGCCCGGGGACGGAGGTCGGAGCCACAGAGCCAGAGCTCCAGAAGACTGAGGACTGAAGACGGGAGACGAAACCAGAAGACAGAGGTCAGAAACTGATGGGTATCAGAGGAAGGTGGACGGAACCTCAGAAAACACTTGGAAATTGGACATTCGCATTTTGTTTTTTTCAATACCCAATGTCCAATAATCAAGTATCAAGACAATGAAATGCAACATCTAAAGTGACAACTTTCAATCAGGACTTGACCCTGAAGCGACGCCGAATGCCCGCATAGAGGCTTAAACCGACTGAGCAGAACAGGGCCCCACGCCCCAGGAAGTCCCCATATCGCGAAAAAAACGTTCGCCCCGCCCGAAGATGGACATCCCCTTTGAGGGTTGCGGCCTGCCACCACGCTGTCCGGGCAACCACCCTGCCCCTGGCATCGATATGGGCGGAAATGCCGTTGTTGGCTGCACGGATCAAATCCCGCCGGCACTCGATGGCCCGCATCCGGCTGAAATTGAAATGGTGTTTGTAGCCCGGTGTGTTCTTCCACCAGCCATCGTTGGTAACCATGCCGATAAAGCCGCTCTGTTCGGAAAGGCGTCGTGCGCAATAGGATCCGAAGATTGACTCGAAGCAGACAATGGGCAATATGCTTACCGCTTTTTCATGGTCCTTAAAGGCGGCATGGGCCTGCCTGTTGGAGTAGGTGCCGTTATAGCCGCCCAGTTCAAGGGAAAACCTGCCTAGAAAACGCAAATGCTGCACAAAGGGCATGCGCTCGAACAGGGGCACCAGCTTGGTTTTGTGATAAAACCGGGCATCCGATCCCGAAGGCAGGAAGAGCGCCGAGTCAAAGGCTTCGTAATGCACATTTTTCTCAACGTCATAGCGGCTGCCCGGCACGGTCTCGTCCCGCGCGAGCCGCTCGAAGCTGTGAACACCCAGGAGAATGCTCAATTGGGGGTATTGCTGCTGAAACGCTTTCAAACGCCTGAATTGCAGCGATGCACCTGGGTCCTGTTCATCGATCTGCGCCACGATCTGGGTTTCAGGGCCGATGAGGAGCCGGGTTTTTTCATCGCACAGCTGGCCGGCTGTATCGAAAAACAGGTCCATGTGCCCGGCCTGTTTTTCCGGAACGAATTTTTCCGTATAGGGGTCCAGGTTGGGCTGTACAAGGGCAAAGGACAGAGTGTCTGCACCTATTTCTACATTGCGGTAAATGTGCCACGACAGAAAAACGGGAAGTGTTACAATCAGCAGGCATGCCGCTCCGGCAATCATACGCCGGCGTACAGAGCCGTCTTGCCAGGATTTGTAGAGCGTCAGGCCGCTAACATTTGCCAGGATGATCCAGAGCGTTCCCCCGCGGGCCCCGGTAAACTCATACCATTGGATAATCTCAGGGGTTGCGGCCAGGGCATTGCCCAAGTTGAGCCAGGGCCAGGCCAGGTCCCACCATTCGTGAAAATATTCAAACCCCATCCAGATTACCACGAACGGAAGCAGCCGGGGCATCCGGTTGATCGCTCCAACACGGCTGGCCAGCCAAAAAGAAAACGCCTGGCAGAGCGCATTGGCCAGGATGATGAGCATGCCGCCCAGTAGGTGGGCGCGTGTTACCCACCAGGTTCCCAGGATGTTCCACACCAGGAAACAGGCCAGGGCATAGTTGAAAACCAGGTATGGGTTGGGCCGGTCCCGTAATCTTTCCTCGAGAATGAAAAGCGGTATCCAGGCCACGAAGGTCAGAAAGGCAAGCGAGGAATAGATCCAGGGAAATCCTAAAAGCAGGCCGCTTATAAGGGCGAGGATCAAATTTTCTCTTATACTCTTCTGGCTGCCGGCATACTGCCTGCCATTCCATGGGGGTGATGCGCCGCTTGCTTGCATGCTTCCTGTTTCTCAAACCTCTGCATTTCTTTCAAGCAAAATTCCTGCCCCCTGTCCAGTAACCAATTTTGCAGCAGGGGCTTTACGGTTTATAATAAGGCGTACATTCCAATGGTTTTGACAAAGCCGAATGCATCTGATAGCTATTCGGTAGCTACTGATTTGGAAGCCAACTTTATTTTCTGACTCTTACGTTGCATCGATTTTGGTTTCTACGCCTCACAATTCCATTGCCGGCCTGTGGGGCAGGCCCCGAAGCCGGCATGCTCAGTTCAACTGCAGAAACCTAACGGCAGCGAAACCCCGCCACATAGCGGAGACCTTAAACCCTTTTAGAGAGGAGGACACTATGGTTAAAAAAATTATGCTGCTTTTTATACTGACCACCTTTGTTTTCTCGGGAGCTGCCATGGCGGCATCACCCAAAATGGGGGGAACTCTTGTTTTTGGAAGAGGCGGCGACAGCGTCGGGCTGGACCCTGCCTACGAAACTGACGGCAATTCCTTTCTGGTATGTGACAACATTTATGAAGCCCTGGTGGCCTATGCCGACGAGAGTACGGCCCTCGAGCCCGGCCTGGCAGAATCCTGGGATATTGCCGCCGACGGAAAAACATACACCTTTCATCTGAGAAAGGGTGTTAAGTTTCATGACGGTACGCCCTTTAACGCCAATGCGGTGGTATTTTCCATCGGCCGTATGATGAAAAATCGTGATGTCAAATTCCTCGGCAAGGGGTATGATATCCCAGCCCAGGATAGAGTTCCAGAATACTGGGTATCCATGGAAATGGACGACACCATCGGCAGTATCGAAGCGGTCGGCGAGTACAAGGTCGTCTTTAACCTGAAACGCGTGGAAGCCCCTTTTCTGGCCAACATGGGCATGGATTTTGCCGATATCATCAGCCCCACGGCCTTCATGAAGAACCCCAAGGAATTTTTGCGCAACCCCGTGGGAACCGGCCCTTATAAGTTTGCGCAGTGGATCAAGGATGATCGGATCGTCCTCACCAAGAACGACAAATACTGGGACAAAAAAGGCGGGCCTTACATGGACAAGGTCATTTTCCGCTCCATACCGGAAAATTCTGTCCGATTTCTGGAACTGAAAACCGGTAACATCCATATCTGCCAGTTCCCTAATCCTGCGGACATCGACATGGCGCGCAAAGATCCAAAGCTCAAGCTCCCCACCCAGCCGGGCATGAACATCGGCTACCTCTCCTTCAACCACACCAAGGAACCTTGGAAGAGTAACGTCAACCTTAGAAAAGCGATTGCCCACGCCATTAACCGCAAAGCCATCGTGGACAACATTTACCAGGGTATGGGACAGGTGGCCAACAATCCCATTCCCCCGACCATGTGGGGGTACAACAAGTCGGTTCCCGGGTACAAGTATGACGTGGCATTGGCCAAGGAATACCTGGCCAAGGCCGGTTTTCCCGGGGGCGAGGGCCTGGGTGAAATCACCCTGTGGTCCATGCCGGTTCCCAGGCCTTACAACCCTGAAGGGCAGAAGATCGGTGTGGCCATGGCGGCAGACCTGAAAAAACTGGGCATCACAGCCAGAATCGTTAGCTACGACTGGGGAACCTACCTGAAGCGCCAGCGTGAACAGCCGGAAGACATGGACCTGTTCCAGCTGGGGTGGACCGGTGACAACGGCGATCCTGACAACTTCCTGGCCGTGCTTTTTGACGGGCTGGCATCCTCATCGGTAAGGACCCAGTGGCACAACGAGACCTATCACAATTATATGCTGCAAGGTAAACAGACCGTGGATCAGGCCAAGCGTACGAAAATCTACGAAGACGCCCTGCAGCTCATTTTTGATGAGTGCCCGGTCATCTCGGTGGCGCATTCCACCGTCATCTGGCCTGCCCAGAAAAAAGTCATGAACTTCAAACTGCATCCAACAGGATCCGTCAGGATGAAAAACGTGTGGCTTGACAAATAAAAAGATCGAATCAACTGAACCCAAACCCCCCCGGGGAAACCCGGGGGTGTTTTAAGCCTTGAACCCGGATATGTCGTAAACCACCTATGCTATCCTATATCCTCAGACGGGTACTGATTCTCATCCCTACACTTCTGGGCGTCTCCATCATCGTGTTTCTCATGCTACAGGCGATGCCGGGCGATCCGGCCGAACTGCTGCTCGGAGAACGCGCCACGGATGAGGCCCTATTTGAGATCCGGGAACACCTGGGGCTGAACGAGCCGCTCTATGTGCAGTATGGCATGTTTCTCAAACGCCTGATGAAGGGCGATCTGGGTGAGACCATCTGGACCCGGCAAAAGGTCTGGGTGGAGGTCAAACAGCGCTTTCCGGCCACAATCGAACTGGCCGTGGCGGCCCTCTGCATTGCCTGTTTTTTCGGCATCATTCTCGGCATTGTCTCGGCCACCCGGCAGTATTCCATTTTCGACTATATCAGCATGCTGGGGGCCCTGGCGGGCGTCAGTATGCCCATATTCTGGCTGGGCCTGGTGTTCATGCTGATTTTTTCTGTCAACCTGGGGTGGCTGCCCCTGTCGGGCCGGTTGAGTATCGATGTCGATCTCGAGATTATTACCAACTTCTATATCCTGGATGCCATCATCACCAAAAACTGGATTGCTCTCAAAGATGTACTCTGGCACATCATCATGCCGGCTGTCACATTGAGTACGATTCCCATGGCCATCGTGGCCAGGATGACCCGTTCGGCCATGCTGGAGGTGCTGCGTCAGGATTACATCAAAACGGCCAAGGCCAAAGGGCTCTCCCAATTCAAGGTCGTCTACAAACACGCTTTGAGAAATGCCCTGATTCCGGTGGTGACCACCATCGGGATCCAGTTCGGCGTAACATTGGGGGGCGCCATATTGACCGAGACCATCTTTGCCTGGCCTGGAGTTGGCAAATGGATGTATGACGCGGTCATGCAGCGGGACTACATGGTCATCCAGGGCGGCACGCTGTTCATTGCTACGTTGTTCGTCGTCATTAACCTGTGCGTGGATGTACTCTACGCTATTATCAACCCCAGAATCAGTGTGAAATAAGCCATGGCTGACGCTAAAACCGACACAAACCCGTTGGACCGGCACCCGTTTATGGAACAGATGTCCCAGCTGTGGCGCAACAAAACCGCCATTGCCGGCATGCTGATCGTTCTTTTTTTCGTGTTTGCGGCTGTTTTTGCGCCCCTTTTGAGCCCCCACAGCCCGGTGGAGACGTCACTTTACGACCAGCTGAAACCACCGGTCTGGCACGAGAAAGGATCCTGGGAAAATATCCTGGGAACCGACGACCTGGGACGCGATATCCTTTCCCGCCTGATTTACGGTGCCAGGGTTTCTTTGATCGTATCGGTATTCAGCGTGGGCCTGGCCTTTGTTTTTGGAACCCTCTTTGGCGCCTTGGGTGGTTACTACAAAGGAACGCTGGACAGCGTCATCATGCGGGTCATGGATATTATCCTGGCCTTTCCATATCTTTTGCTTGCCATTGTGGTCGTGGCCTTCCTGGGACCCAGCCTGCAGAATGCCATGCTGGCCATCGGGATAACCTATATCCCGCGCTTTGCGCGCATCGTCCGCGGCAGCGTGCTGGAAGAGTGTGAGAAAGATTACGTGACTGCTGCCCGGTCCATCGGTGCCAGAGACTTGCGAATCATTTTTATCGCCATCATACCCAACTGCCTGGGACCCCTGATCGTGCAGACCACGCTTTCGTTTGCCTCGGCCATTCTGGATGCTGCCGCACTCAGTTTCCTGGGACTGGGAGCCCAGCCGCCCACACCGGAGTGGGGCGCCATGATCGCCAGAAGCCGCTCGCTCATTTTGAGGGCATCCTGGGTAATGACATTTCCGGGGATTGCCATTCTGCTGGCCGTACTCGGGTTCAACCTTTTTGGTGACGGCCTGAGGGATGCACTAGACCCGCGATTGAGAGACTAAAGAATAGGGCAAATAACCAATATCCAATATCGAATGATTAATGTCCCCGCTATGGTAATCAGCATTCAGCACACGGTTTAGCCGGGATAAAACCCGATACTACAAAGCGTTTGGCCCAAGGCGATGTAGTCCAGGGCTTCAGCCCTGAAAAAACGAATAGCCGGATGTTGGTCCAAAAAATTGATCATTAGGAAATCTGACAATTCATGGGCAATAGCAACCTACTTGATATCCTTCATCTTAAAACCCATTTTTTTGTGCGCGGCCAGGTGGCTAAAGCAGTGGACGATGTCAACCTCTCCATCGCACCGGGCCAGACCCTGGGTCTGGTGGGGGAGTCCGGCTGCGGCAAGAGCGTCACTGCGCACTCGATCATACAACTCATCCCGGACCCCCCTGGCCGGATTGTAGGCGGGGAGATCCGTTTCAACGACACGAACCTTCTGGAACTGTCCGAAAGAGAGATGCGCAAAATCAGGGGCAACCGCATTTCCATGATCTTCCAGGAACCCATGACATCTCTGAATCCGGTTTTTTCGGTGGGCGACCAGGTAGGGGAGGTCATTCGTCTGCATCAGAAACTGACGGCCAGAGAGACCCGCGAAAGGGTGGTCGAGATGTTTCAACGGGTGGGCATTCCAGCAGCGGAAAAAAGGCTGGACGACTACCCGCACCAGATGAGCGGGGGCATGCGCCAGCGGGTCATGATTGCCATGGCCCTGGCATGCAACCCACAGCTGATGATCGCCGACGAGCCCACGACAGCCCTTGATGTCACCATACAGGCCCAGATTCTGGACCTCATGAACACCCTAAAGAATGACACGGGCGCCTCCATCCTTTTTATCACCCACGACCTGGGGGTCATTGCGGAAATGGCCCAGCATGTAGCTGTCATGTATGCCGGTCGGGTGATGGAGTACGCTGATGCAACATCCCTCTTTTCAAATCCCAAACACCCCTACACGGTGGGGCTCATGGAATCGATTCCCAAACTGGGCCGTCAGGAAAAGCACGAGAGACTGCCCACTATCTCCGGTGTGGTGCCCTCCCTGTTCAGCCTTCCCGAAGGGTGCCTGTTCAGCGACCGCTGTCCGGATGTGTTTGCCGATTGCCGCAAAATAAAACCCCAACGGTGTGACGTGGGCAACAACCATATTGTACGGTGCCTGAAATATGCCTGATACCAAGACCAATAGCCATGTACTGCTGCGGGCCGAAAACCTGGTTAAGCACTATCCTATTCTCGGCGGGATTTTTTTAAAGGAGGTGGCCTCGGTCAAAGCGGTTGACGGGGTGAGCATTACCGTGGACAAGGGGGAGACCCTCGGGCTTGTAGGTGAATCCGGATGCGGCAAAACAACCCTGGGACGTGCTCTACTGCGGCTGGAGGAACCCACCGGCGGTGCAGTATATTTCAACAACGAAAACATTCTCGATTACAGCCCTGAACAGCTCAGAAATCTGCGCAAGAAAATGCAGATTGTCTTTCAGGATCCCTTTTCATCTCTCAATCCGCGCAAAACTGTAAGGAGTATCATCGGCGAACCATTGCTCGTGCACGGCATGGGCAACCGAAAGGAGCGGGATGCAAGGGTCCTCGAACTCATGGAGGTTGTCGGGCTGCGCAGAGAGCATATGCGCAGATACCCGCATCAGTTTTCGGGCGGTCAACGTCAGAGAATCGGGGTGGCACGCGCACTGGCGCTCAATCCCCAACTGATTGTCTGCGACGAAGCCGTGTCCGCCCTGGATGTTTCCATCCAGGCTCAGGTCATCAACCTGTTTAAGGATCTTCAGGAAGAGTTCGACCTGACCTATCTGTTTATTTCGCATGATTTGAGCGTCGTGGAGCACATCAGCGACCGTGTTGCCGTGATGTACCTGGGAAAAATCGTCGAGTCCGCCACCAGCGACAAGCTCTACCGGAAGCCGCTGCATCCCTATACCCAGGCCCTTTTGTCGGCATCGCCGCTGCCTGACCCCCAGGCCAGCCGTAACAGGATCATTTTAAAGGGGGATGTGCCAAGCCCCATAGACCCGCCTTCGGGATGCCGTTTTCACACCCGTTGCCTGTTTGCCAAAGAGGTTTGCCAAAATCGGGAACCGGCCTACAGGGAAGTTGACAAGGACCACTGGGTTGCCTGTTTTTTTGCGGGCAGCGTCGGCGGCTTTCAGGTACAAAGCGCCAGCATCTGATAAATTTTCATGCCATTGTGCGCACAGCGAAGCGTGAAACATTTATTATTAAAAGTTACATTAGAAACTTGCATTAGCACAGAAGGTTTTAGTTTCCCATGTATTGGGACAGGAATATCGTTCTCAAGTGGGACTGACTGTTTCTAATGATGGTGACGAAAATGTTGTCAAGACTGCTCAAATTTCTGAAAATTGACATCTGGAACATTCAATCCCGGCACCTCTCCGGGAAGAAGTCTTTCCTGTTGAGACAGCTGCGGCTCGTTCTATTGGCTGCGCATGGAATCCGGGAAGACCGTTTGCAGCTCAGGGCATCCGCACTCACTTACTATACCCTTTTGGCCATCGTGCCTATAATGGCCATGGCTTTTGCCATTGCCAAAGGGTTCGGTTTTGAAACCTCTCTTGAAGAACGGCTTCTGCAGGAATTTTCCGGGTACGAGGCGGCGATGGCGCAGGTGGTCACTTCCGCCCACAATCTGCTCGAGAGGACCAAGGGCGGCATGATGGCCGGCATCGGAATCATTATATTATTCTGGGCTTCCATCAATGTGCTGAACCACCTAGAACAGTCCCTCAATGATATCTGGGATGTCAAGAAATCGCGTTCCATCTGGCGTAAGTTCAGTGATTACCTGACCATTATGGTGCTTTCGCCGGTGCTCGTCATCCTGTCCAGCAGTGTCACCGTATACATCAAAACACAGATTGCCGCCATTGTTGAAGGGGTCTCCCTACTAGGCAGTATCAGCCCCTTGATCTATTTTTTACTAAAGCTCCTGCCGTTCGTTATCATCTGGATATTGTTTACGCTCATCTATCTGCTGATGCCCAACACCAAGGTTCGTTTCACTTCAGGGGTACTGGCCGGATTCATTGCCGGCGGACTATACCAGATTCTCCAGCATACCTATATCAATTTCCAGTTCCTGATTGCCAAATATAACGCTATCTACGGCAGCTTTGCCGCTTTGCCCCTTTTTCTGATATGGTTGCATTTAAGTTGGATGATCGTTTTTTTTGGTGCTGAAATATCCTTTGCCCACCAGAATATCGGTACGTTTGAATTCGACCAGGAAAGCCGTCAGGTCAGTTTCGGTATGAAGAAACTTTTAGCGCTTATGATTTCACACCTGGTCGTACAACGGTTTGCAGCGGCCGGAACGCCCTTCACCATGACCCAGATGTCAGCCAGGCTGGAAATACCCATACGGCTGGTGCACAGAATTGTCGCCGATCTGGCGGAAAGCGGCATTCTGTCAGAAGTGGAGATGGCCGAACCCGATGAACCCGCCTACCAACCGGCCGTCGATACCGGCCTGTTGAGCATGGGCTACATCGTTAACGCCCTCGAAAAGCTTGGTTCCGACAACATACCGATTCTCCAGACCGACGAAACCAAGGCTCTTTTCGCATCTCTGACGGCTTTTCAGCGCACCATTGACCAGTCTGCGGACAATCTACTGTTAAAAGATTTGAAGTAGGCGGAAAAGCCCTGGAGGAGAGGTTAGATCATAGCTGATAGCTGGTAGCAGGCTATGAGCTATCAGCTGTGACATGCCCTTGGATTCTTTGGATCCTTTTCTGCAAATTGATAGGTGTTAATTTTCCGCGGTCTATATTCAACATCATGGAGATGAAAGGGCTTCAACATCTTCAATGCTTTTGGGGATGGGAGGGCCCAGGACGCGCACGCCCTCTCTGGTAACCAGAACATTGTCCTCCACGCGCACCCCGCCGAACCCCTTGAACGCGTCCACTTTTTCGTAATCGATGAATTGAAGGAACTTTTTTTCGGCTTTCCACCGATCGATGAGCTGGGCAATGAAATAAATCCCAGGTTCCACGGTCATCACAAAGCCGGGTTCCAGCGGTCTGGCCATCCGCAGATTACGCGTTCCGAACTGGGTGCTGCGTCGGATGGTGACCGTGTAGCCCACGAAATCTTCACCCAGACCTTCCATGTCATGCACGTCCAATCCCATCATGTGGCCCAGGCCTGCTGGCTGGAAAAGGGCATGCGCACCCTGGTCCACCGCTTCATCCACATCGCCTTTCATGAGTCCGATCTGCTGCAGGCCTTCTATGATGGCGCGGCAGGACAACTTGTGTACTTCCCTGAATTCAATGCCCGGCCGCATGGCCTTAATGGCTTTTTCCTGCGCGGCCAGCGCGATTCCGTAAATATCTTTCTGCCGTGGGCTGAATATGCCGCCCACGGGGATGGTGCGGGTGATGTCGCTGGCGTAGTGCATGGGTGATTCCGCCCCGGAATCGTTGATGGTCAGGTCCCCATCCTGCATGATGTTGCCGTGGAAATGGTTGTGAAGAATGTCCCCTTTTATGGAAAATACCGTAGGATAGGCCATGCGGCTGCCGCCCCGGGAGTAGGCCAGGCCTTCCATGGCGCTTACGACTTCCAGTTCGTACAGGCCCGGGGACGTCATCTGCATGGCCATTTTGTGCATTTCGCAGGAGATTTGCAGTGCTGTTTCAATCTGTTCGACCTCGGCGTCGCTCTTGACGGACCGCTGTGACACAACCGCACGGATCAATTCAGGAGAAGCGGCCTTAGCCACGGCTTCGGGGGGCATATCCAACAGATGGGACATTTTCAGCAGATTGTCCGAACGGTACTGGGGCAGTATGTGCACAGGGCGTTTCTGTCTCAGGGCTGTGTGTACAATTTCATATAAATGGGCTGCCGACAGCAGTTCATCAACCCCGGCTTTTTCGCACAAGGACCGTAGGGATGGTGCCGCTCCGATCCACACGCTTTCCTCCAGGGATATGTCATCCCCGAAAATGATTTCTCTGGATGCATCGATGTCGATGGCAGCATTCAGGTCGGGTACGTCCTGGCCCCAGAAATATAAGAACG
This sequence comes from Thermodesulfobacteriota bacterium, assembly GCA_039714495.1. Lineage (GTDB taxonomy): Bacteria > Desulfobacterota > Desulfobacteria > Desulfobacterales > B30-G6 > JAJDNW01. The sequence goes on from JBDLJD010000048.1 coordinate 21,322, forward strand.
AGCTATCCTGGCGAAAAGGATAGAGATTGTCCGGGTAATTCATGGGGCTCTGGCTGTTGCCCAGAAACAGGATCAATCCTTTGCCCAGGTCCGAGACCAGACGCTGCCGTCTTTGACGGTAAACTTCTTTTGCAAACATCGCTTATTCTTTCAGCCGATTTTCTTCTACGGCATGGCAGGCGACATGCCCGCCGGTTTTCATTTTCATCAAACGGGGCTTTTCCTGAACACAGCGGTTGTCAGCATAGACACAGCGGCCATGGAAAACACATCCGCTGGGCAGGTTCACCGGCGTGGGGACCTCGCCTTTCAGCTTGATATGTTTTGCCTTTTTTTCTCCAATTTTCGGGATAGCGGAAAGCAAAGCCCTGGAATAAGGATGTTTTGGTTCATAAAACAGATCATGGGCAGAAGAGAGCTCGCACACGGTTCCCAGGTAAAGCACTGCCACCCGGTTCGATATGTGGTGAACAACGGAAAGATCATGGGTAATGAACAGGTAGGTTAAGTTTCTTTTGTCTCTCAACTCCATGAGCAGGTTAAGAATCTGGGCTTGAATCGATACATCCAGGGCCGATACCGGCTCGTCGGCAACAATAAACAGAGGGTCTAAAATTAGCCCCCGGGCAATGGAAATACGTTGGCGTTGCCCGCCAGAGAACTCGTGCGGATACCGGGTGATCCAGGCCGGATCCACACCCACCTGCTGCATGACCTCGGCGGATTTGTCAGAAATCTGGGAAGCGGTCATTTTAGGGTTGTGGAAACGCAATGGTTCTTCCAGGGTCTGGCGGACTGTTTTACGGGGATTCAGGGATGCATACGGATCCTGAAAAATCATCTGCATCTTCCTGCGGTAGGGCAGCCACTGCTCATGGGTGAGATGATCGATGCGCTCGCCATCATACCTGATTTTTCCTGAATTGGGAGGGTACAGACCGATCAGCACACGGGCCAGGGTAGATTTTCCGCAACCGCTTTCTCCTACCACGCTCAGAGTTTCCCCCTTGTTGATGTGGAGAGATACATCATTCAGGGCCTTGACCGTGGTTCGTTCGAGGTGAAATTTCCCACCCTTCAATGCAAGCCGATCCAGTAATCCGCCGGAGATATCAAAATGCTTGACGACATTGTCGATGGTAATTAAAGGCGTGCCATTCATTATTTTGATATCCTTCTTTATTTTACATGGCAGGCAGCCATGATGCCATTTTGCTTCTGTTCCAAAATGGGTGTTTTCTGCATACAGATGTCGCGGCGCAACTCACATCGGGGGTTGAAGGCGCATCCCGGCGGGATGTCAGACAGCGTCGGCATCATGCCGGGTATCTGGACAAGGTCTTCACCCGGCGGTATCGACCCCGGTATCGATCCAATCAACCCATGGGTGTAGGGATGCACAGGCGCATGCACCACCCGGTCTGTGGGGCCATATTCGATTATTTTGCCGGCATACATGACCGCAATCTTTTCGGTTACCTGGGAGACAACCGCCAGGTCGTGTGTAATCAGGATAAGCCCCATTTTATCGGTTTCACACAACTCCTGCAGCAGGTCCATTATTTCCGCCTGGATGGTGACATCCAAGGCCGTCGTCGGCTCGTCGGCAATGATGATGGCCGGGTTTGACAGGAGGGAAATGGCGATGATAATGCGCTGGCGCATGCCGCCGGACAACTCATGGGGATATTGCTCGAGCCGTTTTTCCGGTGAGGGAATATGTACCTTTTTCAATTTTTGGAGGGCGATTTTTCGAGCGCCTCCTTTTGAAATGCGCTGGTGGGCCTGCAGGGTTTCTATCATCTGAAACCCGATTGTAAAAACAGGATTCAGGGTCATCATGGGATCCTGAAAAATCATCGAAATCCTGTTGCCGCGGATTTTTCTCATCCTGGCATCGCTGTATTCCGAAATGGTGTTGCCTTCGAAAGAAATGCTGCCCTTGGCGATAAAGCCGGGCTTGCTGATGAGGTTGATGATGGAAAAACCGGTCACCGATTTCCCGGCGCCGCTTTCGCCCACAAGCCCCAAACGCTCACCCTTGTCCAGGGCGAAGCTCACACCGTCGATGGCTGTGATATCACCGAATCGCAAGGCAAATTTTACTTCGAGATCTCGTACTTCCAGCAGATGAGGCATCTTTTTCCGCTACCCCTTGTACAATTTCGGATTAAAAACATCCCTGAGCCAATCCCCCAGTAGGTTTATGACAAGGACAAAGATCACCAGCCATATGCCCGGAAACACGGTAATCCACCAGGAGCCCGAAAAAATATATTCCTGCCCGGACCTGATGAGTGAACCCAGGGACGGCATCGTTACCGGCATGCCCAGGCCGAGGAAAGAAAGTGCAGCCTCGCTCATTATCGCATTGGCCACTTGAATCGTGGCAATAACCATGACCGAGGTCAATGAATTGGGCAGGACATGGCGAAGCATGATCGTCACCCGGGGAAGGCCGATGACCCTGGCCGCTTCCACATATTCCTTGTTCTTTTCCCCCATGACCGATGCCCGGATGGTGCGGGCAAACATGGGCCAGTTGGACAGGCCGATGATGATGGTCAGCAATGGAATGGCCAGCCTTTCAAAACTGCCCAGGCCGAAAACCACCTGAAATATGGCGCTCATGAGAATGGCTACCATCAGGTAGGGGAAGGAAAACTGAATATCCGCCAGTCTCATCAAAATGGCGTCGGTCTTACCCCCTATGTATCCCGCAGTAAGCCCCACGACAATCCCGATGAAGCCTTGCAGGAACACGGCGCCCAATCCGATGATAATGGATGTCCGCAGGCCGTAGAGCATTGTGGACAACATATCCCGCCCCTGGTTGTCGGTTCCCAGGGGGAATTCGGGAGCCCCCTCTTCCATCCACATGGGCGGCAACTCGGAATTCATGATGTCAATATTATCAGCATCGTATGGGTTCATCGGCGATATCCATGGTGCCGTCAATGCCAGAAATAAAAATATCACCAGGACAAAGAAGCTGGCCATGGCCACCTTGTCCCGCTTGAAACTGTAAAAGAAATACGAGTCTTTGAATTGGCGGATCTTTTTATTCATTTAGTTTCTGTGACTCTGACGGTGGGGTTGATGAACCCGTAAAAAATATCGACAACCGTATTAACCAGCACGAAAACACATGCCACGACAACCAGATAGGCGATGAGCAGCGAAATATCCGCTCTTTGCACCGCCTCTAAAAACATGAAGCCCATGCCCTGCCACTGGAATACCAATTCAGTCAATAGCGTGTAAGCAAACATGATACCGATCTGTACGCCGAACACGGTTACCACCGGCAGCAGTGTGTTTTTAAAGGCATGCACCATCCAGACACGGGTCGGCGAAAGGCCTTTGGCCCAGGCATATTTGATATACTCTGTCTCCAGCACTTCCATCATTTCAGAACGAATCAGGCGAATGAACAGGGGCAGCATCAACGTGGACAGGGAAAAGCAGGGCAGGATCAGGTGCTTCAAACCGTCCACCGTAAAAAAGCCGCTCATCCAATAGCCATTGCCAAAAACGTCCACGGTTTCACCGCGACCGTACGAAGGCAGAATCTGCAAATGAACGGCAAACAGGTAAATCAACAGGATGGCCGTCAGGAAAACGGGCATGGAAACACCCAACGTCGAAAAGCTCATGGTAAATCGGGACAGCATGCTTCTGGGCTGCAAGGCCGATTGTACACCCAGCGGCAGGGAAACAACAATAATGATCAGGGCGGTTCCGATGAGCAGCTCAATGGTGGCGGGCGCATGTTTGAGGATTACCTCCAGGGCGGGTTTGTTGTAAAGAAACGACCGCCCCAGGTCGCCTTTGAGCGCCTGCTTTACAAAACGAACATATTGAACGAGAAATGGATCGTTAAGTCCAATTTCATCAGCAATCTGAGCCCTTTCCGCCGGTGTAACCCGCTCGCCGACAAGATCCCGCACAGGATCGCCGATCTGGTTTTTTATGGAGAAGCCCACCAAACTGATGGCCAGCATGACGATAACGGCCTGGAGAACCCTCCGCACGATAAATGCAAACATATCAATATCTTATGGCATCAAATTAAAATCGTCACCCCGGAAATACATTCCGAGGTGACGACCAACGGTATGAATCATACACTTAAATGAATACCTAGTCGACGACCAGATCTCCAATGTATGGGAAATTCATCGCATTGATGATGGGTTTGACGTTGAGGTTCTTTTTGGCACCGTATGAATGGTTCTGCCAATGGAAAGGCACAAAGGCGGCTTCGTCATAAAGGATCTGCTCGATTTCCTGGAGCATGGCCGCCCGTTTCTCCAGATCTGTTTCCGATTGGGCCGCAATGGTCAACTCATCCACCTTGGGGTTGCAGTAGCCGGAGTTGTACTGACCGTATCCAGTTTCCTTGTTTTCACACATAATGAGAAACTCGGAAAAGTTGCCGGAGTCTTCGGTATCGGAATGCCAGCCGATCATCATCATGTCAGCCGCTCTGGCGTCGAATTCATTCCAGTACTGGGCTTTGGGCATGGTTTTCAAGTTAACCTTGATCCCGATTTTGCCGAGCATCTGGGCCGTGGCTTCGGCAATCTTGGCATCGTTGACATAACGGTTGTTGGGGGCCATCATGGTGATTTCAAGCCCTTTTGCATAGCCGGCTTCCTTTAAAAGCGCTTTGGCTTTTTTAACGTCATAGCGAGGTTTCAGGCTGTCCTTGTAGCCGGCATAGCCCTTGGGACCCTGCTGGGCTGCGACAGTGGCCGTACCCTTCATGATTTTCTTGACAATACCGGTATTGTTGATCGCATGCACGATGGC
>JBDLJD010000049.1:0-26102 GCA_039714495.1 Thermodesulfobacteriota bacterium
GACATGGTGATGATGGCCACGCCCTTGTCCACCCGCCGGCCGCCCTGCTGGTCAGGCCAGAGCATGGCCCCGTCCAGATAGTTGAGAATGCCGTAACAATTCGGCCCCACCAGGGGCATGTCGCCGGAAGCCTCCAGAAGGCGTTCCTGCAGTGCCGACCCCTCCTCCCCCGCCTCGATGAAACCCGTGGCATAACAGACAGCACCGCCTGCTCCCCGCTCTGCCAGATCGCGGACAATGTCGATGGTGAGGTTGCGATTGACCCCCACATAGGCGGCATCCGGGCTTCCAGGCAGATCCTTTACCGAGCGGTATACCTTACGCCCCAATATCTCTGTTTTTTTGGGGTGAACCGGCCAGATCTCCCCTTGGTAGCCCATCAGGTCGCTCTGGCGGATCACTTCCTGGGCCTGGGCGCCGCCGAATATGGCAATGGTTTGCGGTTTTAATAAACGTTCAAACGTCATGTACTTACCTCATCAAACGTTCACTTTAGGTTGCACAAAACAGTTGACATATGCTTGCAGATGTGAGACTAAATTGCAAGAGAAACCGACCGGTCTGTCCTATCTTTTTTCATAGCATTAACCATAATTCAGAACATGAACCAACCTACCCCGCAGACTGAAAAGGAGGATGATGATGAAAGAAGTCAAAAGGCTTGAAAAAATGCTCACCAAAGGCAAGATCACCCGGCGGCAATTTATTGCCGGGATGTCCGCCCTGGGACTGACCGCGGCGGTTTCCCCGGTGTTCCTGAGCAAGCCGGCCCAGGCGGCAACGCCTAAAAAAGGCGGACATTTTATAATGGGTCTCCCTGGCGGGCACACCACGGACAACCTGGACCCCGGCACCCTCACGGACGAGTGGAACTACAACACCAATTGGATGTACCGCAACTGCCTGGTGGAGATCAACTACAAGGGCGAGCCCACACCCGAGCTGGCAGAAAGCTGGGAATCAACGCCGGACGCCAAAACCTGGACATTCGACCTCAGAAAAGGCGTCGAGTTTCACAACGGTAAAACCATGACCGCCGAGGATGTGATATTTTCCATCAACCACCACCGCGGCGAAAAATCCAAATCGGCGGCAAAGGGCATCGTGGATCAGATCAAGGATATCAGGGCTGACGGTAAATACCGGGTCATCTTCGAACTGAACGGCGGCAATGCCGACTTCCCCTTTATTGCCAGCGACTACCACCTCACCATCCAGCCCTCGGAAACCGGCAAGGAGGACTGGATCAAGGGCATCGGCACCGGCGCCTACATCCAGACCGAATTCGAGCCCGGTGTCGTCTCCAAGGGCAAACGCAACCCCAATTTTTTCAAGAAAAACCGTGCCCACTTCGACTCTGTGGAAATGATCGTGATCCAGGACCAGGCCGCCCGCACCAATGCCCTCAAGACCGGCGCCATCCATTTGATGTCCAGCCCGGATCGCAAGACGGTGCACCTCCTGGACAAGATGTCCGGCATCCACTCCCTAAGAGCCACGGGCACCTTTCACAACACCATCCCCATGATGGTGGATGTGCCGCCTTATGACAACAACGACGTGCGCCTGGGCCTCAAGTACGCCATTGACCGGGAGCAAATGGTCAAGATCGTTCTCAACGGTTACGGCACCGTTGCCAATGACCATCCCATACCGCCCACGGTCCAGTTCCACAACAAGGATCTGCCCCAACGGCAATACGACCCGGACAAGGCCAAATTCCACCTCAAAAAAGCCGGCATGCTCAACCACACGTTTGAACTGCATGCCTGCGATCTTGATGATTTCACTGACAAGGCCGTGCTTTACAGCGAACAGGCCAAGAAAGCCGGCATAAACATCAAGGTCGTCAACCATCCCTCTGATGGCTACTGGGATGTGGTCTGGCTGAAAGAGCCCTGGGTCATGTGCTACTGGAACGGCCGTCTCACTCAGGACTGGATGTTCTCCACAGCCTACTCGGGCGATGCCAAGTGGAACGACAGCCATTTCAAGCACGCCCGCTTTGACAAGCTGCTGGTGGAAGCCCGGGCCGAGCTCGACAACAACAAGCGTAGGGAAATGTACTACGAGTGCCAGAAAATTGTGCGCGACGAGGGCGGCGTGGTAGTGCCCTTCTTTGCCGACTGGGTCAACGCGGCCAGCGACAAGTGCGGATACGAGAACGTGGCCGGCGACTGGAACCCGGACGGCGCCAAAGCAGCCGAGCGCTGGTGGTTCAAAGCATAATTTTTCACACTTGATTTCATCTGAAGCATCGTCCTTACAAAGTGAGATCTTTCGAGGTATAAGCAAAACCACTTCCATCGAACGTGTGAAAAATTATTAAACGCCAATTAGGGCCGGCTGCAATGCAGCCGGCCCTAATTGACTAAGGAGTATTGAGCATGGAAGTCCATCCCGAACCTGAAGAATTGGGCTTGAGTTCGTCACGTCTCCAACAAATAAAGACCTGGATGCAAAAGTATATCGAAGACGGCAAGCTGCCCGGAGCCACCACCCTGGTGGCCAGGCACGGCCAGGTGGTTTTTTGCGAAACCATTGGGTACGGTGATATGGAAAGCAGCAAGCTGATGGCCCGGGACAGCATCCTGCGCTTCTACTCCATGAGCAAACCGATCACGGCCGTGGCCATCATGATGCTCTACGAACAGGGACTGTTTCAGCTGGACACCCCCCTGGGGGACTATATTCCTGCATTCAAGCACATGCAGGTGTATTGCTCCGGTTCGGGCGACAACATTACGACCGAGCCCGCCACCACCCCCATCACCATCCACCACCTCCTGACCCACACCGCCGGCCTGACCTACGGCGTTGAAAACCAAGGGGGCGTTCCCGGGCTGTATACAGAAAAACGCACCGATTTTTATCCGGATGACGGTCCGCTTGCCGCTGTAGTCGATCGTCTGGCAGAAATCCCGTTGGAGTTCGAGCCTGGCTCGCGCTGGGAATACAGTGTCTCCTTCGATGTCCTGGGGCATCTGGTGGAGGTCATTTCGGGGCAGACCTTGAATGTGTACTTAAAGAAAAATATTTTTGATCCCCTGGGAATGAAGGACACCGGCTTTTTCGTACCGGAAAGCGAACAGGACCGCTTTGTCTCCCTGTACCAGTGCACGCCGGGAGCCCGGCTGGTATTGATGGAAAGCGCTGCAGACAGCCCGTTGACCAGCCCGGTGGAAACCCTCTCGGGCGGCGGGGGCCTGGTGTCGACCCTCAAAGACTACTTTTGCTTCACCGAGATGCTGCGCAATAAAGGTGCCTTGAACGGCCACAGGATCCTGGGTAGAAAATCAGTGGAACTCATGACCTGCAACCACTTGCCCGGAGACCTGGCCGACATGGGCCAGCCCACCTTCTGTGAAACCCCCTACGATGGCATCGGTTTCGGGCTGGGCATGTCAGTACTGCTTGATCCTGCAAAGTCAAAAATTCTGGGAACTCCCGGTGAATATGCCTGGGGCGGGTATGCCAGCACGGCCTTCTGGGTGGATCCTGTGGAGGATATGATTGTTATCTTTCTCACCCAGCTCATCCCTTCGGGTGCATATCCCATTCGGCGGGAACTGCGTGTGTTGACCTATCAGGCCCTGATTGACTAATCTAAGAAATCGCCTGCTGACCCGGGTATATTCCACCGCCATTTTATTTCGAGCGGGAATCGATCATGAGTTCATCTCAAAAACCGGCTGCTCAAAATACCCGTAGACTCTCACGCCTCCGCTGGACCATCGGCATGCCCTATTTTGTCCAGGGCACCAAAAACTTAACGGAAATTCCCATCCTGTTTTTCATCAAGTTTCAGCTCGGAATGGACGACGCCGGCGGGCAGCTGTTTGACGCCTTGAAGAGCATTGGCTGGATGCTGAAACCCGTTTGGGGCTACATTTCCGATCGGTTTGCCTTGTTCGGCTATCATCGAAAATCCTGGTATGTATTGATGGCCTGCCTGGCGGTCGTATTCTGGTTTGTCACTGCTGTTTTATGTTACATGGGAATCAGCATCCCATTGATTTACTTCATTGTTTTTAATATCTCGTTTGCCACCTACGCATTTGTGGACGTGGTGACGGACGCCATCATGGTAACAGAGGGCCAGCGTCTGAAACGTGTGGGATCTTTTGTCAATTTTCAGTGGATGATATTGTCTTTTTCAAACGCGGGCGCTTTGTTGCTGGGCGGCTGGTTGCAGTACAACATCGAAGGCGGGTTTGTGGAACCATGGGTGATTTTTTTTCTGGCTGCAATCCCACCGTTATTCACAGCGCTGGTCGGTATCCGGTATATTCCTGAAAAAAAGCAGGCCAAGCCACCCAGGTCCACAAGGAAATGGGGAGCATCAACGGGGTTCGACCGGGTCTGGCCTTATCTAAAATCCATTCCTGAGCGTTTGAACCATTTTCGAGAAACCAACCATACCTTATGGCTACTGATGCTTTTTATCTTTTTTTGGAAGTTCAGTCCATCGGTGGGATACATCGAGCGCAGCTACCTGATCGATGCGCGGGGGTTCACAGGGCAGATTTTCGGCATCATCCTTTCGATCGGCGGTATTACATTTATAGCCTCAATTCTCTCTTATCGTTGGATGGTGCGAAGGTTTCGTCGCATCCAGTGGCACCATTACCTGTATGCCATGGTGGCCCTCGCGGTTTTGCACTTTCCCTTAAGCTTTTTTCTTTACCTGGAACCGGATCATCCATGGTGGCGGTTTTTCTATTTTACATTGCCGGATGCCTTTAATCCATTGCCGGACTGGAACCGATATCAGTGGTTCCGGCTGATCAACGGAACAATTTTCAGCTTTGCGATGATTCCGGCTTTTTTAATCCCCCTGACCATAAACGGCCACACGGTTAAGGTGTCCCACGCGGCCGTCGGGTACGCATTTCTAACCGCTCTGGCCAACACAACCAATATTGTCGAAGATGTTGTCGGGGCCGGTCTGTTCAAATTGTTTTCAAGCCCATCCTTTGACTGGCTGCGTAATACTTTTCAAGGCTCGATGCTGGAAATTGCCCATGCGATGGATACGCGGACGCTCATCCTGGAGATGTTCATTTTCATCAGCCTGTTTTTTACGCTTTTGACCATTCCGTTTATTGAACTGCTGCGAAGAGATCTGAAAAAACAGGGTATTAAGATCGTTTTGAGCAAAGCGGACGATTAGCGGTGAGATTCAGGCTCTCTAAGGGTAGCCTCAATATCCATTAGAAACAGTCAGTTGGATTTGCAGGTGCTCTACTGGCTACGGCGATAAAAGGATCGCCCACCATGACATTGATAGAGGTGGCCGTTGATTAACAATTCAAAGGATCGTGACCCGGCCATTTGAGAATCAGTAACCAACATTCAAATATTTCAAATGGGTGTATGGACCAAGAAAGTTACTTGCCGTGCTGTGCTTTGTTCCATGCGATCAGATGATCCGCCAAACGGCTGCGCGTATCTGCGATATCCTGCTCGGTCCAGTTTTGCAGGCCGCTCCCGCTTTTAAAACCAAGATGCCCCTTATCAATCTTACGTTTCAGAATAGGTGCCGGATCGGATGAATCCTCAAGGTGCTTCAATAGGTAATCATGGACAGCATGGGTAAGCTCCAGACCAACAAGATCGGCATTTTCTAAAGGACCCAACACTGGCAGCCGAATACCGAATCCCATCTTGACCACCTCATCCACCTCTGCCGCATCAGCTATTCCCTGATCTACAATGGAAAGGGCCTCACGCCAGAGTGCGTGCTGCAGACGGTTTCCAACAAAACCGGGTACGTCATGCTTGATCCGCACTGGTTTTTTTCCCACATCAACCAGAAGAGAATACGCCTGTTCAACGGTTTCCGGGGCAGTGTCGTCTCCTGGTACCACTTCCACCAGAGGAATCAGATGGGGCGGATTCCAGAAGTGAGTGCCGATAATTCTTGAACGATTGTCAGCCATGGAGGCAATCTCTGTTATACTTATTACCGATGTGTTGGTACTTAAAATGGTCTCTGGGGGACAGATTGCATCCATTTTTTTGAATATGGATTGTTTGATCTCCAGGTTTTCGCTAACGGCTTCCACCACGTAGTCGGCCCCACCGGCTGCCTTTTCCAATGAGGTAGTGGTTTTGATCATAGCCAAGGCCGGATCGACCGCTTCTGGGGAGATCAATTCATTTTCGACAAAGAGGGCCAGATTGCTCCGAACATTTTCGACAGCCTGTTCCAGCATTTGCTCGTCCAGGTCGTTCAGCCATACCTGGCGACCGCTGAGTGCGAAAATCTGGGCGATACCATGACCCATCAACCCCGCGCCGATTACTGCTACGGATGGGAATGTAAGGGCTTTAAAATTCATGAGCTGTCTCCTCCTCACCTTAAATGGGTATTGTGTTTATCAAATCTTTGCTCTTCTCTGTTCGGACAGGTCGTCAATCATCCCGTTTCCTTGGCCGAGTTCTTTTAAATCCAGCCCTGCACAAAATGCCCGCCCGGCCCCGGTTAAAATGGCGACCCGTATTGACGGATCATTTTTGCTCTAGCCATAATTGCCTCTTTTAGGAAGTTAATATTTTAGGACCATCTACCGAAACGACCTCAAAATCGGGATCCTTGCACAGGTCAATGGCAATGTATCTTCCGACCGGCCCTGCGCCCAGGATTACTATTCTACCCATATTTCGTTCCTTTTTCCGTTAACGTTAAATTCAGCCTACTCGAATCTTACAAATACACCCGCATCAGAATTGGCATCCTTCACTTCTATGATATTACTGTTCCAGTCATACTGCTGCAGCACGTTTGCAGATTTTCTCCAATTCTTTTTCATCATCATCATCAAGGGGTATGCGCAGCGTAAAAGTTGGAAATCAAGGGTACTGCAAAAGCGGGCGTTGTATTCATGCCCAAACGGGCATTGGAAAAGCGTTTAGATTGTCCCAGGCATTTGCAAGGGACAATTCCTTATTTTGGAGCATTGTTATGATGCGGACCGCGGATTCCATGAAGGGTGTCGCCACCCCGTGTTGTTTCCCCAATGCCACAAACTTTCCATTGATATAGTCAATCTCGCACTGTCTTCCCTTTTCTATATCTTGCAGCATGCTGGCTTTGCAGCTTCTAAAAGGGGTGTAGAGCGGGGTCCAGTAGTCGTAAATAACGGTGCCCATCTCCTTTTGAGACACAAAGCCGAGGTTTTTAACCAGGGGCTGAAAACCGAAAATTTTTTCAGGTAAAACACCGGTTTTTTCGATAATCAGCGCAGCTTCCCGCCCCAGATGGGCGATGCAGGTCATGGCCGCATAGCTGTCCAATATTTCGCCCCAGCAGCACCCCAAGGCTGTGGACATGGCGCTGAAGGTTGAATTGTCTGTCAGCTTCGAATACCTGAGGCCGAGAATGTTATCCACCACATGCGTATGGTGCAAGCCTGAAAAGGCGTGTTCAACTCTTTTGGTATCTTCTGTGATCTGGCCGTTTAGAGGACCGAAGGTGATTCCCAAGGTTTGTGTCCCGGTGGTTAATTCCGATACGCCGGGTTCGAGCCAGGTAGCGCCAAATTCCACACCACCCCCCATAATTTTGTCTTCGCTGACAAATTCTCTGGAAATATCTTCGGGTATCCCGTTTTGAAGTGTCAGGATGATGGTATCGGCATGCATGTGCGGCAATGCGTTCTTCAGGGATAATCGCAGGACTGTCTGCTTGGTCAGTGAAACGATTAGATCGTAACAACCTTCCATTTCCTCCGGCAAAATTGCCTGCACCGGTATGGTACATTCCATCTTGCCCTTGATTTGCGCGCCACACTGGTTGAGCGTGTCCACATGCTCTGCAAAATTGTCCACGAGCACGACGTCTTGTCCGCTTTCGCATAGCAACGCACCCATTATGGTTCCGATGGAACCGGCGCCAAGCAGCGCAATTCTCATGTTACCCCTCAGGCTTTTGCAACATTGGGGTTATTTCGGCTGTCTATTTTTGGATGGACTAAGTAAGGTTGAGTTTCTTACGGGCCTGATCAGCGTTTAACAACCGGGCACCCAAACGTTCGACGATTTCCCGGGCCCTGTTAACCAAATCGGCATTGTCGGCAAGCACCCCTTTCTCAAGATAGAGGTTGTCTTCCAGCCCGACCCTGGCGTTACCCCCCATAATGACCGATTGGGCAACCATGGGCATCTCCTGCCTGCCGATCCCGAATGCGCCCCAGGTTACGCCCGGCGGCAGCGCTTGATGCATGGCGACCATATTGGCAGTGGTCCCCTCGGCGCCATAGGGAATTCCCATGCACAGTTGAAAGAAGGCATCCTTGTCAACAATGCTTTCGGCCATCAACTGTTTTGCCTGCCAGATATGTCCCAGTTCGAAGACCTCCAACTCCGGCTTGACACCTGCGCGCCGTATTCTTTCAGCGCTTTCCCGGAGCATGTCCATGGTCGCCACGTATGCGGTGGCGGCATAATTGAAGGAGCCGCAGTCCAAGGAACAGATTTCGGGCTTTATCTTCTCAATGTGAGCCACGCGTTCAGCCGCTGAAATCATGTCGGTTCCCGGACCGCCCACAGCAGGGTTGTCCTCGCTGGGGACAAGATCGCCGCCCATGCCGGTGGTGATATTTAATATCACATCTACGTCACTTTCCCTGATCATTTTTGCCGTTTCCTTGTACAGCTCCATATCCCTGCTCGGGGCGCCGGTCTCGGACTCTCTGACATGGATATGGGCAACTGCTGCACCGGCTTTTGCAGCCTCTATGGCTGCGGCTGCAATTTCCGTCGGGCTAGACGGCAGCCCCGGGTGTTTCTCTTTTATGTCGCTTCCACCGGTCACGGCACAGGTCAAAATTACCTCATAATTCATTTTATTCACCCATATCTTATGGCCGTGTGATTTCTGTCCATAACTACAAGCTATCATTTTTCCAGTTGGGCAACAACAAGATAGTTGTTCCGAACGTCCAAAGCAAACACTACCCACACTGAATCGATATGGTGCCATTATTCCCCTTCTCTCAGCAGAACAACATACCTTTCTCTGACACACGGATGCTTTTAGTTTTTTTCCTTCCGGATCAGGTATATGCCGCTGGACACGATGATCGCGGCGCCCAGCACGGTCCATGCATCCGGCAAATCATTGAACAGAAAAAAACCATACAGGGCTGCCCAGACAAGGGTGGCATAATCGAACGATGCCAAGAGTGAGGCAGGGGCCCTTTCAAAGGCCTTGATCATGAAAAAATGGCCCATAGCACCGACGAATCCCAGCCAGGTCAACATTAACCATTGGGCAGGGGTCGGCGTCTGCCAGAAAATCAGCGCAATGACGCTCGAAAAGATCAGCCCGCACGTGCTTGTGTAAAAAAGGGTCGTCAAGACATTGTCCTGCAGCCCGAGAACCCGGGTGGTAATCTGCAATGTTGCATAGAAAAGCGCTGCCAGAAGGGGCAGAATCATCGCCCAGTGAACAATGCCGGCACCCGGCCGGATAACAAGTAGCACGCCCAAAAGTCCGACAAACACGACACCCCACCGATGTGAACCGAATTTTTCACCCAGGAATATGACCGACAGGATGGTCACCAGCAGGGGAGAAATGAACGCGATGACCGTGCACTCCGCCAGGGGCAGAAACATCAAACCGGCCCAGAACGTCACCCCGGTCACAAAAATCAGAAAGGAACGCAGAACCTGCATTTTCAGGTTCCGCGTCTTCAGCATTTTCCCGGGCGCCCGCGGCAGCAGGAAAACCGCGATGAACAGAAAATGGAAGAAATACCGCCCCCATATCACCACCCACAGGGGCAGCTCATTGGTCAGAAATTTTGCAGAAGCGTCCAGGGTTGAGAAACACACGGTCATGACCAGCATAAACCCGATGCCGCCCAACTGGGTTTTCGGTATGGGAAGCGGTACGGTCCCGGCCAATATTTCCATGGGCTGTTTTTCCAACGCGGTGGGCTCCTGCATTCAGAAAGATATATTCTCAGGAAAAGGCCATGTCTATCAACTTATGAGGCATGCTGTCAAAACAATTCAGTCGCTGTGGTCTGTGGCTCTCTGCAAATTAAAAAGCACATTGTTCTCCCTGTATATCCGCTCGAGCCTGCGCTGGTGCTCTTCCAGGCGGTCACCGTCCCGGCTGGCCAGTTCCTGGACCAGGTAGTTGATCATGCAAGAAATGGTGGTGGGGCTGCCGATAAAGGGGATGTTTTTCGTAGGCGCCACCAGGGACAGGTCGGCCGACGCTACCAGGGGACAAAGCGAGCTGTCCGCAATCACCAGCAATTTCTTTTCCAACCGCTGCACCAATGTTCCAAGCTGGATCAATTCATTGGGAAAGCGGGTCGTGGCAATGATGATCACCAGGCAGTTGTCCGGGGCGATGGTCAGCCAGTCGATGGCCGTGCTGTCGCTGCCTTTTAGAATCCGGACATTCTGCCGTATCTTGGTCAGGGACCACCCCAGGTAGTAGGCAAAGGTGTAAGACAGCCGCGACCCCACCACATAAATATGCTCACTCTCCTCCATGGCAGTCACCGCAGCGCTCAAGGCGTCCATATCGGCAATTTCATAAAAATATTGCAGGTTGTCCGCCTCCTCGAGCACCACCCGGTGCAGTCGATCCGTATCCGGTCCCTTTAAACCCGATAGATCCTTGCGGTCCAACAGATTCAAATCCGTATCCACAAAATCCCGCAGGGCCTGACGGAAAGCACTGTAACCGCTGAATCCCAGCTGGCTCACAAAGCGCACCACCGTGGCTTCGCTCACCTGGCACGTCTCTGAAAGTTCTTTGGTGGTCATGAAAACGGCCTTGCGCGGGTTTTCAATAATATAGCTGCCGATGATGCGCCCCTTGGGCGTCAATGACGGGTTCTGTTCGACAATCGCCTTGATGGTTGCGTGAGAAGATTGCTCATCCATACATGCTCCCTAAATTTTCAAGTATATAAGCGCACAACGATTCATGAAACATTTACTCTCACTAAATTATGGTTAGCTTCATTTTTCTTAAATCCATGATAATTTAATCTCTCCTGGGTTTAATTCCCCGCAGCTTGCCGCGGAGAGATTTCCTTAAATGAAATGAATTCTTTCAATAAATCTTAAATAAATCCGCCAAGCCTCCGGACATCTTCACACACCGCTGAAGAACCAAGGTAAAAAATATAAATTTTATAATATTTACTGTTTATTACGGATCATATTTTCTTGTTTAACTGCGGACATAATATTTCTTATCAATCAGATGGAGCTGCTTGTCAAGCCTTTTGCCCAGCTCGTTGATATTTACACTTGACAGGTTTTATTTCATTTCATAATTTAAATTCTCACCGCACTATTCAGTGCGGTGAGAATTCAAATTAAAGGATGTGACCATGCTGGACAAATATAAACCATTGTGGGGAAAGCCGCCGGCACTTCAACGAAGCTATGATGCCGTTATCATTGGGGGAGGTTTGCACGGCCTGGCCACCGCCTATTTTCTGGCACGCCACCAGGGCATGCAGAACATTGCCGTTATAGAAAAAAAATACATCGGTTTTGGCGGCGCCGGGCGCAACACGGCCATTGTGCGGGCCAACCAGCGCACCCAGGAGAACGTACCGCTTTACAAGGAAGCCCTTGACCTGTGGCCGGTGCTCACCAAAGAGCTCGACTACAATCTCATGTTCTACAACTGCGGCAACCTCAACCTGCTGCACAGCGAAGCCGCCATGAGCGCTGCCAGAATGAACATCGCCAGCGCCCAGTTCCAGGGAGTCGAAAGCCATTTGATCGATGCTAAAACCTGTAAAGAAATGATGCCGGCCCTGAATATTGCCGAAGACATCACCTTTCCGATCTTCGGCGCCATGTACCACCCGCCCGGCGGCATCGTGCGCCATGACGCCGTTGTCTGGGGGCTGGCCAAGGGGGCTGCCAAATACGGCTGCCATATCCATCAGCAGACCGAAGTGACCGGCATCAACGTGGAAAACGGAAAAATCGTTTCCGTGGATACGGATAAAGGCACTATTAACACGCCCAGGGTTCTCTTGAGTGCCGGCGGATACTCGGCCGCCCTTTCATATCACCTGCTGGGCATCAAACTGCCCATCAGTGTTCTGAACATTCAGGCCATGGTCACCCAGCCCCTGAAACCGCTATTAAACCACGTGATCTCCTCCGGGGCCTACCACGCCTATGCCAACCAGACCCTCAAGGGAGAGATCGCCACCGGCGCCCACATGGATGCCTGGCCCAACTACACCACCCAGACCACGGCCTATTACATAAGGCACCAGGCCCAGGCCATTACCGAAATGCTGCCCTGCCTCAAAGGTGTCAAATTTATGCGCCACTGGTCGGGGCTTGCGGATATGACACCGGATATGGCGCCCATCATGGACGGCAACAATCTCATCGAGGGCTATTACATGAACTGCGGATGGGGCTATTTCGGCTTCAAGTCCTGTACGGCAACCGGCAAATACATGGCCCAGTTCATGGCCACCGGAGAATGCCCGGAGATCCTCAAGCCGTTCCACCTGGGACGCTATGCCGAACACCGGCTCATGGGGGAAACCGCGGCGCTGGTAACGTATACTGCTGATAATTAAATGACAAAAACTAAACCCTAATTACCTAAATTCTAAACAAACGTTAAATTCAAATGTCAAAATCACAAAACAACGTTATTGAACTGTGGCATTCAGCCTCTGTTTATTTATGAACATTTAATATTGGTTCATTTGTAATTGTTTAGGATTTATCATTTTAGATATTAGGATTTTATGAAGTTCAAAACATGAACTTAACAGGAGGAAATGATAATGGCGCTCACTCTGACCTGTCCCGTGTGCGGAAAACGCAACGGCTACGAGTTCCGCTATGGCGGCGAGGACAAGGGACCTAAGCCTGACGACTTTGGGAACTCCCCGGAAACATGGTGTGACTATGTCCATATGAACCGCTGCACTGCCGGCATTCAAAAAGAGTGGTGGTGCCACAAGGACGGGTGCGGCGTATGGTTCACGACCTATCGCGACACATTGAAAAACCTGGAAACAGAATAAAATCGTGTTCCACGCTTTTATGAAACGCGACTGCGTCGCTATTAAAAAAGAAAAACGACTATTCCTGTTTTATATAATAAACGCATCGAGATATAGCTTTAATAAAAAATATCGGAGGCCAAAACAATGAGCAGGCTTCAAAACCACCCGACGTTGAGGGTCGATACCAACGAGCCCCTGTCGTTTACCTACAAGAAAAAAACATTCAGCGGTTTTAAGGGCGACACCGTCGCTACGGCACTTTTTGCCGGCGGCATCCGCATATTTTCGCGCAGCCTGAAATACCACCGCCCCCGAGGGCTGTACAGCCTGGACGGGGAAAGCAGCAACACCTGCATGGAAGTCAACGGCATCCCCAACGTCAACACCGAAAAATCACTCCTGAAAAAAGGGATGCAGGTGAAGGCCCAGAATGTAAAAGGGTCACCGGAACTCGACGCCATGGGATTCATGGACAGCCTGGACTGGGCCATGCCGGCCGGATTTTACTACCGCACCATGCACAAACCGGCCCGTATCTGGCCCATTGCCCTCCAGCAAGTCAGAAAGGCGGCCGGCCTGGGCAAGATCACACCCGAATTCAGGATGACCGGCGAATTCGATGAGATCTTTCCCACCACCGATGTCTGTGTCATCGGGGGCGGGCCCTCCGGTATGACGGCCGCCATTGCCGCCGCCGAAGCCGGCCTCAGGGTTACCATCCTGGAGGCCCGGCCCTGGCTGGGCGGTTTCTTTGACTACCGACAGTCGGATTTCAGTGAAGGCCTGCCGCATTATCAGAGGGCCCGGGAGCTGGCCGCACGCGTACAAACCCTTCCCAATATCCGTGTTTTCACACACACGGCCATGGTGGGGGCTTACAGCAACAACCTGGTCACGGCTTTTCAAATAGGCGGTGAAAAGGATCCTTTTGACGAACGCTATCTTGAAATCCGCGCCCAAAGCACGGTGGTGGCCACCGGCTGCATCGAACGCCCCCTGCTCTTTGAAAACAACGAGCGCCCGGGAGTCATGCAGATCGGCTGCGCCCATCGCCTGGCCAACACCTATGGCATTCTGCCCGGAAAACGTGCGGTATTCAGCGTGGCCCACGATCTGGGACTCGAAGCAGCCCTGGACCTGTTCGATGCCGGACTGGAAATCGCCGCTGTTGCCGACATTCGCGAAGATCCCCTTAACACAGCCCTGGTCTCTGAACTCGAACAACGGGAGATCCCCTACCTGAGAGGCTGGGTGGCGCGGGAAGCTTTTGGCAGTCCGCTGAAGAGCGTTTCCCTGACCACGCTCCAGGGCACCTTTGAAAAGAAAATGGAATGCGACCTTTTAGTGGCCTCCGCCGGCATGACCCCGGTCACCGGCCCTCTTTCCCTGGCCCAGGCAGCGCTGGCCTTTGACCAGCACACGGGATTTTTCCTGCCCAGCAGTCTGCCGGCCGGCATATATGCCGCCGGACGCGTTTTGGGCCTCAACGACTCCCAGGCCATTGAAGCCTCGGGTAAGATTGCCGGGCTTTCGGCAGCCACAAGCTGTGGGAAAGGATCAACTGCCGCGTTGAGCAAAGCACAGGAAGTACTGGCCACACGCCCCCGGCCCGAAAGGGGCTGCAAACTGGTCATGGCACCGGTCAAGGGCCGCAAGGCCTTTATCTGTTTCGATGAAGACACCACCGTAAAAAATATCAAGCAGGCCATTGCCATGGGCTTCGATGCCACCGAACTGATCAAACGCTTTACGGCCGCAGGTACCGGCCCGGGTCAAAGCGGCATTCCCGGACACAACCTGCCCCTTCTGGTGGCCCAGCACCACACAGACCACGGTGCACTCACCCGGCCCACTACCATGCGGGCACCGCTGGTGCCTACATTGATGGCCACCTATGCCGGGACCAACCACCTCATGTACAAACGGACTCCCATGCACGACCACCAGAAACAGGATGGCGGTATCATGCGCCAAGTGGGCGTCTGGAACCGGGCCCGGTATTTTTCCGACGATTTTTCCTGCCGCCGGGAAATCGAAAACGTCCGCAACAACGTGAGCATGCTCGATGCCACGACCTTGGGCAAATTTCGCATCTTCGGGCCGGACGCTCTCAAAGCCCTGCAGCGGGTGTATGTGGGCAATATGGCCAAGATCCCTACAGGCAAAATTAAATATTCGGCCATGTGCAATGAAGACGGGTGCATCATCGATGACGGCGTGGTGGTTCAAAGAGGCGAAAACGACTACTACTTCACCGCCTCCACTGCCAGGGCCGGCGGCACCGTGGAGTGGATTCGCTATCACACCCGCTATGACGGCTGGGATTTCAACGTGGTAAACCTCACTGACGCCTTTGGTGTGATCAACCTTGCCGGCCCCAAGGCCAGAGAGGTGCTGTCCGAGATCACCGATGCGGACCTTTCTAATGAAGCCTTCCCTTTTGCCGCCTACCGGGAATTTACGGTTCTCGACACCATCCCGGTGAGGGCCATGCGCCTGGGCTTTGTGGGCGAGCTTTCCTATGAGCTGCACGTCCCCAGTTCGTGGATGGAGACCCTGTGGGATGCTTTGTCCGAAGCCGGCAAACCATTCGGCATTGCCAACTTCGGCCTGGAAGCCCAAAACGTTCTCAGGATGGAAAAGGGGCATCTGATCATTGGCTCCGAGTCGGAGCAGCGCACCACCCTGCACGATGTTGGCCTCGGCGGCCTCTGGGACCGCAGCAAACCAGCCGCAGACACGGTGGGCGCCGTGGCCCTCGAGCAGACCGAAAACCAGACGAAACGCCTGAAACTGGTTGGGATTAAAATGAAGGACACCCGCACGCCCCCCAAAGACGGTTCCATTGTGGTGGATGACAAGATTCGCGGGCACGTCTGCATCGCACGCTACAGCTACACACTTCAGGAAGCCATTGCCATGGCCCTGGTGGAAGATCCTTTGAATGTGGTCGACACCGAGCTTTCTATTTACGAAGACGAATGCGAGGGGCATCTGGTCAACGCCACAGTGGTGCCCATGCCTTTTTACGATCCGGAGGGGGCAAGGATGCGAAGCTGAAACTTGGGCAAACGACTATTTGGCTAATCTCCAGATCAGTTGTATTGAGGAAAGAGCGAATAACCAATATCCAATAACGAATGATCAATGTCCAAGTTAAGGCAGCCCGCATCAAGCATTCAGTATTCAGCACTCAGTTTGGCAGGGATAAATCCCTGCGCTACAAAGCGGTTAGCCTAAAGCAATGTAGTCCAGGGCTTCAGCCCTGCAAACTTGATAATTGGATATTCAATTCCGATCTGTCCGCCACGGACGGATTAATTCAAGCAGCGAGGTATTACTGATGATAGATTTGGAAAGACGATCGCCGGTGGTCTTCCCCAAGGAAGCCAAACAGTTGGAAACGCAGGACCACTGGACCGTCGTCATGGAATACGCATCCGAGGGCGAAGGCCCCTGGATTGTCGACCTGAGCCACCGGCCCAGGTGGGATCTCCAGGACAGCGACCTTTCCAAGTTCAAACCGTTCGAGACTGACATCCCTGAAAATCCAGGGCAGTGCTGTTTTGGAAACAATATCCTGGCCAACCGCATGAACCGCACCCAGGTATCCCTATGGCAGCTCACCGGAGATCGTCTGGAAACACCTGATGATACGGCCTACACCGACACTACTGACGTCACCCTTTTCCTGGCTATCCTGGGCAAAGCGGTTTTTTCAATTACCGAAAAACTGTCAAGCCTTGACTTCCGCGATCCAAACATCCAAACACCCCGGCTTTTTCAGGGACCCTTTGCCCATGTGCCCTGCCAGATCGTGGTCGCGGGCCAAGCGGATGACACGCCGGGGATCCTGTTGACCTGTTCCCGGGGATATGCCCGTGACATGGTTGCAGCAATTTTACATGCCGGACACGAATTCAACCTTCAACCGGCCGGGCAAAACATATTCAACAGCTGGATAAACGAGGGCTGGAACCAAACGAAATAGAACCACAAAGGCACAAAGGACACAAAGAAAATCCACAAATATAAGGGAGAATAATCATGACAAAAAAATACGATGCCATCATTATCGGTTCCGGGGTAATCGGCTGCCCCGTTGCCTATGAACTCGCCAAAATGGGATACAAAACCCTCAACGTGGACAAACTGTCCGATGCCGGCGAAGGGTCCACCGCAGCCTCCTGCGCCATCGTCCGCGCCCACTATTCCACCGAGGACGGGGTGGCCATGGCCTATGAAGGGTTTAAATACTGGCTGGATTGGGAAAACTATCTCGACAATGTCCAGGATGAAAAAGGCCTGGCCCAATACATGAACACCGGTTCCATCCTGATTAAATCCCAGGGGCACGACTGGCGCAAAGTTCAAAACAATTATGACGCTGTAGGCGTCAAATACGAAGAGTGGGATGTAGATAAGATCAAGGAGATGGTCCCTGTTTACGACATGCACGAGTTCTGGCCGATAAAACGCCCGGAAGACCCGGATTTTTTCAACGAACCCGAAAAGATGCTGGAAGGCGGTATTTACTGTCCCGAAGGCGGCTATATGAGTGATCCGGCGCTTTCCGCCCACAACATCATGCGGGCTGCCGAAGCCAAAGGCTCCGAGTTCATATTCAATGCCGAAGTTACGGCCGTACGCAGTGAGAACAATCAGGTTCTGGGCATCACCCTGAACGATGGTACGGAAATCGATGCACCGGTGGTGGTGAATGTGGCCGGGCCGCATTCCTACAAGATCAATCAAATGGCCGAAGGGGTCTATGAAGAATGCAACATCAAGACCAAAGCCCTGCGGCACGAGGTCATGCACTGCCCTGCCCCGGAAGGCTACGACTACCTAAATGACGGCTACCACACCTCGGACGGCGATGTGGGTTGCTACTACCGCCCGGAAGTGGGCAACATGTTTCTGATCGGCAGCGAAGACCCGGATTGCGATCCCCAGGAATGGGTGGATCCGGACGTGTTCTACGCCGGCCAGGAATCCTATGAAAGAAACAATCAGTTGACCGTGGAGCAATGGAATGCCCAGACCTACCGTTGTGCACGGCGGGTGCCCGACATGGCCATCCCCAACCAGCCGCGTGGGGTGTGCGACCTTTACGATTGCTCCGACGACTGGATCCCCATTTATGACAAATCAAGTCTGCAGGGATTTTACATGGCCATCGGCTCCAGCGGCAACCAGTACAAAAATGCCCCGGTTGCCGGCCACATGATGGCCGAACTGATCGACAAGTGCGAAAAGGGCCTGGATCACGACAAAGAACCCCTGCAGTACACCCTGCCCCATATCGGGCGCACCATCGACGTGGGTTTCTTTTCCCGCAACCGGGAAATCAACTACAACAGCAGCTTTTCCGTGAACGGCTAATAAATTCTCATGCTATCTAACGCATAACGAAATATATAACACGATCGCCTATAAACTACACAAGGTCCTACTGAAATATAAACATGAGAATTTATGTGTGCGTAAAACACGTGCCGGACACGGCAGCCACCATTCGGATCAAGGCGGACGGGCACATCGATGAAAACATCACCTTCATCATGAACCCTTACGATGAAAACGCCGTTGAAGAGGCTGTCCGATTAAAAAAACAAACCAGCGATGCAGAGGTCATTGCCATCTCCCTTGGCAAGGAAAGCGCCGAAGCCACGCTACGTTCGGCCATGGCCATGGGCGCCGACCGCGGCATTCTCATTAAATCCGCTACCGATCATGACAGCCTGTCCACAGCCAGATCGCTTTGCAGCGCCATCCAGGCGGACGGGGCTCCGGACGTGATTTTCACCGGCAGGGAAGCCATCGACAGCGAAGGCTTTCAAACCATGTTCCACCTGGGGGCCTTTTTGGGTTTTCCGGCGGTCTCCAACGCCGTAGCGTTCGAACTGTCCGGGACATCGGTTAAGGTCACCTGCGAAATGGAGGCCGGCAACCTCGAACATGTACAGATGGATATGCCCTGTGTGATCGGGGCCGGAAAGGACTTGAACCAGCCCAGCTACCCGAAGCTGCCGGATATTCTCAAGGCCAGAAATAAACCCATAACCGTTCTTGAATTATCGGACCTGGAAATGGAACTGCCGGCCTCCCGGGTGGAGATGGTCGGCATTGAACCGCTGAAAGAGGAGCGACAACCGGACAATATTGAGGGAACCGTTGATGAGATTGCAGGTGCCATGGTTAAGGTTCTCCGTGACAAAGCCAAGGTTCTCGACGGATGACAAAAGTCGGTTTTCTAATAGAAATGAAGAATGGGAAGGTCAAGCCCGCCTGTCTGGGCGTTATATCAGCCGCCCATGACAATAAAACAGAACGGGTTGCCCTGCTGCTGGAGGGTGGTTCCGCCGAATCGGTGGAAATCCTGGAGGCCCACGGCATCCAACGGGTTGTGCAAATCACTTCTGCCAACGGCGCTATCCCGTGGCATGCGGAACAATGGGCTGGCGCTGTTGTTCAGGCCATGGAACACTTCAACATCCAGACCCTGATGGGACTGGCCAGCGCTCAGGGCAAGAATATCCTGTCACGTGTGGCGGCCCGCCTTGGTGCGCCGCTGGTCATGGACTGCACGGCCGTCGATCTAAGCGACCAGACGGCAACCAAATCCCAGTTCAGCGGCAAGGCCGCTGCCCGGTTCAGGACGCATGGCAAGTACCATCTGTACGGCATGCGCCCCAATGCCCTCGATCCTGTAACAATGCCGGGCGACGCCATGTTGGAGACGTTTCAAGCTGAAATCGAGGAAACCGGGATCACGGTCCTGGAGGTTAAAAAAGGGGCGTCGGATCTCGTGGACCTGACCGAAGCCGACGTGATCATATCCGGCGGCCGGGG
Source organism: Thermodesulfobacteriota bacterium (assembly GCA_039714495.1). Classification (GTDB taxonomy): domain Bacteria; phylum Desulfobacterota; class Desulfobacteria; order Desulfobacterales; family B30-G6; genus JAJDNW01. The sequence continues at coordinate 19,887 of JBDLJD010000049.1, forward strand.
TATGCAAAACAAGGACAATTTCGATATTCTCTTTAAATTCGCCAAGCAGATATCCGCAGCTGTGGGCGCCTCCAGGGTCGCCGTGGACGCCGGTTGGGTCAGCCACACCATGCAGGTCGGCCAGACCGGAAAAACCGTCAGCCCCAAAGTTTACATTGCCTGTGGTATTTCCGGGTCGGTTCAACATTTTGCGGGAATGAAGACGGCCGGCATCATCATCGCCATCAACCTGGACCCCAATGCGGCCATCATGCACAAGTGCGATTATGCCGTCTGCGCCGACCTCTTCGATGTCATCCCGGTGCTCACCCGCAAGCTGAAGGAAATCACCGCATAGGCATCGCATTTCGATAAAAATCAATCCGAACCACAAAGACACAAAGAGCACAAAGATTTTTCTCATTTTTTCTTTGTGTCCTTTGTGTCTTTGTGGTTAAAGAAAAAAATTCAAAACACCTAAATATTAATATGTAGGAGCAATTACAGTGGAACAATACACTATCATCAAATCATTTGTCATGTTCATGGCCATTGTGGGCGGATTCTCCCTTTTTATCCTGAAAGTGCGACGCCTTTATCAGGTGATGCAGTCGGTGCAGGGCCAGACGGAATTCAAACTGAACAGGGTGAAGGAACGGGTGCTGGTGCTCTTCAAGGATGTTCTGGGCCAGTCCAACGTGCGCCGCAAGAAAGCCGCCGGGTGGGCGCACACCTTGATTTTTTTCGGGTTTCTAGCTGTCCAGCCCCATTCCCTGGAGTTGATGCTCAAGGGGGTCTGTCCGGCCTTTGACGTGGCCCATCTCGCTCCCGGCCTTTACGGCGGCTACCTGTTCGTGGCCGACATCCTGGCCTCCTTCGTGCTGGTGGGATTTCTATACGCCATATACCGCCGCGTCATCGTGAAGCCCAGTTACCTGACCATGGGCATGGATGCCAACCTGATCATCCTCTTCACCTGCGTCATCATCATCACTTTTCAAGTGATCAATGCGTTTCAGACCCTTTTACCCATTGAGGCCGGCGCTTTTGATTACAGCAGCACCTTTCCGATTTCAGGGATCCTGGTAGGGCTGTTCAGCCTGGACCAATTGACGCCGCAAAAAGTGTTTGTTGGTTACGAGATCGCCTACTGGATCCACATGGCCACCATCATCGGGTTTCTGATTTACATACCCGGCTCCAAGCACCTGCACCTTCTGGCAGCCGTTCCCAACGTGTTCCTGAAACCCCTTGAACGCGAGAAAGCCATCGCCAAAACCGATATCGAAGACGAAGACCTGGAAACCTTCGGTCTGGGCAAAACCGTGGAACTGAACTGGAAAAATGTCCTCAACCTTTATGCCTGCACAGAGTGCGGCCGGTGCGAGGAGCAATGCCCGGCAGCCAACACGGACAAACCCCTGTCGCCCAAGAAACTGATCCACGATTTCAAAATAGACCTGTTTGACCATGCCGACGCCATTTTGGCCGGGGATGCCGAAGCTGTACAGCCTTTTGTGCGGGAGGACTCGCCCATCACCGGAGACGTGCTCTGGTCCTGTACCACCTGTAGAGCCTGTGAGGACATATGTCCGGTGAACATCGAGCATCTCGACCTCATCATCGAAAGCCGCAAGCACCAGGTGCTCATGGAGGCCAGCTTTCCACCGGAAGCGCAGGAAACCTTCACCAACCTGGAAAACCAGGCCAACCCCTGGGGATTTGCCGCGGACACGCGCGCCAATTGGGCCAAGGACCTGGATGTGCCCCTGATGACCGACAACCCCGAGGCGGATGTGCTCTATTTCGTGGGTTGTTCGGGATCCTTTGACGACCGCGGCAAAAAAATTGCCCAGGCCATGGCCCGGGTGTTGAATCGGGCCGGAGTCAATTTTGCCATCCTGGGTCCTGAAGAGTCCTGCAACGGTGACGTGGCCCGGCGGGCTGGCAACGAGTACCTGGCCCAGATGCTGATCCAGCAGAATGTGGAGGTCCTGAACCAGTACAAGCCCAAAACCATTTTGACCGGCTGCCCCCACTGCTTCAACACCCTGAAAAATGAATTCCCCCAGTTCGGGGCCAGCTATCCTGTAGTTCACTATACACAGTACCTGCTCAACCTTCACCAGCAAGGGCTTCTCAAGCCCAACAACCAGAACCTGGGCTCCCTGACCTTCCACGACTCCTGCTATCTGGGCCGCTGGAACGGCATCTACCAAGCCCCGCGGGACCTGTTGCGTACCATGAACGCTTCCGGCAGCCTGGTGGAAATGCAGCGTACGCACGATAAAGGGTTTTGCTGTGGTGCCGGCGGCGGCAGGATGTTCATGGAGGAAACCCTGGGCAAACGCATCAACATCGATCGGGCCGAAGAGGCCATGAAAACAGGTGCGACAACCCTGGCGTCCACCTGTCCCTTTTGCGCCACCATGCTCATGGATGGACTGATGGACAAGGAATCGGACATCGTTGTCAAGGATATTGCTGAAATCGTCGACGAAGCTACGGCCTGAGCCGAATGCGGAATGGCGAATCTGGATAGATAACCTTCCAGTCATCCTTCATGTTTACAATAATCCACCCGCGACTCGGCCCTTCATCAAGGCCTCGGTCGAGTCGCCCGATATGAGAGTCACGGTCGTAAGCCCATTCGCGCTGCCCATCGGTGTGGTGCACGAGAAGGCCGATACGCAAACCCTTTCCGGCAGTAGTCCACTCCAACATCTGGAAATCCCCATGATGAAAATTAGCCTCCTGAAACAATTAATCTTCAAATATGCCTGTCACGGAGAGGCGAGAACTTCAGATTCTGTGTTGCTGAGACGTCCCGTCCAAAACCTCGTAAGACATATCTGCCGGATCAACAACCAGTAGATAGGGTGCGGCTCCCAGCTTGTTTTGAACCCGGGCATCCAGACCTGGTCCATCGGCAGGTACCGCAATTTTTTTTGCACCACCTTGACTCATTTCATTTTTGCTTTACTATATCTGCAGCTAACTGTACCCGTAATTTTATTTCACATATTCAAAACAAAAGGGGTTATCATGGAAATGGATGTATATTTTCCCGGAGGCAAGAAAGTCAATGCCAACTACAAAGGCTTCACCATTGAAACCGATCAGACCAAAGAAGAGGGAGGGGAAGAAAGCGCCCCCGAGCCCTATAGTCTGTTTCTGGCTTCCATTGGAACATGTGCAGGAATTTACGTGGTCTACTTCTGCCAGGAACGGGGCATTGACACGTCAAATATCAAAATGAAACTTCAATTTGAGAGAGATGAAGAGAAACACCTGACCACGGCCATTCACATCCATATCGACCTGCCGCCGGACTTTCCGCCGAAATACAAAGCAGCGGTCATTAAAACCGCCCAATTATGCTCGGTAAAAAGAAACATCCTCGACCCGCCGCAGTTTACTGTTTCCGCCACAATCCCGGATGAAACATAAGGGAACGATAGTATCATCGAGAGGCTTGGCCCTCTTTTGATTTGTACTTTTTGCTTATTTTGCGACTCAAAGACCAAATGCAATCACGAAAACACGATTTTAATACTTTTCGTGTTTTCGTGATTTTCAGATAACGTTTCAACCTGCCAGCATCTCACCGATGGCTTCCGCACATAATCTTAGGGCGTCCCTGCTGTGCGTGTGCGTTCTTTCCTACTTACTATCCAGCCATCCTATTTTTTTGATCATGAAAAGAATTCCGAATACCATTAAAAACATCATAAAAGCCAGATGGGAAATATCTATCACCATGGTAAACAAGGGTGAAAAAACCACATCCGGTAGATTTTTCAAAACACGAAAGATGCCTGTAATGGATATCAAGGCCAGCAACGCGATCCTGACGTAGGCGGCCCAGGTCAGCCCAAACTGCTTATGCATCAACCCGAAATAGACGACAACGGCATAGACAAAAAAACCAAAGAGAACCACGGCACCGATGTAGTGGATATAGTGCGTGGCATAAAAATCCGCCAGCCAGCCCAAACCCGGAATATCGGCAATGTAGTAGCGCTTGAAAATGGGCATCTGGCCGAAACCGGTCAACCCCATGGTGAATAGCAGCAGGAAATAAAATGGCTTGAAAAACTTTTGCTCGGCAAACACCTTTGGCGCTGTCGCTTGTTTCATGATGCTTCTCCTGTTTTGTCATCCAATTTTTTTGAGGCTTTGTAAACGCGGCCGACTGCTGCGGCCAGACCGGCGAACGGTGCGATCAGCATGGCTTTGGCGAGGTTGTCGGCATGGGCCATCTGGTCTTCGACTTTGTCAAAATGGGGCTGGCCCGGGCCTTTGCTGATGGCCTGGTTTAGGGTTTCAAAGGGAACCGGTGACACGTACAGGGTGTTGGTGCCGCCGTTCTCCGTCTCACCATAAATGTAGGCGCCCTCCTCTTCTGCCAGCCGATGGGCTTCGGCGACGATTTCATCCCTGGGCCCGATGATCTGAACATCCTCCGGACACTCTTCGATGCACGCCGGCATTTCCCCGTCCGCGATGCGGTTGTAGCAGCGGTCGCATTTGTACATAACACCGTTGCCGGCCAGGCTGGGCAGGATGTCGAGGTAGAGGCCCACACCGGTCTGGCGCTGGGGAATGTCCCAGGGACAGACCACCTGGCATTTTTTACCTCCCAGACAGATGTCCGAGTGGATGACCGTGATGCCGTTTTCCAGTTTGCGTGCCGCACCCCAGGGACAGAGATCGGCGCAAGGCGGGTTCTGGCAGTGCATGCACCGCCGGGGAAACGAGAGCTCGGTCTCTTCTCCGTCCACCTCGACCGTGGCCCACTGGATGGACAGCCAGTTGTAGGGCGTCAGGCGATCCCGCACTTCCCGGCCATCCTCGTCCGACCAGTCCGCCACCTTGACGCGGTTGGGGTACATCTTGGGGAAAGGTTTTTCCGGTACGGGGTATTTAAAATCATTGACTTCACGGCAGGCTTCCACGCAGGCCTCGCACCCGACACACTTGCGGATGTCGATGAGGGTGGCCAACTCCTGTCCGCTCTTGGTTTTGGCCGATGCCGGCAGAGGAACCTGCGAGGCGCAGGTGGCACAGGCCGCCACCAGAGAGCCTTTTAAAAAAGATCTTCTCGATATTTCTTTTGGCATGTTAGCTCCTTGTTCAAATCAACGATCGGCAGGAGCAAATGTATTCAAAAGGCCTCCCCAAAATAACCACAATCCGTTGATTCAATTGATTCATAAGAATTTCAGCTTCCCTGAAAAAACGATATGTCTTTACAATTGGCACGGCAGCCCGCCGCGCTTTTTCTAGCCCGCTCAGGAAAAACCCGATGATGATCCGGGGGCGCAGGCCCCTGAACCTGATCGGCTCATGAAGCTGGTAGCGCTCAATACGCGAGCCACTTTCGTTTTACCGCATTCAGGGCATTCAATTTTTTCATCGTCACTTTTGAAACTCAGTTTTTCAAATTCATGCTGGCATTTTTCACATCGATATTCGTATATTGGCATGTGAACACTCCATTATAAATGGTTTTCAATGGCCTCAACAAGCGTCTGGGATGTCTGAAGACCCACAAAACGCTCGACTTCTGCGCCATTCTTGAAAACAGCAATGGTGGGAATGCTTTGGATTCCCAACCTGGCGGCTGTTTCCTGGTTTTCGTCAACATTAATTTCTGCAATCGTCACCCTGCCTGAATAGTCCTCTGTCAGCTTTTTTATAGTCGGCTCCTGTGCACGGCACGGACCGCACCAGGGTGCATTGAAATCGATAAGGCATACACCGTTATTAATGGTATTTTCAAACTCCTCTGCTGTCGTAATTTGCATGGATTCCATTTTATTTAATCCTCCTTAAAGTTTTTTTCTACAGAGGAGTATTCAATTTTCATACCAATATTGCACAATTCTGACGCTATTCAATTTATGCGTTTTTATCTGTAAAGCCCTCATGAAATTGCGCCTTGAGCCATCAACCGGACGATTGTTATATGCCCATCCTCCGATCGGAAAGCGTTAAGCTGCCGTTACGTAACGCTATAAACCGTTTAATCTTAACATATACCTACCGACTCCCCCCCAAAAAAATGCTCTCCATATATAAGTTATGATTAATACACCCTGAACCGAATTTTTTACTAAAACCTGAACAAGGTGATTTTTTCTGAATCGAGATAAAAATCGCCTCGTTCAGGTAACAGTGCGAATCATCACAGCTCTCTTCTGAGGGGGATGCCCCATTTTTTCATATATTGCC
>JBDLJD010000050.1:0-26056 GCA_039714495.1 Thermodesulfobacteriota bacterium
CAAATATGATGCGATTTCAATAAATAGGTACTAAGGTAGTGGAATGCTGTCTGACAAGGTAATCGATTATATTCATCCCGAGCTGAACGAGACGGTCAAGGCGATCGGGGGGGAATACGTCTTCATCAAGGAGGCCGTGCTTTCCTTTCAAAATCAGCAAGTGCTGTACCTGATAGGGTGTGCGCTTTTCGACACCACCTGCTGCGGGACAGGAGGATGCTGTTATGCACGTGTCCCGGGGTTCCTCCGTGAGGCGAAATACGCAACCAGTGAAGAGGGCCGCCCCATATCCCGCGTGACACCCATTGTCGACCCCTTGGTGCAAAAAGAAATCCGCAAGGCCATCAATGGCCGCGAAACAGTACAGCAAATCGAATTCTAATGGAAATCAAACGCCGACTCATCCTCATTATGGTCGCAGTCCTCTGTGTCATCATGGCAGGCAGCCTGGGGTATTACGTTATTTACCAGGGCCAGAACAGTTTCATGGACTGCCTATTCATGACCGTCATTTCCCTGACCACCGTCGGCTACGGAGAGGTGACGGCGGTCACCGGCAATATTGCCGCTGAAATATTCACGATGATCCTGATTACTTTCGGCATGGGTATCATCCTGTACGGCATCAGTACTCTGACGGCTGTCATCATTGAAGGCGAACTGTCAGGGATGTTGAGGAAAAAAAAGATGGAAAAAGAGATCAGCAAATTAAAGAATCATTATATCGTCTGTGGCGGTGGGGAAACCGGACGGCCGGTGATTGCCGAACTCATCAAAAACGGTGAACAGGTGGTGCTCATCGAAATGGATGAAGAGATTATCGAACGCTGCAAGGAGATCGGTGATCTGCTTTACATCAAAGGTGATGCCTCCGACGATGCCAGCCTGGCCGCAGCAGGTATCGACAAGGCATCCGGTATTATCGTCACCCTGTCTTCGGACAAGGACAATCTGTTCACGACCATGAGCGCTCGGATGCTCAACAGCAGGGCCAGGATCATAAGCCGGGTGATCAGTAAAAACCTCGAGCCCAAAATGAGACGGGCAGGTGCCAACAAGGTTGTTTCACCAAACTATATTGGTGCTTTGCGCATGGCTTCGGAGATGATACGCCCGGCGGCCGTGGATTTTCTGGACAGCATGCTGCGCAGCAGCCGGGGCAACCTGAGGATTCACCAGATCAACGTGTCTGATAAATCCCCGCTTGTGGGAAAAACGCTTATGGAAGGCAGTCTGAAACAGGACCATGAGCTTCTGGTTTTAGGCGTCCGCCACTTAAATCGTGAAATGGAATTCAACCCCTCTGGGCAACTGGTGCTCGAGAAAGGGATGACCCTTATTGTGATGGGTGAGGTGGGCAACATTACCAAGGTGCGGCAAAAGTACTAACCCCATCGTTGCATAAACAACATTGCAAAATAGACCTCATCACTGAAATTCACCTGGGGGTTAACCCCGACGTCGGCTTATGCTGCAGGAACTATCCATAAAAAACTTTGCCATTATCGATGATCTGCGCATTCGTTTTTCAGAAGGCTTGACCATTCTGAGCGGCGAAACCGGCGCTGGCAAATCAATTATTATCAACGCCGTCAACCTCTTGCTGGGCAGTCGGGCCTCCGCCAGCCTGATTCGGACCGGTGCGGAAACAGCGGAGCTGGAGGCTTTATTTCATATGCCGTCTGGAAGCTCGGCAGCGGGCGCCATGCAGAACCAGGGGTTTGAGATAGAAGAGGGCCTTATGGTCAGACGGCTGATATCCCGAAGCGAGCGCCACCGCATTTATATCAACGGGCGCCTTGCGACCATGCAGGCGCTGAGAGAGATCACCCAGCACATGGCCAGCATTTCCGGCCAGCATGCCCACCAGGGACTTCTGAAAGAAGAGCTGCAACTGTTGATTCTCGACCAGTTCGGCGGACTTGGGCCCCTTCGGGAAAAGGTATACGCTGCTTTTCACCGGCTTGTTCCCTTGCTGAAGGAGCTGAAAGCGCTTAAGCAAATGAAAAGGAGCCAGGCGGACCAGATCGAATTGTTGGAATTCCAGCAGCAGGAGATCCAGGCGGCCCATGTTCTACCCGGTGAAGACGCTGACCTGGAAAACGAGGCCTCGCGTTTGAAGCATGCCGAAAAACTGTATCAAACCGTTTACGGCTGCCTGGGAACGCTCTATAGCGCCAGGGGGGCCGTGGTGGAGCAGCTTGCCGGTGTTAAAAAGGAGCTCGAATCCGTGGTGCCGTACGACCCGTCCCTGTCCACATCGACTGAAAGCGTATCCGAAGTTGTCTACAGGGTTGAAGATATCGTGCATGAGCTGCGCGCTTATCTGCCCCGCATCCAGACCGACGATCATCGACTGGCGGAAATCGAAGACCGACGGGACCTGTTAATTAAATTAAAACGAAAATACGGGGGGTCCATCGAAGCGGTGCTGGAACGCACGGATGTCATCCAGCAAGAGCTCGATGCGATCGAAAACCTGTCCGATAAAATTGCAGACGCAGAAAGAGTGTTGGAGAAAACATACCATGCGACGGTAGGCTTGTGCCGGCAGCTTTCCGGGAAAAGGGCAAAGGCGGCCAACGCCGTTTCTCGTAAAGTAGAAAAGGAACTGGCAACACTCAAGATGCCGCATACGCGGTTTCAGGTAAGTCTGAAGGCCATACCGGCCGACAGTAAGCTCTCCAGACATTTGCAGGCAGACGGGCATACCTTGACGGAAAACGGATCAGAACATGCGGCCTTCATGATAGCCCCCAATGTCGGGGAGGCCCTCAAACCGCTGTCAGATATCGCTTCGGGAGGCGAGCTTTCACGGGTCGTCCTGGCATTGAAGGCCATTCTGGCTCGGAACGATGCCGTGGAAACCGTGGTTTTCGATGAAGTAGATGCCGGTATCGGCGGCGGCGCCGCAGAAGTGGTCGGTAAAAAATTGTCGGTCTTGTCAACGGTTCACCAGGTGGTCTGCATTACCCATCTTCCACAGATCGCTAAATTTGGTAATGCCCATTTCCGGATTTCCAAACAGGTCCGCGACGGCAGGACGAGTACCGTCATCCACCATCTGGACGAGGAGAACCGGGTGCAGGAGGTTGCCAGGATGCTGGGCGGGGAAAAAATAACGCCCAAAACCCTGGCGCATGCCCGGGAGATGCTGGGCGATGTCTATGACCGGAGGAGAGATCATCAGTAGGGAGTAAGGGGTAAGGAGTAGGGACAGAACCACAGAACCCCAGAGGTCGGAACTGCAGAAAACAGTGGACGGAACCCCAAAAAACACTTGGAATTGGCTATTCGTTGTTGGCTATTGGACATTCGCATTTGGTCTTTTTGAATATCCAATAACCAATATTCAATGTCCAATAATCAAGTACCAAGACACTGCAATGCAACACATAAAGTGACAACTTTAGATCAGGACTTGACCGGGGCGCCGGGGGCTCCCCCTGATACCTATTTCCTGTTTTCTAATAGCTGGAACAAAATGCCGGAAGACCAAATTCCGCAACCCGCAACCCGCAACCTGAAATCCACCACCCCATGTCTCCATTACCCATTATATCTACGTAATTTATACGAAATCTTACCGTCTTGTTTCCTTTGCTGTTTGATGTAAGCATCATCTGAAAACGTATAGATCAGGGAGTGCTGCTTATGTCATTGTATTCCATACCCCCATTTTTGACCCTTGTGTGTTATGTGGCCCTTGGTGGACTGGTGCTGCACCGCGGTCTGAAAATCCTGGTCAACAAATTACTGTTTCTGATTTGCCTTGCCGGCACGTTTCTCTACCTGGACATCCTCATCATTTTCAACACTGCGTCTGAAACCGTTGCCCTTTTATCCAGCCGCCTGGACCATTGTTGCGTGGTTTTCACCATACCGCTGTTCGTGCATTTTTTTCGTGCCTACCTGAACATTTCCAGCCATCGATGGGCACTCTGGCTCGCTTATGTGTATTCTATCGCGCTCATGCCCTTTGCGCTCACCCCCCTTTTGATCGAGGATATGCAACGCCACGCTTTCGGCTTTTTCGGCCGCAGCGGACCGCTTTATCCCCTGATCGGCGCTGGTGCTGTCATGGCCCTCTTGTATTGCCTGTTCGGGATCGGCCGTGCCATTCACCATGAGAAAAGCAGCATTCAGAAAAACAAGCTGAAATACTTATGTGCCGGCTTTGCCTTTATGGGCGTGCTGAATGGGTTGAATGTGCTGCCGATTCTGGGGTATCCTGTTTATCCGCCGGGCACGTTCAGCTTTATCCCCTTAACCATATTCGCGGTCGGCCTTTTCAGATATGACCTGCTCGATATGGGCGTTCTTCTCAGAAAAAGCCTGCTATACACCCTTTTGACCACCTTTCTCATCTGCATTTATTCCCTTTTAGTGATCCTTGCCAATGCCACCCTTGCCCGTTACACATTCGACAGTTCCATATCTTTCAACCTATTGTTCTTCCTGATCGTCGCGACCATCTTCGGTCCTGCCAAAGCGGCCATGCAGCATTTTCTTGACCGCATATTTCACAGAACGCGCTATGATTACGGCAAAACCATCCGAGACCTGGGGCAAACCATCGTATCCACATTGAATGTGGCCACGATTGCGCTTCGTCTGTCAGACACCGTGGTTGATAGACTCATGCTGAACGGCTGCCGCCTGTTCTTGAAAAACAATAAAAAAGTGTGTTTTCAGGTGGTTTCACAAGAAGGTGCCAACGGCCGCTTCTCTGCGGAAGCAGCCCTGTCCCTGCAGTCAGCGCTGATCCAATTCATGAAAAGGGAGTTAGGGCCCGTTATCAAACCAAAGCTGCTCGAGTTGTCGCATGACACGGTGGCGGAAGCGGCCTTGAAGGATATGGAAACCATCGCAGCAGATCTGGTTTTGCCGCTGGTTTTCAACAACAAGTTGAATGGTTTCATCATGTTTGGTCAGAAAAAAAGCGGCGAATTGTTCAGCGCCGAAGACATCGACCTTTTGACGGCCCTGGCCATGCAGACCTCGGTGGCCATTGAAAATGCAACATCCTACCGGCGCCTGGATGATTTAAACAAAAACCTGGAGCTGCGTGTTGAACAAAGAACCAAAGCCCTTCAGAAGGCGCTCTTGGAAAAGGAAAAAACCCAGGAGCAACTGGTGCGTTCCGAGAGCCTGGCATCCATCGGCCTGCTGGTGGCCGGTACAGCTCACGAGCTGAACAACCCGCTGACGTCTGCCATCAGCCTCCTTCAATCCACTGTGGAGGATCTGGCCAGGCCTGATGCTTGTGTTGCGGGGGACAACCAGATCGTACCGGACCTTCTGCTGGCCGGCAGAGAGCTCACAAGGGCCAAGACCATCATTGCCAGTCTTTTGGGGCTTTCGCGGCAGACCCGGACCTACGGCGAAAAAGTAGACCTGGATGCGGTTATCGTGGATACCGTGCGTGTGCTCAAGAATCAGTTCAAACCCGCTTGCCCGCCGATCACCACCATGTTGAACGGCAGCCTGCCCCGCATAACAGGAAATTATGCCGGACTGGGTCAAGTGGCTGTCAACCTTGTCAGGAATGCGCTGCAGGCAGCTTCTGAGGTCGAAGGCGTGGTGAGGCTGTCGACCTACTATGACCCCAAAGGGCACCATGTAGTATTTTCATGCCAGGATACCGGCCCCGGTATTACCCGTGATGTCCGCAAAGATATGTTCAAGCCCTTTTTTACCACCAAGCAAGTGGGTAAAGGCACGGGCCTGGGCCTTTATATCTGCCACGAGATCATTCAAAAGCACAACGGTTGTATCGGCATAGAAAGCCAGCCTGGAAAAGGGGCCCATTTCCAGGTGAAACTGCCAGTCAAGCCCCGAACTTGATGTAATCATGAAGAAGATAATTCAAGCTGTTCGGCATAACGGACTCTAAAGGCTTCAAACAGTTTCACAATCGATGGCCGATCACCTTCCGGCTCCCTGCCCTGTGCTTGCCAAGCTTAGGTTATAACCCCGATTACAAGATGATCCTGGCCGAAATTTAGATTTTTTGCTGCTTGCAGCGCCACTGCAGGGATAGGAATTCTTTGGCGTATAGGAGCTACACCGTTGCGTTTCATAAAAACGTGGAACACGATGGTGTTGACAATCCCTGCATTGTAATTATAAATTTTCATGCCCTGATGAACACAACCAAACATGAAACATGTATAGCTCCAAAAAAGCTAGTATATTCATTTAATATGAATCCATGAAAATTTATCAACAATATGATCGATTTATTTTAAATTTTATTATAATCATTAGAAACACGCCCTGGTATGGATGGCGGTTGATGCCCCAGTCCATGCTTAAGCGAATATTGAACTTAAATGAGACCGCCCGTTTCTAATGAAAGGATAGGAAAAATGCCGATTTATGAATTTAAATGCTTAAAATGTAATGAGTTTTTCGAATTGCTGGTTATGAACAAGGAAGAAGAGGTGGCCCTCAACTGTCCCAAGTGTTCCTCCGAAGAATTTGAAAGGGTCCTCAGTTCGACGAGCTTCACCTTGGGTGAGGGCGGCAACACAAAAAGCGCGGCGACGGCTCAAACCCGAAACTGTTCGAGCGGTTCCTGCACAACTTACACCATTCCCGGACCAAATGGTTAACTGAAGCCAGGGCAAAAAGGCGTCACCCCTTGCGTTCACAAGTAGAAATAGCCAGGGAACGACGCTGTTGCTAACAATTTGATTATTATAATATCTTTTATGTTATTTGCCGTGTTGTTTATTCAACCGTGGAATTGAGATCGGGGCAGTTCATATGCAGCATATCCATGCTCAGGAAAAAGAACAGCTGAAAAGGCTTTTCGATGAGGAGGGCGTCGACCACCTCGAGGAGAGAATACAAATTCTCGAGGTATTTCTACAGACGGAAAAGCATCTTTCGGCAGTCGAACTTGTTGATATTTTACGTAAAGACGGCATGGATCCGGAACCGGAATTCGTCATCGACACCCTCAAGCTCATGTGCCGCTTCGGGTTTGCTCAGCAGCACTCTTTTGACAATGGTGTTTTTCGCTACGAGCACCGGCACCTAGGGCAGCACCATGACCACATGGTCTGCACTAAATGCAATAAAATAATTGAGTTTCAGAATGATCAGATTGAAAATCTGCAGGTGAGCGTTGCCGCGACCCATGGTTTCCACATGCTGCAGCACAAGATGGAAATCTATGGCATTTGTTCCGACTGCTTGAAGAAACGCCTGGATATTACACCACTCATGTCCGCCCGGCAGGGCGAACAGCTGGTAATCAATAAGTTTACCGGGGGGGCCGGATCCCGTATGCGCCTGATGAGTATGGGGTTGAGGGTGGGGGACAAAATTGATGTCCTCACCAATCTCAACCAGGGGCAGCTCGTGATCGCCGTTGAAAACAGGCGCTTGGTTCTAGGGCGCGGGCTGGCCCAAAAAATCATGGTAAAAGCACTGGATATTAGCAATGCATAAATTGAGATTTTGTTCATTTGTTTTGGCATTCTGGTTGCTCATGGCTGCCGTGGCCCTGGCAGACCGGCTGGCCATTTCATCCTCTACTGCCAATATACGCTCGGGTCCCGGAACGAACCACGAAATTTTATGGAAGGTCGAGAAATACCACCCGATTCTGGTGGAGCGCAAATCCGGTGATTGGTATGGTTTCACCGATTATGAGGGTGACAAGGGGTGGGTGCACAAAACTCTGGTAAAAGACATTCCCACGGCGATTACCATCAAGGAAAAATGCAATGTCAGATCGGGTCCGGGCACGGAAAGTCCTGTGATTTTCACCGTGGGCAGCGGCATTCCTTTTAAAATTATAGGAAAAAAGGGCAACTGGCGTCAGATCCTGCACGCGGACGGTGACAGGGGATGGATTCACAAATCTTTGTTGTGGTGAGGAAATCGCAATATGCTTGAACACAGTCGACAAGGTGTGGTGGCCGGGATCGGTTCGGCCCTGGTGGACATCCTGGTGTATGAGGATGATGATTTCCTCAGGAAAACCAAGGCAGCCAAGGGCGGGATGATGCTGGTAGACCAGCCGTTCATCGAGAAAACCCTTGCCCTGACATCCGCCAGGCCCGTTATCGTCCCCGGGGGATCAGCCTGCAATACAGCCGTAGGTGTTGGAAAACTGGGCGGGGCGGCACGCTTCATCGGCAAGTGCGGCCAGGATGACATGGCGGACCTTTTCGAAGAGGACCTGAAGCGAAACAATGTGCAGCCCCATTTGTTCCGATCTGCTTCGCCGACAGGGCGGGTACTTTCAATTATAACCCCTGATGCGCAGCGATCCATGTTCACCTTCCTGGGTGCGTCTTCCGAAATGAATCCGGATGAAATCGCCGGGAGTCATTTTTCAGATATCCGTATCGTTCACCTTGAAGGCTACCTGCTGTTCAACAAGGAACTTGTGTACGCTGCCCTTGAGCGTTCCCGGGAGGCAGGGGCCAAGGTATCACTGGACCTGGCAAGCTACACAGTTGTCGAAGAATCCCGGGATGTTCTGGATGACATTGTAGATCGGTTCGTGGATATCCTTATTGCCAATGAAGATGAAGCCCGCGCGTTTACCGGACAGACAGATGAAAAAAAGGCCATGGCGTCACTTGCCCAACGAGCAGATATTGCTGTTCTCAAAGTCGGCGAAAGGGGCAGCTACATTGGGGCACAGGGCAAAATCATTAAAATAGAGCCGATGACAGGGCAGGGGCCGGTGGTGGATACCACCGGTGCTGGTGACCTGTGGGCCTCGGGTTTTCTTTATGGGATAGCGAACGGCTATCCCCTGGATGTATGCGGCAGCATCGGATCGACCTGCGGATACGAAGTCTGCCAGGTGATCGGTGCGGATATTCCGGATGAGGGATGGGACAGGATCAGGCGCCTCCTTTGAGATGCTACGGGCAGATTACCCAAAGAAAGAATTGTGCCGGATCGACGGATAAAGTAGGGAGTAAGGAGTAGGCGGTAAGCACAGATCCAGAGCCACAGAACCCCAGAGGACAGAACCCCAGAAGGCAGAAACCGGAGTCGAAGAGTAAAGCGTTATCAGAAATAAGTTAAAATTGGGCTGATTGCTAATGGCATGGAGCCCTCCTATTAACTGTTTTCTATTTTCTAATAATCGGGAAGGAAGGTTGGAGGAATAATGGCCAAAAAACGTGTGACCCGCAAGCAGTTGTTAAAAGAACCAGATGAGTTTATCACTTTTACCGGGAAACTCATTCAATTCGGTCGGCAGTACCACAAGGAACTCACATATGCCGCGTGCGCTTTCTTTATTGTTGTCATTGCCGTGGTAGCCTTCCGTTTTTTCTCCAACCGGGCCGAGAATACGGCTTCCGACCTTCTGCGTCAGGCCATGCAGAAATATGAAACCCTGCGCAACGAGAAAGACGCTGATCAGGCGTTTGCCCAGGCAAAACCGGATTTTGAAAATATTCTGGATAAATATGCCAACAAACATGCTGGAAAAATGGCGGGGGTGATTTACGCCAACCTGAGCTATGAAGCCGGCGAAACAGACACCGCCATCCAGCTGTATGAAAACGCCCTGGATGATACCGCGGAACAAGGGGGATACCGGAACCTGATCCTCAGCAGTCTGGGATATGCACATGAAAAGAAGGGGGACCTGAAGGCAGCGGCGGCCTATTTTGAGAAGATTGCCGAAAACGACATTCCGGTTGCCAAGGATGTGGCCCTTTTCAACCTGGGGCGGCTGTACGAAACATTGGGCGAGGCTGATAAAAGTCAGGCAGCCTACCAGCGCCTGGTTTCCGAATTTCAGGATTCAGTGTACTATGAACTGGTGAATGAGAAGCTTGCCGTGTAGACCCCAATGTTGTTTACCCTCAGGCTTTTGCAACGTTGGGGTAAAGTATACCCGGAAAAGAAATTGGCTGACCGGAAACATTCCGGTCAGCCAATAACAAGGAGTATAGATGAAAAAATTATTAAGTTGTCCGTTTTAATCTAATTGCAATATCCCTGCCAACCCGACACCCGGCCCCTATTTTTTTTATTAATTATAATATCAGCGTGTTAAGAAATTCCACCCGGATGGATCAAGTCTTCTCTGTATCAATTATGTGTATCGGTTTCCAAATGGAAATCGGACGGTTTCCAAATGGAAATATCAACAGGTCAATAGCTACCGTGAATACCCTGGTATGATGGCGCGCTTTGAAAAACGAAGGGCCCTGCCTTGCCGGATATCTGGAGCGGCGTGTTGTCCAATATCTCAGGTTTTTATAGCACGATATCATGTTTCTTCAGTTTTTTGTTCAGCCCGCTCTTGCCGATGCCCAGCAACTCGGCTGCCTCGCTCTGCACATTGCCGGTGATCTTCAATGCCCGCAATATCATCTTTTTTTCGATGTCCATCAGCGTTTCAAACAGCCCGGCATCTTCCGGGATGCCGTCCAGTCGCTGGGAGTCGGAAATTGAATTTCTGAAATCCTTGGGCAGATCATCCGCCATTAGAATATCACCCGGACACAAGACCATGGCCCTCTCAATCACATTTTCCAGCTCGCGCACATTTCCCGGCCAGTTGTAATCAAAGAACAACCGTTCCACCTGTCTCTCGATGCCATTGATGGGCATCTCCGAACCGCGTTCATTGGAATACTTGTCGATAAAATGGTCCACCAAAAGGTGAAGGTCTTCCTGGCGATGCCTGAGAGGCGGGAGTTCGATGTGGACAACATTCAGACGGTAAAAAAGATCCTCCCTGAATCGACCGGCGTTCACCTCCTCCTTCAATTGCTTGTTGGTGGCTGCAATCAAACGAAAATTGACGGACACCTGCCGGACGCCGCCGACGCGTTCGAAGACCTTGTCCTGCAGCACACGCAAAAGTTTCACCTGCAGCGAAGGCGAGAGTTCTCCGATTTCATCCAGGAAGAGGGTTCCGCCGTCAGCCAGTTCAAATCGGCCTTTTTTGGATGACACGGCACCGGTAAAGGCCCCCCTTTCATGGCCGAACAGCTCGCTTTCAAGAAGGGTTTCGGCCAGGGCGGTGCAATTCACCGCTACGAACGGAAAATCACGCCGGGGACTGTTGAAGTGAATGGATTTGGCCACCAGATCTTTTCCGGTTCCGCTTTCACCCTCGATCAGCACGGTGGCGCTGGCCGGCGCAACCTTGCGGATGGTTTCAAACACATCCCGCATCTTTTTGCTCTTGCCGAGAATATTGCCGAAACTGTATTGCGACGTGACCGTCTGCCGCAAACGGCGGTTCTCCTTTATTACGCGATACATGGCAATGGCCTTGTTCACGTATAGAATGAGACTGTCATTGTCAAAAGGCTTCATGATATAGCTGTAGGCGCCTTTTTGCATGGCTTCGACCGCTTTTTCCACAGTTCCATGGGCGGTCATCATGATGACCGGGAGCTCAGGGTCCTTCTTTTTCACGTTTTCCAGAAGTTCTATGCCATCCATGGAGGGCATCTTCATGTCTGTGAGTACGAGATCGACATCCGAATGCTTTAAAATGGCCAATGCTTCTTCTCCGCTGTTGGCCATCAGCGGCTCAAACCCCTCCTCCTCCATGACCGCAGCCAGGATGGGCGGGTAGTTTTTTTCATCGTCAACGATCAGAATCGTCTCCATATTCAGTTCCCTTGATTCACGGGTAATGTTATCATTACATCTATGCCGCGCACCTCGCGGTTTTGGATCTTGATCTTTCCACCATGGGCTTGAATAATGTTTTTGACAATGCCCAGGCCCAGGCCGGTCCCCTGCTCCTTGGTGGTAAAGAAGGGCGCCCAAATCTTGTCCAAGATCTCTTCGTCGATGCCTCCTCCGCTGTCCTTGAAATGCACAATGACCAGGTGGTCTTCTCCGTTGATGTCGACCTCGACCCTGCCGCCGTCCGGCATGGACTGCATGGCATTGATCAGGATGTTTAAAAAGGCCTGGTAGAGCATGTCGCTGTCAGCCATCATCACCGGAATGTTCCCGTTATCGTGGTGATCCAGTATATAGCCTTTTTTAAGGGCGTCGGATGACAGGTAGTCGAGGTTTTTCTTGATGATCTCCTCGACCCTGCACTCGGTAAAGCTGGGCCTCCGGGGCCTTGCAAAATTCAGAAAATCAGTAATGATATTGTTCAGACGAGCCCCTTCCTCGATGATGATGTCGGGGATGGTGTTGGCCGGGTCCAGCTTGTTTACTTTCTTTTTCAGAAGCTCTGCCGAGCTTCTGATAATGCCCAGCGGATTGCGGATTTCATGGGAAACACCGGCCACCATTTCGCCGATGGAGGAGAGATGTTCCGCCCGGCTCAGCTTATCCATCAGCCGCAAGCGTTCCCGGGCCCGGGCTTCGATGGTTTCTTCCCCCTTTTTCACGACGGAGATAAGCACGATGAACAAAATACCCATGACCAGCATGATGGTGAGGACGACCAGCACCTGGAATTTGAAGATAGTGCGGTAATCATCGGTAATATCCTGGACAATTTCAACGACGCCGAAAATCGGCCCGGTTGTGACGGCCAGAGATTCTTCGGCGTGCAGTGCGGCAAAGGTGGTGATTCTGATCTCTTTGGGGACCCCGAGCAGGATCTGCCAGAAGCTTCCGCTTTGTTCAAGTTCTGACGAATGGTTGCCTGTGGTGGCGCTCTGGTATCCTGCTCCGCCAATGTCCTTTATGCCCATCATCTCCTTGTCAAAGCTGTAGATGATAATGTTGTTCAGATTGTAGATCTTGATTCTTTCAACATTGAATCCGTGCAGTGTGCCGCGGACGATCGTATCCATCCTTTCAAATTGGCGCTTTTCACTCAGCCGGATATCTTCGCCGGACAAGGTGAGCGGCAGCATGAACTGCCTGAAAACCTGGTGGTTCAGGTTGGAAATCAGCAAAAGCGCGTAATCCTCGCTTTTACTGAACTGCATTTTCCGGGCCCAGTGCATATTGAGGGATGAAAGCACGAAGGTTCCCACGAAAATGAAGATAAAACTCGTCAGGGTGAAAAATTTGTACAGGCGGAACGGTTTTGCCCTCTCATCCAGAGGGGGAGAATGGTCGTCCGGTTCGGTGGTCTGTCTGTCTGTGATCATAACATCAGCTGCTGCAACGGTCGAAAATGACAATTCGATCAGGGAATGGGCATGTTTGTAAATAGTGTTTTTACGTCTTCGTCAGAAAAATTAATGCCGCCCCCGATAAAAAACGACCGGTTGTCTTCGTTAACAAAGTTGTCGTACCCTGTTGTAACATACAGGTGTGAAAAAGGGGTGAAGTCGATTTTCGCTTTCAGGTGCGGATTGCGGTCCAGGCTGAAATCAAAGGCTTCCAGCGACATGAGTAGTTTGTCGTCGAGAAAGTAGTAATCAAACCCGAATCCGCCGGTGGATTCCAGCAGTCCGCCCCTCAAGACAAAATCGTAATAGCGCTTGGCCACCTGGGCGGAAAATTTTAACACATCATGCTCGACTTTTTCCTCGTGCACTACAACGGTATGTCCGTTGATATCGGTGTATGTGTCGGTGACGCTCCGCTTTCCTTCAGGGTCGTCAATGACCTGGAGGAGGTAGTACTTGTCCTCACGCGGTTGGATGCGGAGAGATACGTAGGATTTGAGCGCTTCAGCTTCAAAGAGGTACTCCCCCCGGTAGTCCAGGTAAGTCCGGAAAGTGTCCTGCTTTTCAAGGTAGTTGTTCAACTGCGACAAGGTCGTGTTCAATGTGTCGACCGTCTCTTCGTCATTGACGAGTCTGCCTATGGTTCCTTCACCGGTGTTGATTTTAGCGGTGATTTCATCCAGGGAGGCCAGGGTGGCGTTGAGACTGTCGATGGTCTGGTCTTCAGCAATGAGGCGGCCCAGGGTGCCTTCCCCCTGGCTGATGTTCCGGGTGATAATTTTCAGGGCAGCCAAGGTCTCGTTGAGGTCGTTGATGGTATCTTCTTCATTGATCAGTCTGCCGATGCTGCCCTGCCCTGTATTGATTTTAGCAACAACTTCCTCCAGGTCGCTCAGCAATGACTCCATGGTCCCGGATACCCTGCGCACACTGGCAATGATATCTTTGATGTCATCCTGGCTTTCGTCGCCAACGGACTTCAAGGTGTCCGAAAAACCGGCCAGGTTGTCGATCATGCGGTCGACATCGGCGCTGTTGCTCTGGACGGTCTGATTGAGGGTAGTGACCATTTCCCGCAAGTTGTTGACAATTGCCCGGAACGTGGCTTCGCCTTCCTCTCCGCCGAGTACGTTGGAGATGGAGTTGGTGAGCAGTTTGATGTCTTGGGCCACTTCCCCCAAGACGTTCATGAGGGAATCCATATCGGTCATCGGCACCGTCCTGGTCAGCCGCTCCCCGTTCCTGATGGCAGGTGCGGATGCGGATCCGGCTATTAGTTCCACATATTTGTCACCCAGAATGCCCCTGGTCCTGATGATGGCCCGGGCATCCTTTTTAATTTCTACGTCAGACCTGATCCTAAGCTGCACCAACGCTTTGCCGTCTTTCAGGGAGATGTCGTGAACGCGGCCGATTTCCACGCCGGCCGTCTCCACGGTTACATCCCTGGCCAGGCCGGTGGCTGAATCGAACAGGACATCGATGTAATATCCTTTGCTGCTGGAGAGATTCAGCTTGCCGACTTTCATGGACATGTAGGCCAGGAGAATTATCCCGATCACTACAAAAACGCCAACTTTCGCTTCAACGCTCAATTTAGACATAATCGGCCAGTCGCTGATCGGAACTCGATTTGCCTTCAATAAAATTATTAACCACCGGATTTTCAGAGTGTTTTATCTTTTCCGGGGAGCCATATTCAATAATCCTGCCATCATACAGCATTGCAACCTTATGTGCAATTTTAAAGGTGGAGTCGATGTCATGGCTGATGACCAGACAGGTTGCGCCGGTGAGCTGCTGGGTTTTAACGATCAACCGGTCGATATCGTCACGCCTAATGGGGTCGAGCCCGGTTGTCGGTTCGTCAAACAGGATGATCTTCGGGTTGAGGGCCAGCGCTCTGGCAAGGCCGACCCGCTTGCGCATCCCTCCGGAGAGCTCCGCCGGCATTTTTCCGGTTACTTTTTTCAATCCGACCTGGCGAAGTTTTTCCTCGACGATGCCATCGATTTCCTCTTTTGAAAGGCGGGTGTGCTCTCTGATGGGGAAGGCGACATTCTCGCCCACGGTCATGGAGTCGAACAATGCGGCTTCCTGAAAAAGCATGCCGAAATTTTTTCTAACCTCATTCAGCTGTCGGTCATTGAGCACTGAAATGTCGACATCGTCGATATAGACAGATCCCGAATCAGGCCGGATAAGCCCGATGATGTGTTTCAGCAGAACACTTTTGCCGCCGCCGCTTTCACCGATAATGACGGTAATTCGATGCGGTTCCACGGTGAGGTCGAGGTTGTCCAGTACAACCTGATCTCCAAAGGCTTTACATACATTCGAAAGTTGGATTTTCAAAACATCACCGCCGTCAGGAAATAGTCGCTGATCAGGATGGACACCGAAGAGATAACCACGGACTGGGTGGTGGCCCGTCCCACCCCGGCGGCTCCGCCGGAAGTGTTAAATCCCTTGTAGCATCCGACCAAAGAAAGAATCAGGCCGAAAACAGCCGATTTGATGAGACCGTTGACAATGTCGCTGAGGTGGACAAATTCAACAATTCTGGCCATGAAAATACCGGAATTGATGTCGAGCAGTTCCACCCCCACAAAATAGCCGCCGACGATGCCGATAAAATCGGAAACGATGGTCAAAATCGGCAGCATGACAATGCCGGCAACGACACGCGGCATAATGAGGTATTGAACCGGGTTCACAGACATGGTGTAGAGGGCATCGATCTGTTCGGTAACCCGCATGGTGCCGAGTTCAGCAGCCATGGCCGACCCCGCTCGGCCGGTTACCATCAAAGCGGTGATGGCAGGCCCCAGTTCCCGGGCCATGGAGAGGGCAACGGTGGCTCCCACCAGGCTTTCGCCTCCGAACATCCTGAAACCGTAGTATGTCTGGATAGCCAGCACCATACCGGTGAAGGCGCCGGTGATAAGGACCACGGGTAAGGAGTTGACCCCGACAAATTCCATCTGTTTGAATATTTCGTGAATACGGTAGGGC
This sequence comes from Thermodesulfobacteriota bacterium, assembly GCA_039714495.1. Taxonomy (GTDB): domain Bacteria; phylum Desulfobacterota; class Desulfobacteria; order Desulfobacterales; family B30-G6; genus JAJDNW01. The sequence goes on from JBDLJD010000050.1 coordinate 16,116, forward strand.
GGTCTGACCATCCAGGCCAGCGTGGCAGCCAGGAGAAGGCTTACCTTTCCAAAGGATTCGATTATCAGAACAAAGGGTTTACCGGCAAATTCGAGAAGACGTACCATTCCATACCCTATATGGTATGCATGGTCCCAAAGTCAAGACGCGGCAGTCTACAGGGCCAACATAATGGATTCAATTGTTCCGAAATCGGGGCTTTGTTTTTTTCCCACAATATGTAGTAATTTCGAATAAGGAGACACAATATGAAGTAACTGAATAAAATTATATATAATTTATATATAATTTTACTTGACAAGACGGTGCTTTTCAAGAGAATATACGATCGAAAATAAAAATATTTTAAGATCCATTGAATTCATGCTTGCCGTTTTGTTGATCGTTTCGATACAATCATCTATAATCATGAAGACAGAAAAAAATTTGTATGAGTAAAAATTCCTTAAAAAAAATACGAGAGTCTCTTTTAATGAGTAAGTCTGAACTTGCCAGAGAGGCAAATGTCTCGCCCATTACAATAACGCGTATTGAGCAGGGCATGCCTTGTCGAATGGAGACCAAGCGGAAAATTCTCCTGGCTCTGGGGTTCAAGCTTTCGGACAAAAATAAAATATTTGGCGACTAAGAGAGTATCATGGTTTTTAGGAAAAAAGACCGTCTCGTCGGGCTGGATATTGGTTCCAGAACTATAAAGGTCGGCGAGGTCGGAGACACGAAAAAAGGGCAGGTACTGGAAAAGTTCGGTACCATCGATATCGCCCCCGGGCTCATTGAAGACGGCTCTATCAAGGATCCTGAGGCGATCGCCGAATCCATCCGGCAATTGTACCACTCCAATGGCATCCGGGAACAGAACGTGGCCATTTCCATCGGCGGCTACTCGGTCATCGTTAAAAAGATCAATGTCCAGAAGATGACGGAGGATGAACTCCAGGAATCCATTCAATTCGAAGCGGAGCAGTATATTCCCTTTGATATTGCGGATGTGAATCTCGACTTTCAGATCCTGGGGGAAAACGAGCACAATCCCAACCAGATGAGCGTACTGCTGGTAGCGGCCAAAAAGGAGATGGTTAACGATTACATCAACCTGACGCAATTGGCCGGTCTCAATCCCTGTATTATAGACGTGGACGCCTTTGCCCTCCAGAATATCTTTGAAGTCAGTTATGATACCAATGAAGAAAATGTTGCCCTGATCGATATAGGGGCCAGCAAAACGTCGTTGAACATTCTCAAGGGCAAAACATCCGTGTTCATGCGTGACGTATCTCTGGGGTGTGGCCAGATCAACCAGAAAATCGTCTCTATTGCCGACTGCACACTGGAGGAGGCCGAGGAGCTCAAATTCGGCAACCAGGCCGAAAAGATTTCCCCGGAAGATCTATCAGACATCATTTCATCTGTAGTGGCGGATTGGTGCACGGAAATCCGCCGCGCGCTGGATTTTTTCTATTCAACTTATCCCGATGAACAGATTAAAAAAATCGTTTTGAGTGGGGGTGGGGGAGCGATAAAAGAATTTCGCCAGCTTCTGGCCGTGGAAACATCGGCGGATGTGCAGACCATCAACCCCTTTGAGAGCTTCGATGTGAACGAGGATCGTTTTGAACCGGCGTTCATCGAAAGAATCGCACCCCAGGCATCCATTTGCATGGGCCTGGCCATCAGAAGGGTGAGCGATAAATGATACGAATCAATTTACTGCCGTTTCGTGCAGCACGCAAGAAAGAGAACGTTCGGCGACAGATATCCATCTTTCTGCTTTCATTCGTCTTTCTGCTGGTCGCGGTTATCTATTACAATGTCAACCTGAACCAGCAGATCGACCGGCTCAAGGTTAAAAACAAGGAAACCACAGTTCAGCTGGAAAAATACAAGAAGATCAATAAAGAAATAGCAGAAATCAAGAAGAACCTCGTCATTCTCAACCAGAAGATCGACGTTATCAACAACCTTAACGGCAGCCGTACGGAAGCGGTGCTGCTGCTGGATTCCATGACGCAGCTCATTATACCCGAAAGGATGTGGTTCACCAGTTTCACACTCAAAGGTGACAAAATAGCCCTGAAAGGGGTCGCCATGGATGAACGCACCATCGCTGATTTCATGAAAAACCTGGAAGGGTCTTATGCGAATGTCGCCCTGATGTCCATGCAGCAAAAAAAGATCGAAGGGAAAAACGTGAATCTGAAAGATTTCAGTTTCGAGATGGCTAAAAGAAAAAAGCAGACGACTCCGGATAAAAAGCCTGAAAAATCATGAAAAAATTAAATATTTCTCTGAAATCATTGGCACCCGTCATCGAAAGGATCGAGCGCTTATCTAAGCTGCAAAGGATACTGATCTATGCAGGCACAGTGATCGTCCTGGTCGGTGCATTTGTTTACTTTTCCTACATGCCGAAGCTCAAGGAGATCGGCACGCTCAAGGTCAAGTATAAAGAGTTGGAGAAAAAACTGCAAAGAGCCAAAAAAAATGCGGCCCAGCTTGACACTTACCGCAGCATGATGAAAGCGGCGGAAACAAAATTTAAGATCGCCAAGCGGGCTCTGCCGGACAAAAAAGAGATTCCAACGCTTATTGACGGTATATCACAGGCTGCCCATGATGCGGGGCTGGATATTCTGGTCTTCACCCCCAAGCCTGAGGTCAGGAAAGAGTTTTATGCCGAAGTTCCCATATCCATTAAGGTATCTGGAAACTACCACAATGTAGCTGTCTTTTTCGATATGATTGCCGGGTTACCGAGAATTGTCAATATCACCGATATCGCTATGGCGCCTGCCGCGGGTGATGAAAATTTGACAACTTCCTGTACGGCGGTGGTCTACCGGTTTGTGGAGCCGGAGAAAAAAGAGGCTAAAGAGAAGAAAAAGAAGAAGAGAAAGAAATAATTAACTCAGGGAATGATAGCGAAGATCATGTTTAAAAACACCTTAAAAATTCGTAATATCACCTGTTTATTATGCTTCTTGCTGCTTGCTTTCGGTTGTGCCGACCAAAAAAACGAACCTCAGCAGGCCAAGAAAGTTGTGAGCAAAAAAATATCTGTCCAGAAGACCGGCACGGAAGCCCAAAAGGCGCCGGTGGCCATCGCAGAGGCAACTGCCCCGACAACACCGGGGGCGGGCGACGGCCAAGGGACGGATGATGAAGTGTCGATAGCTCCGGCACCGGAATTGTCCCAGGACAACATCCTTGCCAAAGCTGCCGTGGGATACAAACCCAAGGGCAAAATCGATCCCTTTGTTCCGCTGATCAGGGCAGAAACGAAAAAGGACGGCGGCGGTCTTGTGGCGGCAACCAGAAAATCAGAGCGAAAAAAACGGAAGCCGACAACACCGCTGGAGAAGATAGAATTAAGCCAGTTGAGCCTGAAAGCTATTGTTCGGTCCGCCCAGGGTAACAAGGCCCTGGTCCAGGAGGCGTCCGGCAAGGGTTATATTGTCACCAAAGGCACCTTTATCGGTGTAAACCAGGGAACCGTTATCGATATCCAGAAAGACCGGGTCATTGTAGAGGAAGAGGTTGAGAACATTCAAGGGGATATAACATTAAAAACGAGAGAACTAAGACTTCCGAAACCTTCCGGAGAGGAATAACATGTCTACGTCAAACAAAAGATTGAGCAGGAACATTGTAATATTTATTGTTTTATCGGCATTTCTGGCCATCCTGGCAGGATGTTCGGCCAAGGAAAAACCGATAAGCAGTGACATTACAAAACCTCTGGAGCCGAAGACGATCAAGGCGATCTCTGTTACGGAGAATGACGAGTCTTTCAAGGTGGATATTGCGGGCAACCGTTTGTTGACCTACACGTCCGTCAAAAAACCGGTCCCCTTGAGCGTTGTTCTCTATTTTCCAGAAACCGGACTAGATATGACCCAGCGCGACCTTAATGTTGAAAGCAGAATCATCGGATCGGTTACGGCAACCGAACTGACAGCCAACGGCAAGGCCTCGAGGGTAGAAATTCTGATGAACGAAGATGTGGCCTATGAGGTGGTCCGCAAGGAAAACGGCATCGACATTATTTTCAGCAAGGGGGGTGAAGCCGTGACCGCCGCCGCTGCTGCCCAAGCAGATCCGGTCGCTGTCGAGGAGACGGCCACAAACAGTTCCAATACGGCAGAACCGATTATTGCCACGGCTACCCAGACCACCGCTTCGGATGCTGTGGAAGCCGAACAGCAGGTTCAGCCCGTAGCGAGTCAAAGTGATACGGCTGGAAGTGAATACAGTGGTCCAGCCTGGGTCAATAAAATCGATTTTACCAGTGAGAGCGCCGGCAAATCGACCGTTGTTATCGGCACCACCATGCCTGTGGATTACGACATAAAGAAAAAAACTGATACGCTGGTGCAAGTTCGCTTGATGAACACAAACCTGCCTGATTACCGCAGGTTCCCCCTCATCACCACACGGTTCGAAAGTGCGGTCAACAGGGTTACACCGGTTCAAAAGCCAGACATGGAAAACAACACCATGTTTGCCATCGAACTGCGCGAGTCCGTGCCCTACTTTGTAGAACAGACCGACAACTTCATCATGATCCATTTCGAGGCGTCTACCATACCGCCCAAACCGCTCGAACAGGCCAATATGCCGCCCTGGCAGAAAATTTTTGAGGAGACGACCCTGGAAGACATGCAGGGAATAACGGCAAGCTCAGGGACGGCCGCTGGTGATACGGCAGCCCCCACACAAGCGTCTACAGAGGGAGTGGCTGTTGCCCAGTCCTCGCATGCAGAAACCAGCCCCTTTTACGTAAAGCCCAAAACGTATACCGGCGAAAAAATTGCCCTCGACTTTTACGAGACGGACGTAAAAAATGTGTTCCGCATCCTGAAGGAAATCAGCGGTAAGAACTTCGCCATTGACAAGGATGTTAACGGGCAGGTGACGCTAACCCTGGATAAGCCGGTACCCTGGGATCAGGTGATGGATCTTGTCCTCAGGATGAATCAGCTGGACATGGTGGACGAAGGGAATATTATCCGCATTGCCACCCTGAAAACGCTCGAAGCCGAGGAAACCATGCGGGCTGCTCAGATCGAGGCCGTCCAAAAGGCACTGGAGCAGGAAAAAGCCCTGGAGCCGATGGTGACCGAATACATTGCGGTCAATTACTCCAATGCTCAGTCGGAGATTCTGCCGCATATTCAAGCCATCCTGACGCCGGAAAGGGGAACGGTCAGCGTTGATACCCGCAATAATCAAATCATCTTGACCGATGTCGCTGAAAAAATCATGCAGGCCCGTGAGATTGTACTGCGGATTGACCGTGTTACCCCGCAGGTCATCATCGAGGCCAGAATTGCAGAAGTCAGTTCCGATTTCTCCCAGGAACTGGGTTTCGACTGGTCTGCCACTGCAGGGCCGGCCTACAGCGACGGTATGAACGCCAATATGACCGGCGACATGGTCATGAATTTTCCGGCCCAGGGCGCATCTTCCAGCATCGGCTTCGTTTTCGACAAAGTCGGCGGGACGCCCTTTTTGCTCAATGCCCGCCTCAATGCGCTGGAAACCAATGGCGAGGGGAAAATTATCTCGTCACCCAAGATCGTGACCCTGGACAATAAAAAGGCCAAGATCAAACAAGGTATCGAATGGCCTTATCTGGAAAGGGATGACAGCGGTGGCTCATCGGTCAGCTATAAGGACATCGATCTGCTGCTGGAAGTGACGCCCCATGTGACGCCCGACAGCCGGGTCTCCATGGAAATCCTGATTACCAAAAACGATATCGACTCCATTTTTCAGGGGGTACCGTCCCTCTCCACCAACGAGGCCCGGACCGAACTGCTGGTCAATGACGGGGACACCATCGTCATTGGCGGTATCATGAAATCCAGGCGGACGGCTGGTGTGGAAGGATTTCCCTGGCTGTCAAAGATTCCGCTTCTGGGCTGGTTCTTCAGAACCGAAAAAGAAGAACGGGAAAACAACGAGCTGCTGATTTTTATTACACCGCGGATCGTTCAGCTCGAACAGCGGGATGCATCATTGTAAAATAATCTCTGATAACGAACGATTTAAAAAGCCCCTTGAGTAGGATATGCTCAAGGGGCTTCTTTTTATAGCGTTTGGTTTTATTGTCTTGTAATTGATCAATGGTCAAGATAGACCATGCCAAATAAGATTGACGGAAATATATTATTCCAAATGCTATAAGGAGACGTCAATGACCCTAGACCTTGAATTTATCCGCGCCCAGTATCCTGTGTTTTCCAACCCGCAGACGTCCCGCTGGGCCATGTTTGAAAATGCCGGCGGTTCCTATGCGCCTTCCCAGGTGACAGACCGGCTGCACGATTTTTTCCAATTTACCAAAGTGCAGCCCTATGGATCCTTTGAGGCATCCATTGCCGCCGGCGAGGCCATGGATGACGGCTACAACGTTCTTGCCGGTCTGCTCAACTGCGATCCGGATGAGTTGACCATGGGGCCTTCCACCTCGATGAACACCTACGTGCTGGCCCAGGCCGTGCGCCCTACACTCAAGCCGGGCGATGAAATTGTGGTCACCAACCAGGACCACGAAGCCAACATCGGCTGCTGGCGGCGTCTTGCGGAGTTTGGGGCCGTTATCAGGGAATGGCGCATCGACCCTCAAACAGGGGAGTTGTCCCTTGCGGATCTCGAGGCCCTGCTCAGCGATCGAAGCCGGTTGGTCTGCTTTACCCTGTGCTCCAATATCGTGGGAACCATGAATGACTTCCAGACGATTTCCAAAATGGCGCATGATGTTGGCGCCCTGGCTGTCGGTGACGGCGTTTCTTTTGCGCCGCATAGGGTTCTGGATGTAGGCGCCAGCGGTTTGGACATCTATCTGTTCAGTACCTATAAAACTTTCGGGCCTCACCTGGGTATCATGTGGGGCAACCCGGCGGCCCTTGAAACGCTTGAGCCCCAGGGGCATTATTTCAACAGGGAAATTCCCCATTACAACTTCAACCCTGCCGGCCCCCTGCATGCCGAGATTGCCGCCACCGCCGGCATCGGGGCCTATATCGATGCCGTGTATGATCACCATTTCACTGAAAAGGAACCAGACCTTCATGTGCGGGCTAAAAGCATATTCGGTCTTTTCAGCAGGCATGAAACAATCCAGGCCAACCGGATATTGGATGCCATAAAGGGCATAAAAGGGTCGCGGATCATTGGTCAGCATCAGGCGCAGGAAGGAAGCCGGGCTGCGACTATCTCTTTTAGCGTGGAAGACATGACCTCCCAAGCGGTAGCCGAAAAGATCGTCAAGCATGAGGTTGCCGTGCGCAACGGCGATTTTTATGCTGTACGCTGCCTGGAAGGACTGGGGCTGGAAGATGTCGAAGACGGCATCGTCCGTATCAGCCTGGTGCATTATAATTCGGAGCAGGATGTTGACCGCCTGGTGGCAGCGCTGGGCGGACTGTAGCGTATGTAAAATCTAATTGGTATCGTAATATATCTATGACAACCGGTATAAGCATGGATGGAAGAAGAAGGGCCGACATTAAAGCCGGGGCACTGGTAAAGGTCGTTCAAAAGCATGATCAGCGCACGGGCAAACTCACTGAGGGCACGGTCAAGGACATCCTGACCAAATCGTCGACCCATCCGCACGGTATCAAGGTGCGCCTGGCCAGCGGTGTTGTCGGCCGGGTCAAGGCGGTTCTGCCTAAAAGAGAAGGTTAGTGGGTGAACCCCGGAGAAGTAATCCGGGAATTTTGTATAGAACTGTTGGGCTTGTCTGTTACTAAGGCTGCTGAAGGCTTGGGCGTTTCTCGCACGTCACTATCAGAGTTATTGATACTGGCTGAAATCTGAAAACACCTCCTTCCAGGTTCCTTCCTTAACCAGTTCAGACAGTTTTTCCGTGACCATCCATAGCGTTTACGTGGATATCAACATGACCCCCAGGATGATCAGAATGACCCCGGGAAGTTGCAAGCCGCGCAGACGCTCTTTAAAAAACAGTGTTGCCAGGACAACCGGAACAACCGGGTAGAGGGAACTGATGACGGCAACCAGGCTGAGCAAACCTTTGGTCGTCGCCACTGTATAGGAAAAAGCAGCCGCAGTATCCAGGGCGCCGATCATGAACACCACCGGCAGATGAGCGGCTTTGATCTTCAGTTTCGGGCCTTTCCATAAAACAGCGCACATCACCAGAATGAAAGATGCCAGCCGCGAAACTGCAGCAGCCCACAGGGGATCGCCCGTGCCGGCCACGTCCATCAATATAAAAAAACCACCGAAACCCAACGCAGCCCCTATTGCGAAAATAATCCCTTTTACAGGGGGGGTGACCTGTCCGCCGGTATGGTGGGGGATCGATATCAACACACCGCCAGAGAGAGCCGCAACCATGCCGATTCCCTGGACTGCACCGGGAATTTCACCCATGATCAGGCTGGCGATGACGGGCAGAAGGGCACACAGGGAACTGATGGGGATGACGATGGAAATAGCGCCGACAGCCAACCCGCGGTATAAAGAGTATACACCGCCAATTCCCATCGCGCCGGCCAACACTGCATAAAATAAGTTCGGGTCCCTGGGCATGGGTGACCCCATAACCCCCAGGCCGGTGGCAAGCACCATAAATCCCGCGGTGCTCGTGTAGGCCATGAGGGTTAAAACCGGCAGGGTGCGGGTCTTGATACCGGCCAGGAATTGGGACATTCCCCAGCATAAACAGGCAATGAGCGACAGGCTGATGGCTATCATTTTATTGTATTACTTCCAGGTTACCCGTGGCTGGTTGCGCAGGGGGATCCGCCGGTATCGAAATTTGGGATAGCCAAGCATGATGGCGCCATAGGCTTTATGGTGATCGGGCAGCCCGAGGTCTTTGAACAGGGGGCGATGGGCATTGACGGCACTATAAAAGTACCCCCCCCAGCAGCACCCCAGACCGAGACTGGTTGCGTACAGGTCAAGCAGGCTGATGGCCAGGGCGCAGTCCTCGGCCCCAAACCCCCAATCTTTGTCACCATGGGCAATGATGATGTGGGGTGCGCCCCGGCAGATGCGCTCCTCACCGTTGTCCCAGGCAGCTACCACCCTTGTTAAACCCCTCTCGGCGGCCATCTCAGGCTCAACTTCGATCACCCCCCTCATCCAGTCGATGACCATGCCGGCCAGGCGCCGAACTTCTTGGGGGTCCTGAACCACAATCCAGTGCCATGGCTGCTGATTTTTAGCAGAAGGGGCGGCGCCGGCAATTTCGAGAAGTTTTTTCAGAATGGGTTTGGCCACCGTCTTATCTTTGTACGTACGGATGGACCGACGCCCGGTCAAAAGCTGCTCTGCCTGTTCGGGCGTAACGCGTAAATTCCGGGCCATGGGGGCGCAGTCATCAGGGCCTATCCATTCAAGGCTAAGGGCGCTGGCCGGGCAGACGGCCACACAGTGCCCACACTTCAGGCAGTACTCCTCAAAATCGGGTGTGGGCGACGGACAGCTTTCACGTGTATCCATCTGCAAAAGGCGACCGGGGCATTCCGCCACACAGATGCCGTCCTTTAGGCATTTCTTTTCATCGATTGTAATGGAAGTCATTTTTCCTCTGATGTCTCTGAAAAGGTAATTAATATAGGCTCAAGCGAAGTATCGTCAGGTGATCCAGTTAGAGTTTATGAACAGCCGGTATTCTGCCAGAAAACAGGGTGCCATGCAAGGCTATATGATCCCACACTATTTTGTCACAATGAAATCACATTTCCCTTTATATTTGCCGGACAACTATGCTAAACGGATTTGACAACTGATATAAATCAGCGAGGTGAACATGTTTCCATTAGATACTACGAAGGTTCACGAGGCCGCGCTAACCATCCTTGAAGAGGTCGGAGTTGTTTTCCACAGCCGGGCTGCTGTGGATATTTTCCGGCAGCATGGGGTCAGAACAGACGGCAACTACGTGTATATTAAACCGGAAG
>JBDLJD010000051.1:0-26024 GCA_039714495.1 Thermodesulfobacteriota bacterium
ACTCCAGATTCTGTGTTGTCAAGGGTTCGAAGTAAACCACTACGACTTCACCCTTGACGCCTTGACTCTGAAGCCCTCAGGCTTTTGCAACGTTAGGGTTTAACCTAAAGTGAGCGTTTAAACGCTATGACTATGCAGAATCATAATTCAAACATCCCCCAGGCAGAAAAGATCAGGCGCATCGTGGAAGACCGATACGATCTGGGGGCATTTTCGGACGCCCGTGAAATCCGCGGCGGTACGGTCAACACCAGTTTCAAGGTCACTATTTCCGGAAGCCAAAATAAAACAGAGCACTATTTCCTGCGGGAATACAATCCCCTTGCCAAGGAACCGGAAATCAGGTTCGAGCATGCGCTTTTAAGCCACCTGCGCTGCAGCGGATTCGAGCTGGCCAGTGTCCCCATACCCTTAAGGGACCACACCACTTATTTCCGGGCACCGGCCTCCTCCCCTGAACTTAACACTGAAAATTTCTGGGCCTTGTTCGATTTCCTCAAAGGTGAAGACAAATACACTTGGACGAACACCGACCTGACTGATGAGGAATTTTCCAGTGCTGCCGATATCCTGGCCAGGCTGCACAAGCATGGCGCAGATTTTAAAAAACCACCCGGCACAGACAGGGGCCAGCCGCCGATCATGCATTTCCTGTCCCTGTTGAAGCAAAATTTTTCCAACTTTGCCGAGACAACCCGCAAAAGTCGGAGTGCAGAGCTGTTTCAAAATCATGCCCGCAGGATCCAGTCCATCATCGACGCCGGCCTCAAGGCACGGGCTGAATATGAAGGACTGTTGAAGATTCCCATTCACTGTGACTATCACCCCGGGAATCTCAAATTTGAGAACGGCAAAGGGGTCGGCCTCTTTGATTTCGACTGGTCCAAAATCGACTATCGTGTGTTTGATGTGGCCCTGGCCCTGTTCTATTTCACGGCCCAGTGGCGGGGAGAAGGTGCCGGCTGCCTGAGGCTGGACCCGTTTCGCCTGTTTCTGAACGTTTACCAGGAAACCTGCAACCGAGTGGGACATGTGGCCCCCATGTCGCCCCCTGAACTATGCGCGCTGGTTCCCATGCTGACCTTTGCCAACCTGTACGTCCTCAACTGGTCGGTGGTCGATTTCTCCGCAAAGGCCGGTGCGAACGACGATGAATACTACTTTTTCATCAGGCACGGCATCCGGGTAATGGAGTGGATCGAGGATAATGAAAAGGCCCTGGTTGAAGTAATCAGAGAAGCGGGCTAAAGGAAAAAGAAAAATAAGGATTTTACCCGCTAAGGAGATACAGTAATGACTGATGCAACTTTCGAAAAAATAACCCTGTCAGACAAGCCCTTGTACGGACCGGAGAAACTGATCGTGTGCGGGTTTTCAGCAGAGCTCCAGCCAAAATTCGAGGTAGTTCTGGACATGGCTGGGCTTAAAAAGATTTCGCTCGTCTGGGCCCTCGAGAACCAACGAGACGCCCACCTCTCCGAATTAACCGACCTGCCTTCCGGCTCGGGAAGGGGTGAATCATCCGCTCTTCCCCGGGCGATCATCGTGGCCGGCATCACCGAACGGCAGCTGCAGACCCTGATGGCCGTTTGCAGGCAATCTGGAATGAAAAAGGCCCTTTGGGCAACGCTTACCCCCACCTCGGAGACATGGCTGCTGAAAGATCTTCTGGCGGAATTGTCGGCAGAACGGGAAGCCCTGCAACCGCAATAGGATTGCTCCGCCAACATTGAAAAAGGCGACAACAATGCTTAAAATAGGAAATTAAAGAGAATGTGAATTATGAAACAAGTTCCGTCTAAATGTGTTATCCTGGCTGTGCTGCCGATTCTGTTCATGATTTCGGCATGTGCGGGCTACGGCAAACTATCATCGCTCCCCCGTAATGAGACCGATGACCTCTTGGCCGACCTTTTGGCGCAAACAGATCGATATGTGGTCCATTATCACGGCAACAGTGAAAATATTGTGTCCGGGGTTCTTTTCGACCCCAAAGATGATGGGAAACACATCCTCCCCGAAGGAATGCTGTGGAAGGAGGTAAGTGACCCTGAAACCATAGCCTCCATCATCATAGCCATACAGGAAAGCTACTTACCCGGTTACCTCCCCCGATTGTTTTCGATAAACGCCCCCCGGGGTGAGTCATATGGTTATCTTTTCACCGGATGGTCCTACCTGGTGATCAGACCGCTTGACGAACAAACACTGAGGGTATATGGACTAAAGGGACCGCCGGAATATGAGAACGTATACCCTGGCGGTCACTGAATCAATTTTGGGCGCCCTGGTGAACAACACTTTGCTCCAGAGGTTCTGTAAATGAAACTAAAGTGTATTCAAGGCTGACATCACGATTTTTATCAAAGTTGCCCATATTGTAAAAAATCATATACATTAGAAACGTGTATAGGCACGGACTGTGTTTCATATCCCGGGCTTTGAGATAAGAATTTTATTTTCACTTGAGACTAACTGTTTCTAATGAAAGGGAGAAAAAAGTGAAACGCGATTTTCTGCACATTACCGACTTTACACCCGCTGAAGTTCTGGAAACGCTGGAAGTAGCCAAAGAGGTCAAAGCCAAACTGAAATCAGGTGAGAATTATAAACCCTTCAAGGACCGCAGCATGGCCATGGTCTTCACCAAACCATCCGCAAGGACCCGCATTTCGTTCGAAACCGGCTTCTACAGGCTGGGGGGGCATGCCGTCTACCTTGGCCCCTCAGACATCGACATCGGCAAGCGGGAAGCGGTTAAAGACATTGCCCGGGTGATCAGCCGCTACAACGATATTATCATGGCCAGGCTTTTCGATCACGACCACATTCTGGAACTGGCGGAATATGCGGATGTCCCGGTCATCAATGCCCTGACGGACTACAACCATCCCTGCCAGATCATGGCAGACATCCTCACCGTCCAGGAACACCGTGGTCATCTTGAAGACCTGAAGGTCGTATATGTCGGTGACGGCAACAACATCGTAAACTCCTGGCTGCGGTTGTCCCAACGCCTGCCCTTTCATTTCATATGCGCCTGCCCGGAAAAATACATGCCCGATGCCGGCACGGTCAAGACAGCCAAGGACGCCGGTCTTTCCAGAATCGACATAAGCCACGATCCTGCAACCGCTGCCAGAGGGGCGGATGTCATCTACACCGATGTCTGGGCTTCCATGGGCCAGAAACATGAAAAAAAGGAAAGATTGCGGCACTTTAAAGGCTTCCAGGTCAACGAATCCATCATGGCGGCCGCTGGGGAGAATGCGCTGTTTCTGCACTGCCTGCCGGCTGAAAGGGGACTGGAAGTGACCGATGCGGTCATGGAGGGCAAGGGATCAGTCGTTTTCGATGAAGCTGAAAACCGGATGCATGTGCAGAATGCACTGCTGTTGAAAATTACCGGTGAGGTGTAAATACCCTGAGAGAGCTTAGCGCTTCTTCCTCCCCGATAGGAAGTATCTATGCCATAACGTACAAGTGCCTGAAGTGTGCTAAAGTGAACTATTGAATCAAGGATTTCAGACGATCCAGCAGCGGTTTGCGGATCTGCACTTTGAGAAACAGATCTCCCGGCAGACCGCCCCCTTTTCCCTGACGCCCCTGCCCTGTTAAACGGATCTTCTGCCCGCTCTTAATACCAGGCGGTATCTTGACGATCAGCTTCTTCTGCTCCCTTTTGTGATAAAAAGCATAGGGCCCGCCCTTTTCAGCAGTGTCCACATCCAGGGTTATGGTTTCATAGAGGTCGCCCCCTTTGTCGGGCGCTGTTGCCTGGGCCAGCTTCTTGAAAATATGCCCCGCCAGCATAGCCACCGGCCCCTTTCCCAACGGGAGTCCATCCCGCTTCATGCCGCCACCCGGGCCAAAGAAGAAAAAGCCGCCGCCGAACAGGCCCGGCCGGCGGTACTGGAACGAACGAAAGCCTTTGCCGTAGAATTCCCGGAACACTTCGTCAGATCCCCTGAAACCAAAAGATCGGGCCATCTCTTCGAAAATTTGATGTATGTCGGAGCCGGTGAAGATGTCCTGTTCCGTGTATGTTTTCCGGAAACGATCATGGGCTGCATTGCCGTACTGATCCCTTAAGGCATCGTATGCCCGGCGCTTTTCAACATCCGACAGCACGGCATAGGCCTCGTTGACCTGCTTCATTTTTTCGGCGGATGCCGGGTTATCCTGGTTTCTATCCGGATGATATTTGAAGGCCAGATCCCGATAGGCCGTCTTTATCTTTTCCGTTTTGGATCCGGGTTCAACCCCCAGCACATTGTAGTAATCCAATTGCCCCATAATAAAATTTCGTCCCGAAATTTTATATTTATATATCCCAAGGTTCAGGCGTCCCGCCTGCAAATTTCTGCGGCATGCTGTAGTAACCTTTTTCAACTGCCAGGCGCACCAGGCGGGCGCTCTCTTCCATACCCAGAGCATTCATCATGCTGAAAGGGCCCTGGGGCCAGGCCAGGGACGTGCAGATGCCCAATTCCAGATCCTTTACCGAAACCACATCCTTTTCAATCAGATGGGTTGAAATGGCGAATATGTTGCCCAGGAGGCTGTCTTTGACCGCCTTGCGGGAAGCAGAATCCTGCAGGACTTCGCCATCCCCCAGGTTCCACGGTTTGCCGCTTTCAAATTGTGCTTTTAGAACTTCCGGCACGCCCGGATACCCTATATCGCCGTTCTTGAGGTAGTCCACCATGGACACCCCGGCATGGTAGCAAGTACCGAGGCCGGATCCGTTCTGCACCCACATAATGCCGTACTTGATATTGAGCGCTTCCTGGGAGATGCTCTCCAGTGTTGCGACGTTCAAGGTTTCATCCAGGAATGAATCCAGCACCATGTAGCTTGAAATGAAAACGGGGTTGATGGCAAAACCGGGAAAGTCCTTGACCGTAATGGCAACCTTGCGGCACTTTGCAGCAAAACCCATCAGAGCGTCATAGGTGGCGTCGCTGGTGTGCTTCTGTCGTATGACCTCCACCAGGCGATTGATATTGGCAGGAAAAAAATAATGCAGACCGGCCGTACGTTCCTGGTTATCGACTTTTTCCATCAGTTTCTCGATGAGAAAAGTGGAGGTATTGCTCACCAGGATGGCGTCCGGGCGGCAGGCTTCGGAAAGGTCCTCGAAGATCTGAATCTTGAGATCCATTTTTTCGATGGCTGCCTCTATGACCAGATCACACACAGTCAGATCGTCATAGCTGCTGGTCCCCTGGATCATGGACGTCAGGCCATCCATATCAGCCTGGGTGATCTTCCCCTTGGCCACCCTTTTTTCCAGGGATTTGACCACCCACTTGTCGTACATGGCTTCAACCAGTTCGTCATTCAATTCCTTGAACACGACCTTGTAACCCGCGGCCGCCGCATTCAGACCGATGGCCGCCCCCATGACGCCAAACCCCACAATACCTACCGTCTTGATTTCCTGCATAATTTCTCCTTCAATAGTAGTTTGTCCATCAAATTTATTAATCACGAAAACACAAAAACAGATAAATAATCAATATCCAATAACGAATGATCAATGTCCAGGTAAAGCTAACAGAATTCGGAACTCGGATTACGGATCAGCAGGGATAAATACCGCGATGTTCAGCGTTCTCACCTTCTGATCTTCTTACCTTGAGACAACGAGCAGACACAAGGCCTGCCCCACATAGTTTCCGACCGATCATCTGCTCTCTGTCCTCTATTCTCTATATTTCTCCTTACTCCCTACTCCTTACTGCTTACTGGCCTCCCGTCCGCTTCTGTGGCTCCGTCCTCTGTGGCTCTGCCTTCTGGGTTCTTGCTATCCGTGCCAGATCACGGCTATAGCGCCCCAGCAATCTTTTCACTGGCCGTTTTGATGGCATCCATGTCGCCGGGCACCAGTTCCCAACTGGTTACACTTAATCTGGATTCGCTATTTTTACGCGGGATCAAATGGAGATGATAGTGCATCACCACCTGATTGACCGCCTTGCCGTTGGCCTGGACCAGGGCAACACCGTCAGCCCCCAGAGCCTTTTGCATGGCATGGTACATTTTCTGGGAAACCCTGTGGATAGCCATGAGATCCTCCTCTGCAATCTCTCCCAAATTTTCGGCGTGGACTTTGGGAATGATCAGGGTATGCCCATCTGATACGGGATTGATATCCGCAAACGCATAGACGTGGTCGTCTTCATACACCTTGAAACTGGGTATTTCCCCTTTTACAATTTTGCAGAAAATACAATCATCCATCTCTACCTCCTCGTGAATTCAATCATAGACAGGTAATTATTTATTTCAATATTCGGATTTAGGATTCCCCCAAAACACCTTGATAGTGCATAATCAGCGCCTGGCCCACCGTGCCCGGTAGCTATTCTTATATGCAGTGTCCAGGTCCTATAACCGTCCTTCCATGGCAAAGTACTCCACATCGTCAGGATGCACATGCGTTTCGGAAATGGCGCGGCCCTTCACCGATATGCCGGCCATGTGTACGGAATTCCTGTCCCCGGTAACCAGCGGATGCCAGTCATGAAGCTGCTTTCCTTCAGCAACCAGCCTGTAGGCGCATGTTTTCGGAAGCCAGCGGTACTCTCTGACCCGGGAGGGCGTCAACACCGAACACCCCTTGACCAGGTGAATCCGCTCCGCATAGTTCGTACAGCAGCAGGCTTCAGTATCGAAAAGGTAACATGCAACCCAGGTGTATTGAACCTTACCGGTTTTCCGGTCTTCCAGTTTCTGCAGACAGCACCGGCCGCAGCCGTCACACAGGGCTTCCCACTCTTGGCGCGTCATTTGCTCCAAGAGCTTGCTTTCCCAAAAAGGTTTACGACAATTTGATTTCAAACAAAAATCTCACACATCTTGAACCGGAATGGGATATCCAATACCCGACATCCAGGGTCCAATTATAGCATTTGGCAAAATAACGTTCCGAAACTAAAAGATTATCAGCACCTTATCAACATTCACCGGCGTTTTGATCAGTTTCTGTTGCAGCATGATCGCTTCGGTCTGCTTCCAGGCGCCTACATCAAAGGCGCCGATGGATATTGCAGCGGACGGTTTGACCAGCTCGCGGGTCATTGCCAACTGCTTTTCGAGTATCGGGCGAGGCGTGTTCTTGTCGAATCTGGCCAGCATCGTAAGCGCGGCTTTTGAATTATCGGGGTTAAACCCGGCCTCCCACCCCTTAAGCAGTGCCCGCACGAACCGCCTGGCCATGTCCGGGTTTTCACGAACCATGCGCTCCGAAGTCACCACTGAATTGGCCACAAACCTGACACCGTAATCCGAGGGGTTGAAAAAAGCCACCCTTTCCCCTTCCTGACTCAGTTTCTGGCTTATAATCGGCCCCTGGCTGTTGACGTATACAGGCCACAAGTCCGCTTTACCACGATAAAACGGCGTCAAATCATAGCGGACGCTGTGGATGTTTATATCGCGCTCGGACATGCCTCCGCTGGCCAAAAGGGTCCACATGATGGTCTCATCGTTCCCCCCGAAAGTGACCCCCACAATTTTCCCCTTGAGGTCCTGGACGCGTGAAATGGTGAACAGGTCGGTTCTGTAAATCCACTGCAGGGGGTTGACCTGGAAGAGTTGGGCCAGAACCACCACGGGCGACCCCTTGGCGCGTGCCCGGATAACCTGGTCAGCCGAAGCCACACCGAAATCAGCGTACCCGAGCTCCAGTTCCCGGATGGCATCGCGCTCCGGGCCGCCTTCCTTGATGGTCACGTCGAGCCCGGCCTTCTCAAAAATCCCCATCTCCCTGGCATAAAGATCCCCCAGAACACTGGCATTGAAAAGCCATTTCAGGCGGTAGGTCAACTGTACGTCCCCGCTCTCAGCTGCAAAAAGGGAATTGCCTAAAATCGGAATGACTACCGAAAATAAAACGAACAAAAGGAAAACCCATCTTTTTTTCATTTTGTTACCTCTCCATTAAAAACGGCAATCGTATTCCGTCTTCTGTCTTCCGGGCGAACACGCAGGTTCGCCCCTACATGCGTTCGGCTCTGGTTTTCTCCCTACTGCTTACGCCTTACTCCCTACTGTGGCTCTGTGGCTCCGTCCTCTGTCTTCTGTCCTCTGAATTTCTGTGGCTCTGTTCTCTGTCCTTAAGGCTACCCCCGGGACCATCCTTTTTTGATCATGTTGCCGGCCACTTCCAGCAACCCCTGGTAAACAGCCAGGGTAATGCCGATCAGGAAAAGGGCGACCAGGATCTTGGAAAGGTCGCTCTGGTAAAGAGCGATGCGTATGCTGTAGCCAATGCCCTGGTTGGCGGCAATGAATTCGGCCACAATGGTGCCCGCCATCGCCAGGGTTGCGCTGCCCGAAATAACGGTAGTCAATTTGCCGAGGTTTTCAAAGGCGCGAATCTTGACTTCCAGCTGCCAACGCATCCTGCCGGTAACACGGTAGAAATGCTCGATCTCCTTCACGGGCTCTGACATGATCCCCAGCACAGACAGCAAAATGGGAAAATAGCATATCATCGCCGCAATCAACAGCCTGGAAAAAAAACCATCCCCGAACAGAATAAAAATGATGGGCGCAATAGCCACAATGGGATAGGCCTGCACGTTATAGGCCGCCACTTTGATGAACGACCCAAACCAGGTGGTCTGTCTTCCCAGGATGCCCACCAACAACGCCAGAAAAATAGAGGCCACCTGTCCGATAATCGCCACCGTAAGGGTGCTGGCCACATCCATGCCATAACTTTTATATACCATTCCCAAGGTGGTTTTCAAATCCACGGGGCTAGGAATGACGTAGTTGGACAACCCGAAAAGGTACTTGACCAAAAAAAGTAGGGCGATTCCCATCAGAAATATGATCAGAAACTGGTAGATACGTCTATGAAGCATTCATTATCTCCAGCATGGTCTGTTCCAGCCTCTCTTTGTCCAGGGTCTGGTGGTTTTGGATGTCGATACCTGTAAGGCTGACGGTCTGCGGGTTTTTGAGAGCGTCCCTCAATACCACAATATCACGGCAAAATTTGGAAACCTCGACAACATTGTGCGATATATACAGGAAGTGACGGTCCGGAAACATCGCCTTGATGTTGAGGATAATACTTTCCCTGGTCTTTTCATCCACATTGGCCAGGCTCTCGTCCATGATGAGCAGATCGAATTCCTGCAGGAGATAACGCATCAGGTTGATGCGGTTCTGCTGCCCCAGGGACAGCTGGGAAAAGCGCAGCCCCAGGTAGTCCGCCATGCCAAACGCTTCAATCAGGGCTTCTCTGAGGCTCTCTGATGAAACCGGGGCAATTCTGTCAAGATGTTTGCCTACGCTGGACCAGTCCGGCAGACGTTCCAGATTGTAGGAATAGAAAAGGCGGGTCATGCCATCTGCCTTAACGCCCCCTGAAGAGCCGTCTATCTCTCCCACGATGATCTTGGCCAGGCTGGTCTTGCCCACTCCGGAAGGGCCAAACAGGGCGTTGAAACCGGGCTCGACAATACTAAAGGAAAGCCCGCTGAACACCTCTGTGGACGCCCCCGGGTATCGATAGACAATATTGTCGCAGGTAAGCGCCACCTTACGATCCACCCATGATTGACCAGATGATATCCGTGCCCGACAACGGGGCTCGGCAACGGTTCAGGATGTTCTGCTGGTGGTCGCGAACCGTAAGGTGTAAATCGGTAATTTCCACCAGGTTCTCACCCAGGCCTTCCGGGCTCTCCTTGCTCCTAAAGCCTTTGTGCCGAAAAAAAGCATCATAGGGATGCATGGTCAGCCCTCCCCTGAGGTAAGCAATCACGAATGTCACATGCTCCCGGGCCGCAGCCATGCGCTGGGGTGTTTTTTTCACATCCGCCTGCATCGTCAGATTCAAAAAAATTTGGATCCTGTTTTCTTCCCAGGCATAGATTACCCGTATAGTCGGCTCCAATTCGAACAGGTTCCCCTCATTCCTGGTCAACACCCCACGCTTGCGAAAGAGATCTTCCTCAACTTTTGCAAGCCCCCAGTCCAGCATGGATACGGGTTCGCGCATCAGGTATTCGACGGCAGGCGAAGGTTCCGCCCCCAAAGGGGCGGTAAAAAGGAGCGACATGCATGCCAGACATCCCAGCACTGGAATCAACAAATGGATCCTGATACCCGCAAGCGCTTTATACCATGGATCTGTATTAGAAATAAGTTTCATATCAAAGAAACACCATACCTGCATCACGTTATTTTGCCCTCTCGCATTACAGCCGGCTGCTTCAGCAGTTCCACAATTTAGATTAATCCAAATTCAATTTATGTAAGCCGCAATTGGGGGTCAAGACTTAATTTTCATACTTGACCCAGCACAACCAAACATGAAACATAGGCGTTTACTTGTATTTAACGACATTCATCAGAGTCTTTTGCATGAAAAATAATAAACATCTAAACATCTGTCTCGTGAGCTACCGGAGCAATCCGCACAGCGGCGGCCAGGGCGTATACCTGAAAAACCTGGCCAGGGCGCTGACCGACCTGGGACACCGGGTACATGTCATCTCCGGGCCACCCGATCCTCAACTCCCCGCTGACATACCGATTCAGCATATTCCGGGCCTCGATTTGTACAACCCGCAAGACCCTTTCAGGATACCCACCCTGAAAGAACTTTCAGACCCTGTCAATCTGCTCGAATGGATCGGCGTATCCACCATGGGGTTTCCCGAGCCATTCACGTTCGGCCTCAGGGCCTATCATGTTCTGCGCAACGCCCGCCACCGCTTCGATGTGGTGCATGACAACCAGAGCCTATCTTACGGCATCTGGGCCGTAAACAGAATCATGCCCACCCTGGCAACCATACACCATCCCATAACCGTCGACCGCCAGCTTGCTGTAAAGAGCGTTTCCGCTTTCTGGAAAAAAATCAAACATCTGCGGTGGCATTCTTTTTTGAGGATGCAGAAGGTGGTTTCGCGAACCCTTCCCTGCATTGTCACTGTTTCAGAATGTGCCAAACAAGATATTGCCGAGGATTTCCGCATTCCCGCGGGAAAATTCCGTGTGGTGCCCAACGGCATCAGCACCGACCTGTTTTACCCGATTCCGGAAATCCAGCGTGAACCAAACCGGCTGATCGTTACCAACAGTGCGGATATCCCCCTGAAAGGACTTTACCACCTGCTGCATGCCGTTGCCCGTATCGCGGCCCGACAGCCCGTAAAGCTGGTGGTCATCGGCACCCCCAAGAAGAACGGCGGTATCGAAAATTTAATCCGTACGCTGGGCATAGGCCATTTGGTGCAATTCACAGGGCGAATCGATCATGACAACTTTGTCCGGCAATATGCCAGGGCATCGGTGGCAGTGGTTCCTTCACTATACGAAGGGTTCGGTCTTCCCGCAGGGGAGGCCATGGCCTGCGGCGTCCCGGTGGTTAGCACCACGGGCGGAGCCCTGCCGGAAGTCGTCGGGGATGCAGGCGTCCTGGTACCGCCGGGCGACCCCCATGCCCTCACAGCGGCTATCCTCGACCTTCTGGGGGATGCGGACAAGGCTTCCGCGCTGGGCCGGAAGGGATACCGTCGCATACATGCGCATTTCACCTGGAAAAGGGCGGCGGAAAGAACGGTTAAGGCTTACCGGGAGGTTATTCATGATTACCGTCGACTTTAAAAGGGCCGGGCTCAAACCAGGCCAGAAGGTGCTGGATATCGGCTGCGGGTCGGGCAGACATGTAGCCGCAGCCTATCAACAACCAAAAACCGTTGCCATTGGGACGGATCTCAGCTTAAAGGACTTGGGCGAAGCCCGGGACAGGCTGTTGTTTCATGATCGGTTGGGCGAACACGGTCATGGGGCGTGGGGCCTGAACGTCGCCGACATCACCGCCCTGCCCTTTGCACGGCATGCCTTCGACATGGTGATATGCTCTGAAGTCATGGAACACATTCATGACGAAAAGGCTGCCGCCGTAGAGCTCTTCAGGGTGTTGAAGCCGGGACATCCCATGGTCATCTCCGTTCCGCGGTATTTTCCCGAATGGGTTTGCTGGAAGCTTTCCGATGAATACCACCTGGTCAACCAGGGGCACATTCGTATCTACCGAAAGGAAAGGCTCGTTTCCCTGTTCGAAAGCCTCGGGCTTCGGTTAACCGGCTCCCACTACGCCCACAGCCTGCATGCACCCTACTGGTGGCTGAAATGTCTGGTGGGCCCCACCCGGGAGGATTCCCCCCCGGTCAACCTTTACAAACGCTTCCTCACCTGGGACATCATGCAGAAACCAAAGCTGACCCGTCTCCTGGACCGCCTGGGCAACCCTCTTTTCGGCAAGAGCCTGGTGCTCTACTTTATGAAATACGATGGCGTTTAATGGCTCATCAAAATTGATGAGCCATTAAACGCCATCGTATTTCTTGTAAGGCCATTTTTAGCATTTATTAAAATAGCGACCCAAATGCTGAAACGGAATATCTCTAATAACCACTCTATTTCCTGCGAAGTATGCCGAGGGTTTTCACCCGGGGTTCCGGAGTGTAGTCACCCGATTCAAGAGCCATTCTATACACCTGGTAGGGTGCCTGTCCTCCCTTGGCAGGATCTTCGAAGATATCATGGATCAAAAGGCAGCCGCCGGGTTGCAGGTGCGGTGCCCAGACATGGTAGTCGGCAGTCACCGTCTCCAGGGCATGCCCGCCGTCGATGAACACCAGAGACAACGGCGTAGCCCAGTTGGCGGCAACCGTTTCGGAACGGCTCACCACCGGGATAACGGTCTGATCGAGATCCGCCATTGCCAGCGTTCGCCTGAAGGCGCCGAAGGTGTCCACGGCAAAATTACGATAGTCGAACAGATCGGGATCGAAGTACTCCTCCCCGGGCTGCTGCTCCTCCGATCCCTGGTGGTGATCGATGGAATACAGTACACCACCCGCCTTTTTGCAGGCCAGACCAAGGTAAACCGCAGACTTCCCGCAATAACTGCCGATCTCAAGGCAGGGGCCCTTACTGCTCACTTCCAGGGCCGCATCGTACAAAGCCCGGCCCTCTTCCTCGTCCAGGAAACCCTTAATATTTTTTACTACATTGGAAAAATCAACTTCCATAGAAATAACAATTCAAACCGTTTAACCCATTAATAATTAATTGTTAACTATTAATTATTAATGACAGTATTCAGCCACAAGCCAACCCGTAACCTGGAACCCTTTTTTAAATTCCACATTTACATATCGTCGTATCCTCTTACCAGCACTTCACGCGGTTTGGCACCGTCCGATGGCCCCACGATCCCTTCCTGCTCCATGGTTTCAATGATGCGAGCGGCCCGGTTATATCCGATTCTGAGATGGCGCTGGACCATGGATATGGACGCCTGACCGCTTTTGGTAACCAGCGCCACAGCGTCGTCATAGCGTTCATCGTATTCGATCTCGCCCTCTTCGGCCTTTTCTTCTTTGGGCGCCTCGGTAACCGCCTCATCATATTCCGGGGGCCGCTGGGCCCGCAGAAATTCCGTTATCCTGGTGACCTCTGCCTCGGATATATAGGCTCCGTGGATGCGCTGCAGTTTGGCTGCACCGGGCGGCAGAAACAGCATGTCACCGTTCCCCAGAAGGCTTTCCGCGCCGTTGGCGTCGATTATGGTACGAGAATCGGTCTTGGAAGAAACCTGAAAGGTCAAGCGCGTGGGAAAATTGGCCTTGATAATGCCGGTGAGAACGTCCACAGAGGGCCGTTGGGTCGCTATCACCAGGTGGATGCCCGCCGCCCTGGCCATTTGCGCCAGACGTGTCAGGGCCACTTCCACCTCCCGTGAGGCGACCATCATCAAATCGGCGAGTTCGTCGATAATGATGACAATATAGGGCAGCTTTTTCGGGGGTTCCTGCCCTTCTTCGGGTTTGGCCTTTTCCACCTTTTTATTGTACTGGGAAATGTTGCGGGTTTTCATTTCCGACAGCAGCTCGTAACGATGCTCCATCTCTTTCACAGCCCAGTAGAGGGCATTGGTGGCCTTTTTGGCCTGGGTCACCACCGGTGTGATCAGATGGGGGATGCCGTCATACATGGACAGTTCGATCCGCTTGGGGTCTACCATTATCAACTTTACCTGGTCCGGCGTGGATTTGTACAGAAAGCTGCTGATCATGGTGTTCAGGGCCACGCTTTTCCCGGCGCCGGTGGCGCCCGCAATCAAAAGGTGCGGCATCTTGTCCATGGTGGATACCACGGGTTCGCCCACTATGTCCTTGCCCAGGCAGAGGGTCAACGGCGACTTGGACGTCTGAAAGGTGTCGGCGGTGACGATTTCCTTGAAGCGGACCGCCTCTCTCTCGGCGTTGGGGATTTCAATGCCGATAACCGCCTTCCCCGGAATGGGCGCCACGATCCGGATGCTTGTGGCCCGCAGCGTCAAAGAGAGGTCGTCGGCCAGGTTGACAATCTTGTTGATCTTTACCCCTGGGGCGGGTTCATATTCAAAGGTTGTAATAACGGGCCCCGGAGTGACGGTGACAACTTTGCCGTTCACGCCGAAGTCGTTCAGCTTCTTTTCCAAAAGCTGGGACTGCATCTCCAGGTTTTCCTTGTCCGCCACGACAGTTCCCTCTTCGGGATCTTCCAGCAAATTAATGGATGGCAGCTTGAAGCCTGAGTTGTCCTGCATGAACTCGAACACTTCCTGCTTGGGCGCCGGCACTTTCTTGATGGGCTTCGGCTTCACGGCCTTGATGGTGACCTTCTGTTGCTGGCGCACCTTTTTAGCCTTGATGGCTTTGTGGCGTTTGCGGTTCTTTTCCCTGCGTTCCCGATACTTGATATTCAGGGTTTTCAGCCGCTCCCCGAACCGGGCCCCCAGGGCCTGAGAACGCCGGTAAAAACGGACCAGGGAAAAGCCGGTCGTCAGAATGAAGCCGATCAACCACAGCAGCAGCAGGATAATGAGGCCGCCCGAGGTGTTGGTGTATGCTTCCAGGAACGATTTGAGGGGGATGCCCACGATGCCGCCGGATGAAAAACGGCTGCCGAATATAGCCAAATGATTGCTGTAAAAAGAAATCAGGCTTCCCGTGGTAATGACCAGAATCAGGCCTCCTGCAATCCTCTGGTAGATGACGCCGTCAGGGGTTTTCCCGAAAAACTGCACACTCAACAGCAATAGAAGGATGGGTAGCCAGAAGGCGCCGAGGCCGAACAGGGCGATAAGGGCGCCGGACACATGCGCACCGAAAATACCGAACAGGTTGTGGATCTCTCCTGTAGCCCTGGCATTGTTGATGGACGGGTCGTGCGGGCTGTAGGACAGCAGGCTGATCAGGGTGAAAATGACCAGAAAAAAAAGAATGATGCCGATGATTTCTTTTCGCATAAAATAAATTATGTACCCCTTAGACCATAATACTTCATTTTACTAAACGTATACAGGCGTCCTTTATTCGTACCATGCTCCTATAATTTATTTTAATACAAGCTTTACTAAAAGCGCATCAAATTCCATGCAAGATTCAGGTATTAGACTTCTAGTATGAATGGCAATATCACGGGTCGGCGTTTGATGGTGTAAAAAAAGTACTGCCGCAGGGCAGTCTGGACTTTTTTGCGGATCTCGCCCACACGGTTCCCGGTTTCCGGTGGCAGATCCTCCACCACCTCCAGAATGACGCATTCGGCATCTCTCAAGAGGTGTCCGGTTTCCGTTTCAAATACAAACCCGCGGGATACAATCTCCGGCCCATAGACGATGATGCCGGTTTCCTCGTCAAAGGCCATGTTGACCACCACCAGGCCGTCTTCCGAGAGAATACGGCGCTCCTTCAGCACGCTGCGCCCCACATCGCCGATCCCCTTGCCGTCTACCAGCAGCCGACCGGTTTCCACCTCCGATTGGAGCGTGGCCGTCTGCTTGTCAAAACGGATAATTTGCCCGTTCTGGGCAACAATGACGTTGTCTTGCGGGATACCCGCCTTCCGGGCCAGGCGTCCGTGAAGCGTAAGATGCCGATACTCACCGTGAATGGGAATGAAATATTTCGGTTTGGTGAGGTTAATCATCAGCTTCAGCTCTTCCTGAAACGCATGCCCTGAAACATGAATGGCGGAAATTTTTTCATAGATGACGTCTGCGCCCCGGCGGTACAGATTGTTGATGATATTGGCAATGGCTTTTTCGTTGCCGGGGATGAACTTAGACGAAAGGATGACCGTGTCGTCCTTTTTTATTTTGATCTGCTTGTGGCTGCCGGCTGACATGCGGGCCAGAGCGGACATGGGCTCCCCCTGGCTCCCGGTCATGACCATGACGACCTCTTCATCCTGGTATTCGTCCAAGGATGCCACGTCAATCTCCATATCATCCCTGATATTGAGATAACCCAGCTCTTTGGCGATCCTGACGCTCAACTCTATGCTGCGGCCGTTGAACACGATTTTACGCTGCTGCTTTTCCGCGATGTCGATGATCTTCTGAATGCGATTGATATTGGATGCAAACAGCGCCACAATAATCCGGCCCTTGCGGCCGGCAGTCACCCCGGAAAGGGTCCTTCCGATATCATCGCTGGAGATCGTGTACCCCTCCTTTTCCACGTTGGTGGAATCGGAAAGCAGGGCCAAAACCCCCTCCTCACCGCATTGGGCAAAACCGTTGACATCGGTCTTCATTTCATTTGCGGCCGTGTGGTCGATCTTGAAATCTCCGGTATGGACAACCAGGCCCACAGGTGTACGGATGGTCAGGCCGACGCCGTCGACAACACTGTGGCAGACCCGGATGAATTCTATTTCGAACGGCCCGATCCTCAGTCTGTCCCGGGGGGATATCTGGTGCAGGGCCACCGATTCGATAAGGTTGTGCTCCTCCAGTTTGTGGCGTACCAGTTCCAAGGTGAAGGCCGTGCCATACACCGGAACATTGATCTCCTTGAGCAAAAAAGGCAAGCCCCCTATGTGGTCCTCGTGACCGTGCGTCAGGACGATCCCCGCCACACGGGACCTGTTTTTACGAATATAGGTCATATCCGGAATCACATAGTCCACACCCAGCATGTAGTCTTCCGGAAACATCAACCCGGCATCCACGATGACGATGGTGCCACCGCATTCATAGACCATCATGTTCAGGCCGATTTCTCCCAAACCGCCCAGCGGTATGATCTTCAAGGTCATGACGTTGTTTCCCTGACGCGATCGAAGGCCTCCAAGAGGATATCGCGCACTTCCTTCATCAACAGGTCCTTTGTTTTGCGCGTATATCCGGACGACAATACCGGCGGCAGTATCTCCATGTAGGCATCGCCCGGTTTTAGAAGCAGTCTGCCTTTGGGCATGACGGTGCGGGTCCCGTAAATGATGATGGGAACGATGGGGACGCCGGCGTCAACAGTCAGGACAAAGCCCCCTTTCTTAAAAGGGCCGATCTCTCCATCCCGGCTGCGTGTCCCTTCCGGAAATATGAGTACCGAGGCGCCGTCCCGTATCCTTTGGGCGGCGTCGGAAAGGCTCTTGAAAGCGGATTTGCGGTTGGAACGGTCGATGCTGATATAGCCGCATCCCCGCATGCCTCTGCCGAAGATGGGTATCTTGAACAACTCTGCCTTGGCCAGCCATCTGAATTGGATGGGTAGCCGTCCCAGGAGGACAGGAATGTCGAAATTGCTCTGATGGATGGGCATCAGGATGCAGGGCGCGTCAAGCGGCAGATTATCCAGGCCTTTTATTTCGACCTTGACCCGCGACACCCACAGAATGGATCGGGCCCATGCCCTGGCGACAAGATGCGGTCCATTGCCTTTTTGGCTGAAAAACGCCGTTACGATGGTAGTGGTCCCCAGGACAATGGTACCCAACAAGACCCAGACGGCGATGACGGCCGTATACATCACATTACGCAGCATCTGCATCAGGTGTGTATCTCCAATTTCTCGAACACGGCATCCACCACGCCGATCAGCCAGTTTCGTTGGGACTCCGTTGCATAATGGATACAATCGCACCGCATGCGACCCCTGGTCCGGATCAGCAGTTCGCAGGTCAGGCGCTCCGGTTCGAGATCCAGGGCAAAAAAGAATGGCCAGCATGTTTTGTGGGCGTTCTGCACCTCGCTCAGCATTTCCGTGGCAACGGGAACCCAGTAAATGCCCCCCATTTCCGCGGGGCCGAAATCAGCATCCAGATAGGCCTTTATTTTTTCGTGATCAGCCACCCTGATCTCGTCAATTACGTACTGTTTCATAAATTTTGAAAATAACACAGTTTCCGGTTGAACGCAATATATATGTTGTAGACCGGCTCCGGACAACAACCCGTAGGGGTCTGATGGGGTAATAATATTCTTGTGGTTTTACATATTTTGTCATATAGCGATGATACACAATGAAAGCAACCTTCAAGAAACAATTCAATCTGATGGATCACATGGCCCTCTTCGGGTTCGGTCTGGCCGTTCTCTACTGGATGCTGGAGGCCCTGGTCCACGTCATGCTCGCCGATGATGTATCTTTTGTTCAACGCCTTTACGGCCCTGAGTTCAACGACCTTCTCGTGCGCATGCTGGTGATGAGCTTTTTCGCCATCTTCGGGTCACATGCCCAGTACACCATCAACCAGCGCCGGGTTGCCGAAGCAGCCATGCGGGCCAGTGAAGCCAAGT
Organism: Thermodesulfobacteriota bacterium; assembly: GCA_039714495.1. Taxonomy (GTDB): domain Bacteria; phylum Desulfobacterota; class Desulfobacteria; order Desulfobacterales; family B30-G6; genus JAJDNW01. The sequence goes on from JBDLJD010000051.1 coordinate 18,614, forward strand.
ATCGTACGATCATTGAGAGCATAGAAGACGGCTATTATGAAATTGACACCGATGGAGTGCTGACATTCTGCAACGAGTCCCTGGCCGCCATCTCTGGCCGACCCAAAAATAAGATGATCGGCAATCCCATCCAATCTCTGCTTCAGCAGGACATCGCCTCGAAATTCATCGATAAATTCGCTGCTCTGAGCCAGAATTCCTCCCATTCCAACGAACTGGAATGGTCAGTCACCGCAAAGGACGGAACCCAGCGCCACTTCGAGACCGCCATCTCCATCATTCAGGGCTCAACCGGCCGGCCCGCTGGTTTCAGGGGGATGCTGCGGGATGTCACCCGGAGAAAGCGGGCCGAAGCGCTATACCAGGAGAAAAAGACCGCCGAAGCCGCCAGCCGCTCCAAAAGCGAATTCCTGGCCAATATGAGCCATGAAATACGCACGCCCCTGAATTCGATCATCGGTCTTATCGAACTCATGCTGGAGACGGAACTCAAACCCGAACAGCGCGAAGACCTGGATGTGGTTATTGCGGCTGCCTATTCCCTGCTTTCGTTGATCAATGACATCCTGGACTTTTCAAAGATAGAGGCCGGAAAACTGGAGCTGGAGGAAGTTCCCTTTAACTTGAGGGACTTCCTGGGCGAATCCTTGAGAATCGTGGCCGCCAAGGCCCATGAAAAGGAGCTCGAACTGGCTTACCGGGTGGCCCGCGATGTCCCTGAAACCGTTGTGGGAGACCCGGTTCGACTGCGTCAGGTCATTCTGAACCTGGTGGGAAATGCCATTAAATTTACGGAATCGGGTGAGATTATTCTGTCCGTGGAGCCGGAAAAAATAGAGTCAGCCGGTTGTGACCTTTTGATCTCCGTAACTGATACGGGCATCGGCATCCCTCCGGAAAAACACGAGAGCATCTTCGGCTCCTTTGCACAGGCAGACGGCAGCACCACACGGCGTTTCGGCGGCACCGGCCTCGGCCTGGCCGTTTCCAGCCAGCTGGTGGGGCTGATGGGAGGACGCATACGGGTCAAAAGCCCGGTGACAAGTCCCGGGGACCGGGATTTCAACAGGTCCATGCCCGGGAGTTCTTTCCGGTTTATCTCCTGTTTCTCAGCTCCGGCCCAACCGGGTCAGGAGCCCACCCTTTTCCAACCGGACATAGATCTAAGCGTCTTCAAAACACTGGTGGTGGATGACAATGAGAGCAGCCTGGGCATCCTGCTGGAAATGCTCGAGGGTTGGCAGATGAAAGCCGAAGGCACCACCTCCATGGCCCAGGCCCAGGAAATGCTGACACAGGCAGCGGCCTCAGGGAACGCCTTCGACCTGATCATGGTGGATTCTGACATGCCGGTGGCCGATGGCTTTTCACTGGTTCGGTGGATAAAAACCAAGCAGGAGATAAACTGCAGAATCCTGATGATGCTGACATCCCTCAGGAATAGAAGCCAGGTGGACCTCAATGATCTGAACGTAAAAGGAATCGTCACCAAGCCGGTCCGGCCGTCAGACCTGCTCGACGCCATTATCGGGGCTGTCGATGCGGGCAGCGATTTGGAGAAGCCATCCGACTCAACCCCCCTTAAGACGGCCAGCACCCGGATGGCTGCCCTGAATATTCTGGTGGCCGAAGACACCCTGTTCAACCAGAAATTCATCCGGCGCCTGCTCGACCGCTGGGGCCACAAGGCCACCATCGTTGAAAACGGTCAGGCAGCCGTGTCGGCGGTTTCACAGAATCATTTCGACATCGTGCTGATGGATGTGCAAATGCCTGAAATGGATGGTTTTGAAGCAACTGAAAAAATAAGAGAAATGGAATCTACAACCGAAAGGCACGTCCCTATCATCGCCATGACCGCCCACGCCATGAAAGGCGACCGGGAGCGCTGCCTGGAGGCAGGCATGGATGATTACGTGCCCAAACCGATTTCATCGGAAACCCTTTTCAACACCATCAATACCCTCGTGGGCCAACACCAAGGAAGTGATACCGTGAGCATACCGGAGGAACCACAAACAGCTATTAACACGCCGCTATTTGACAGGGAAGCGCTCCTAAAGGCTTTTGACGATGACTGGGAATTTTTCCTGGAAGTCGTGGACATGTTTGTGGCTGATTACCCTCAGATGATGACGGATATAAAACAGGCCATCGCCCAACAGGATTCATCCAAACTTGAACACACGGCCCATGCCCTCAAAGGCATGCTGGGGAATTTTAAGGTGGAAGCATCCGTCGAAAAAGCGTTTGCCCTGGAAAAACTGGGCCGCGGTGCAACCTTTGAAAATGCGGAAACGACCTTTGACGCTCTTGCCGATGAGCTTGTCAGACTGGAAGAGATGTTTGCAAACATGTCCCAGGAGAAACCAAATTGAACATACTTATCGCCGAAGATGATGCCATTACCCTTCGCAGGTTGCAGCACTTCCTGGAAAAATGGGATCACCACGTCATCACGGCCGTGAACGGCGCCGATGCCCTGGAAAAATTCCTTGCCCAGGATGTGGAACTGGTCATCACCGACTGGATGATGCCGGAAATGGACGGTATGGACCTGGTGCGGCGTATCCGCAGTGGCGGCAGCGACAAACCCTATGTCTACACGATCCTTCTGACCAGTAGAGGAGAAAAGGAAGATGTCGTCAAAGGCTTATCGGAAGTCGGTGTGGACGACTATGTGGTCAAGCCTTTTGAGCCCGATGAGCTGCGCGCGCGTCTGTCGGTGGGTGAACGTACAGTGAGGCTGGAAAGAACCCTGAGGGAATATGGTAAGGGGTTGGAAAAAATCGTGCGCATGCAGACTCGCCTCATTCGCAAAACCCAGGAAGAAACCATCATCCGGCTGCTGACCGCTCTGGAATCGAGGGATGAAGAAACCGGGGGACACGTCAGGCGCATCGGCCTGTTCAGCGCCCACCTGGCCGAGGCAGCCGGCTGGACCCGGGAAGAGGTTGAAGACATTCGACTGGCAGCGCCCATGCACGATATCGGCAAAATAGGCGTGCCGGATGCTATTCTACAAAAAGAGGGGCCCCTCACCACCGATGAGTTTGAAATCATCAAATCCCATACCACCACCGGTGGACAAATTCTCGGCGATTCGGAATTCCCCATGCTGCAGATGGCCCATGAAATTGCCCTTTATCATCATGAACGCTGGATTGGCGGGGGGTATCCCGAAAACCTGCAGGGTGAAGACATCCCCGTGGCAGCCCGTATCGTGGCCCTGGTAGACGTTTATGACGCCCTGAGCCAGGACCGGGTATACCGCAAGGCATGCCCTGTGGAAAAGGTCCTTGAAAACATGCGCCAATCACGCGGCAGCCATTTTGACCCCCAGTTTTTCGACCTTTTTCTAGATTCCATTCCGGATTTCCAGCGCATTGCCGCCGAAAATCCATAAAAACAAAAAGCGCTTCCACATGGGTGGAAGCGCTTTTTGTTTTTAAATCAGCCGGTTTAGGTTTCTTCGACGGTAATTGCACCTTCTTCGCAAACCTCTACACAGCTTTCACAGCCCAAGCACTCTTCTGCATTTACGGGCACGGATTTTTCGTTTTCCATTTCAAATACTTCCACCGGACACACATCTACGCATTCTTCGCAGCCTACGCATTTTTCTTCTTCAACTGTAGGAATAAACGCCATCTTATTCATCTCCTTTCATATAAATGATAATACGGTTATCAATACCGCCATGTCTTCGACATGAAAAATGCCATTATACCAATTAAATTTGCGAGTCAAGCCTTCTTGTTCTTTTTTAAGGCTCAAGAAAACCCACTACTGTATTACGGGCATCACTTCCGTCCGCTTTCCCCGCAGGAGCATCCGGACCATCTGACGCCACATACCCCTCAAGCAGCGCGCGCGGCGTCATGCCGGGAATGACATAAAGGGACAGGCGGGCACCCGTGGCTGTCGATTTCCAGTCCCGGTCAAAGTGCAGCCACTCTTTTTCCCCATCCCAGGCCTGGGTACGCATATCTCCTAAAAAGGCGGACAAAGCCTCCCTGCATTGGGAAACGCGCCCGGGATTGCCGGCCGGTGATGTCAGGGTTCGCAGAAACAACATTTCCTTAGACCCCTCAAGGATCCGTTCCGCAAGGTCGTCGATGACAGCAGGCTGGGATGTAATCAGCATGGACGGCGCCAAATCGTCGGCAAGCGCGATACGCGCCCAGGCCGTCATCCGTTCGGGAATCATGTACGCTTCTTCATCCCCGGAAGGCATACCAGCCCCCAAACCGCCGGGCATATCGTCCACCGCATCCCCTTTGAGGTTTTTCATCAATTCCCGTTCCTGCGCAGCTTGAGATTCCAGATCTCCGGCAATTTCCCGGCTTTGCTCATCCAGATCCTGGGCCATTTGAAGGAATACCCCCGGGTAGAGATCTGGCGTATTTTTTACCCTGGTCGCGCTTGTCTCTTCTCCTCCGGCCTTAATCTCCTTGCGGATCTGTGCCACCGACGAATCGTCAAAAAAGGGAATATGCCCCCCCTGGGTCTTGAAAAATGAAAGGTCGCCCCCCTGGTGCTGCTGGGCCCAGGCCCTGTATTCCCTCAGAAGGGAGGCAATCGCCTTTTCGTGGTGTTTGAGGGGCAGGCGGATGTCCAGTTGCTGATTATCCTGCCACGCTTTCATTCTTTCCGGTATGGCTGCCGCCGACACCTGGTAGACAGTCATCTTCTCCAAAAATCCACTCGCGGCATCCATCAAACAATGGTCTACACTTGTAAACGGAAAAAACAGTGGCTGCATCACTCCCTCCCGCTCGCTTTGTCTGCATCGGGGTCAATTTTGCCGTCTTGAACCACAACACCGCGCCGGGTCAACTCCTTCCGGATGCTGTCGGCACGCTGCCAATCACCGTCACGCCTTGCCGATTCCCTTTCCTCTATCAGTTTGGCAACACCTTTGTCGCGGCTTATGTCGCCGAGTTCGAAGAAATTCAGAACCGTGTCGATACTTCTGAAGATTTCCAGAACCCGGGCGGCTCCGGACGCGTCGATCTTCCCTTCTGCAATCAGTTTGTTGATTATCTTGATCTGCTTGAAGATGCTGGCAATGGCCGCCGAGGTGTTGAGGTCATCATCCATGGCGCCCACGAACCCCTGCTTGATATCGTATACAAGCTGATCCACTTCAGCACCGGTCTCACCTCCGCTCACCCCCTTAAGTCTGTTGACACACGCATCGATGCGCTTCAATGCCCGCCTGGCGTTTTCAAGCCTGGACAGAGAGTAGTGTACTGGTTTACGGTAGTGGGCCGTTATGAGCCAATAGCGTATCTCCCGCCCGGTATACCCTGCCTCCATCAGGTGCTCGATGGACAAATCGCTGCCTTTGTCTTCCATCTTCTTGTTGTCCACCAGAACCCTGTCACAGTGAACCCAGTACCTGGCAAGCGGTTTTCCTGTCAATGAACCGGCAATGGCGATCTCGTTTTCGTGGTGCGGAAACATCAGCTCCCGACCGGCGGTGTGAATATCATAGCTTTCCCCCAGGTGGGCCATGGCCATGGCCGCACACTGGATGTGCCATGAGGGACGGACGTTGCCCCAGTCGGTCTGCACGAAGATGCCCCGCTTCAGCTCGGACAGTTTGGATCGTTTCAGCAGCGTAAAATCCCTGGGATTGTCCTTCTCATATTCATCCAGATCCACGGTGGCGCCGAGTCTGATTTTATTCAGATCGATCCCTGAAAGCTGACCGTATGCCGCAAACTTGGAAATATCGAAATAGATGGACCGTAATTTCTCGTAGGCATACCCCTTGTTAACCAGCCTGCGCACCAGGGACACCATTTCGCCGGTATGTTCACTGGCCCGGGGGTAATTGTCCGCCGGGCGCACACCCAAATATTTCAGGTCCTCCTGAAAACGGCCTATGTGCCCCCCGGTGAATTCGGCCAGTTCCATACCCGCCTGTTCCGAGCCTTCGATGGTCTTGTCGTCCAGGTCGGTGATGTTCATGACGTGTTTCACATCATACCCCCGGAACGACAGATAACGGCTCAACAGATCTGAAAAGACAAAGCGCCGGCATTCCCCCAGGTGTATCCGGGCATAGGCGGTCAGGCCGCAGGAATACATGGAAACCTTTCCCGTCACCTGTGGCTCGAAGGGCTCTTTGCTGCGGCTGAGGGTGTTGAACAGCCGCAGGTCGATTTTCTCACTGACGGTAAAAAGAGATGTGCTGAGATAGCGTTCTCCGCTGTCGGGCAAAATGGCAACGATGGTGCCGGAGGTCATTTGGGCGGCTTCTTTCAGGGCGGCCACCATGGCGGCGCCGCTGCTCATCCCCACGAATATGCCCTCTTCCATGGCCAATTGCCTTGCCATCTCGAAGGCGGGTTCGTCCTCAATATTGACAATTTTGTGCAGTATTGTTTTATCAAATATTTCAGGGTGATAGGACTCTTTCATATTCTTGAGACCCTGAATCTTGTGACCCAGGTAAGGCTCTACGCCGATAATCTGGACAGCGGGATCATACGCCTGCATGCGGCGGGAAAGGCCCATGAGTGTCCCGCTTGTGCCCAGCGTGGCCACTACCTTGTCCACACTGCCGCCGGTCTGCTCCCATATCTCCGGAGCCGTGCCGTGATAGTGGGCCTGCCAGTTGGCTGCATTGTTGAACTGATCCGTCATAAAATAGATGTCTGGATTTTCCCGAACCAGGCGGTAAACCTCTTCGATGGCGCCGTCGGTGCTTAAATGCCCGGGTGTCAGGAGGATTTCCGCTCCCCTCGCCCTCAGAATCATCTGCCGTTCGGCGCTGGCGGATTCCGACATGGCCAGAAGCAGCCGGTAACCTTTCACCGCACACACCATGGCCAGGCCGATCCCTGTATTGCCGCTGGTGGCCTCGATAACTGTTTTGTCACGGGTCAGCTCTCCCGATTTCTCTCCGGCCTCGATCATATAGAGGGCCGCCCGGTCTTTGATGGATCCGCCCGGATTCATATACTCCAACTTCGCCAGCATGGTCACATCCGGGTTCGGGTTGAGACGCTTGATCTCCACCAGAGGCGTATTACCTATTTTATCCAGTATGTTATCGCTCATAATGTGTTACCAGGCTGAAGACTGAAGTACCTTGTTGATTTGATGTATGGGCATGTCGTCCAGGGCATCAGCCCTGCCGAGCCACCGCCCACTGATGACTCATTCGGTCAAGTCCTGATTAAAAGTTGAAATTACTGGATTCCCGCCTTCGCGGGAATGACGTCAAAGGACGTTTTAAGACTTTTTGCGAACCCATCAATATTGGATATTGGGTTCTGTTTTCTCCCTACTGCCTACTACTTACTCCTTACCAATATAGCCTACACCTTAAACGCTTCCGCCAAAGCCATCCGAATTTGATCCCACACCGCGGATTCTTCCCCGGCGGCATCGATCA
>JBDLJD010000052.1:0-25731 GCA_039714495.1 Thermodesulfobacteriota bacterium
ATATGCAAAACGTAACAGCTGTACAATTTGCGCATAGCGTTTGGCCCTATTACCGTTTATGTGTTTGGTATTGGATCATTTGAAATTGTTTAGTATTTTAATATTCGATATTAGAATTTCCGGTTCATCCGGATTGGGTTTTTCAGTTAAGCCATATTCACCACAGAGACGCTGAGAACGCAGAAGTTTACGATAATTAACTCATTGGGGTTCACTTAGACGGAAAGTTGTTCTCCCTCCAGCCTGTCTGCTGATTTTTCGATGATGGCGTCGAGCCGCTTGATTTCTTCGTCGGTCAGGCGGTCCGGTTGGTGGGAGGCCAGGATGTCCAAGGCCTTTTCCACCACTGTTTCCCTATAGGTTTGCCCCCCCATTTTCTGCCAGGTTTCCGGGCTCTGGCGGTTGATGCACTGCGGTTCCCAGTGCTCCTCCCGGCAATATTTCAGGGTCTGTTCGTGGGCCAGATAGTTGCCCCCCGGGCCCACCTCATGAATAATATCCAGCCCTAAACGGTCCTTGGAAATGTCAAAACCGCGCATGATCCTGCGCACATAGCTTATAATCTCGTTGCACATGACCAGCGCTGCGGTGGAGCCTGCCAGCCCCTGGCCGAGGTATCCCACGTCGTGCACGAGGTTGCAGCCATCCATGGACGCCATCATGATGGAAGCCATGGACTCCAGGGCGGCCTGTTCATCGAGCGATCCAGCATCACTGCAGCCTGCCTCCCCCCACACCGGCAGCCCGTAAAAATGGTACATGTCGCAGCAGGCGCTGTGGGTCAGCCGCTCGTCCGGGCTTGCATACACGGTGGTTCCCGTACGCATGTCCATGGGCGTGGCGCTGAAGCCGGTTATGGCCGGGGCCCCCTTGGCCCTCAGCTGCTGGATCACGAGCCCGCTGAGGGCCTCGGCATTGGCCACAACGATAGCGCCCGCCAGTGTTACCGGACCGCTGCCGCCCGAAAGAAGGGCCGGCGCATAGTTAAGCGGGATGCCTTTGTCCGCGCACAGGAACAGCTTGTCCACGGCACCGGATGAGTGCACCAGAGGACTGATGGGTTCGGCGTAATGGATAATAAACGGCTTTTCCCGCAGTTTTTCCTCTCCCCCGCAAACACTTCCGGCCATATCCAGAATGACGGACAGATCATCTGCCCCGGCCGCGGTAAAATAGATGGGTTTGGTCGAATGTTCCATCAGGGCCTTGAATTCCATAATAAAGGCCAGGTTGCCGGGAACATCCAGGGGAAACGCATTGGAGGCAATAAAATCGATCTCCTGGCAGTAGTCGGCCACGATGGCCGAATCGATGACGTCCTGAAGGCACGATTCCCTAAGCTCTCCGGTTTTCAGATCCCAGGTGCTGAGCAGATCGGTACCCAGGCCAAAACAGACATTGGTGCCCCCCAGTTCCATGGCCGGTTCGCCCTTGCGGTCGTACACCGTGACACTGGAGGGCGCTGCGGCAATGCTCTCTTCCACCAGCCAGCCTGGAATCTTTACGATATGATCCTCCCCCACCCGACATCCGGCATTTTCCAGCATTTCCTGCGCCTTGGTGTTCAAAACTTTTACGCCGGTATTCTGCAAAAGGTCCAGCGTGGCGCGATGCAGATCTTTGATCTGTGACTCTGTCAGCAGCCGGTATTCCGGCCTGCACTGTGACTTGAAACCCGTTCTCATCCGTACCCCTCTCTCTTCAACCAGGAATCTGGTTAGAACATGTTATCTTTGATCAGACGTGTAAAATGGTCGATGTGCTTCTTCATGATGTGCTTTGCTTCGCTGGGATCCCGCTTCTTAATGGCAGTGAAAAGCGCTTCCAGCTCCTCAAACTGTTTATGGAATTCAACGGCTGAAAACCCCACCTGAAACCAGTACATGGACATTTTGTACATGAGCGATTCAATCATTTGCTTGAGCTGCCTGTTATCCGCAGCCAGGTATATGATGCGATGGAAGTCCATATCCAGGTCGGACAAGCTTTTTAGGGCATCCATGGAATTGTCTTTGATCTCAGCAGCCTTTTCGAGCAGTTCCTTCATTTTTGCAAGTTGTCCGGACGCTATGTGCAAGGCCGCCAGTTCGGCTGCCAGGCCTTCCAGTTCCCTGCGCAGTTGAATGGTCTCGCGCAGCGTCCTCAAGTCGAGCGTGACCACCCGCGTCCCCAGCTTGGGGATGATCTCGATGAGGCCGTTGCGCTGCAGCTCCTGAAAGATCTCCCGCAAGGGCGTTCTCCCTATCTGGTAGGTCTGCATCAGTTCTTTCTCATACAGCTGCTGGCCGGCATAGAGTTCATTGGTGATGATCCGGTAGCGTAAATTTTCGTAAACATCTCTGTTGAGAGCCATATTCTCCTTTTGGTCACATGCTCAGGTGATGGCGTCTTTTATTACACAGCCTCCATTGGCCGTCTCATCCAGCAAAAATACTTGACAGGTGTATTTTCGACATATATATACGTTATATATAACATGCTTATTAATATGATTGCAAATATTTTTTAATTCAAATCACAATTATTCGAAAGGAGCCCGTTCATGAGCCAAAACATTGACGCTTTTTTACGCGTTCTGGATGCAACCGACAACTCCACCGGCGGAGGGACGGCATCGAGCGTTGCCGGAGCCATGGCCGGCGGCCTGGCAGCCATGGTCGCCCGGCTCTCCATGGGCAAAAAGGATCTTGCCCCCCGGGACCACTATGAAGCCATAGCCGCCGAGGCTGAAGAACTCTCTGAAGCGCTTTTTAACGGCGGCCACCAGGATGCTGCTGCATTCGACAAGGTCAGTGCGGCCTATCGGCTTCCCAAAGATACCGATGATGACAAAGCTGCCCGCAGCCGCGCCATCCAGGATGCCATGGTCCATGCGGCAGAAGTACCGCTTGCCAACGCGGAACGCTGCAGCCGGGTACTGGAACTCTGCCGCAGCCTGGAAAAAAGCTACAACACCAACGCCGCCTCCGACCTCGAATGTGCCGGTTACCTGGCCAAGGCCGGCGTGAAGGGATGCATTGCCAATGTAAAAATCAATCTTCCCTACATCAAAGATCCGGACGTCTGTAAACAGATAGAAGGCAAGCTTGAACATATCACTTCCTAAAGAGGAGGAATCGCCATGAAAGCATTAATGTGTGTTCCCAACATCAGTGAGGGTACTGATCTTACTGTCGTTGAAAAAGTGGTGGACACGATTCGCTCGGCCCCCGGTGTCATGCTGCTGGATTATTCGTCCAACGCAGATCACAACCGCTCGGTGATCACTTATATCGGTACACCTGAGGCAGTTGTGGCTGCCTCTAAAAACCTGACCAAAACGGCCTTGGGACTGATCGACATGAGCCGCCAAAAGGGATCCCACCCCCGCCAGGGCGCCGTGGATGTGGTCCCCTTCATACCCATCCGGGGAATTTCAGAAGAAGAGGCGGTAAGCATCGCCCGGGATTTCGGCCGCTACGTGGGAGAAGAGTTGGACGTACCTGTCTATTTCTACGAGGATGCCGCCACCCGGCCGGAGCGGCAAAGCCTTGCCAAGGTGAGAGTTGGCCAGTACGAGGCGCTGGCCGAAAAAATCCAGAAAACCGAGTGGGCGCCTGACGCGGGCCCGGCCAAATTCGTGCCCCAAAGCGGCTCCATTCAGGTGTCATCCCGTTTTCCCCTGGTGGCTTTTAACATCAACCTGGCCACCACAAATCTCGAGATTGCCGAAAGCATCGCCAAAAGCGTGCGCCACATCAACGGGGGATTCAGGTATGTGCGCGCCATTGGGCTGGCCCTAACGGATGAAGGCATGGTCCAGGTGTCCATGAACCTGACCCACTATGAAAAAACACCCATTCCCATGGTGGCGGAAACCGTAAAAAGGGAGGCCGCCCGATACGGCGTAAGTGTCGCCGGAACAGAACTGGTGGGGCCGGTTCCCCTGGGCGCCATGGGCCAGGTCATGACCTATTATCTCCAGGCGCACGATTTTTCCATGGATCAGATCATTGAAAGTGCACTAATAGGGTGGACGGGCGAATAATTCCGTGTTTGCATGAAATTTGATGAGAATTTAAGGAATTTGCCATGCATAAAATTTTAGGTGTTTTTTCGTGTTACTATTTTTCGTGATTTCGTGATGAATAGTGTCATTTTTATTAGATTGTCCAGATAGGTGGAATGATGGAAAAGATAAAAGCAGATCTATTGATCGAGAATGCAACAGAAGTGATCACCTGTGTTCCCGCAGCCAACGATCCCCTGGGAAAAATTGTCGATGGTGCCGTGGCCATGGCCGACGGCCGTATCATTGCGGTCGGCCAACGGGATGCGATAGCGCAGGACATCGATCTGTCCGCGGCGGAGGTTGTGGACGCAAGCGGAAAAATCGTTGCTCCCGGCTTTGTGGATTGCCACACCCATCTGGTGTTCGGCCGCTCCCGCGTCAAGGAGTATGCCCTCAAAATGACCCACAGCGTGGCCGATATCGAAGCAACCGGTTTGAAAACTGGTATTCCGGCCTCCATCGCAATGACACGGGAAGCCACTGAAGACGAGCTTTTTTCAGCCGCCAAGGACCGGCTGCAGCGGATGCTTGCATACGGAACGACAACCATCGAGAGTAAAAGCGGCTATGGCATCAGCCAATCCGATGAACTCAAGATGCTGCGCGTGAACCAGCGGCTCGCACAGGCACAGCCCATGGATGTGGTGTCCACTTTCCTGGGCGCGCATGATTTCCCACCGGAAATCGACCGGGATGATCCCCGCCAGCGGGCCGCCTACATCCGGGAACTGACGGATGAAATGATGCCCAAAGTGGCGGAAGCAAACCTGGCCGAATTCTGTGATATCTACTGTGACGTGGGATATTACACGGCAGAAGAGTCGGCCACCGTTCTAAAGGGCGGCATAAAACACGGTCTGGCGCCCCGCATTCACACCGATGCCTACGCCAATATCGGCGGCTGTACGCTGGCTGCGGAACTGCCCGCCGTATCGGCCGACCACCTCAACTACCCCTCCGGGGAAGAGATGCAGCGCATGGCTGCCGCCGGGGTGGTGGGGGTCGTACTGCCGGCCCTCGACTTCGCGGTTGCGCATCCCGACCCCTTCAAGGCCCGCCCCATGATCGAAGCCGGCATGACCCTGGCCCTGGCCACCAACCTGAACCCGGGTAACTGGACCGAATCCATGCAGATCGTAATGCAGCTGGCGTGCAGGAATCACGGCATGTCGCCGGAGGAGGCCATGCTGGCGGCCACCACCGGAGCCGCCCGGGCCATTCGGCGTGAAGATCAGATCGGATGTTTGGCGCAGGATTATAAAGCCGACATCCAAATCTGGGACCTGCCCGGTTTTGAAGATGTCATTTACAGAATCGGCAATAACGCCGTCTGGATGGTGATCAAAAACGGAAAAATCGTAAAGAGGAAACCCATATCATGAGTGCCACAACAATAAGCGGTAAAAAACTGACCATAGAAGAAGTGTGCGCCGTCGCCAACCACGGGGCAGTAGTGCAGCCGCTCGAACCAAAAACCAAAGAACGGATGAACGCGACCCAAAAATGGCTGGAACAGGCCATTCAAAAACAGGACACCGTGTTTTACGGCATCAACACCGGGTTCGGATCCCATGCCAATGAAACCATCGACCCGCAACAGGCAGGCCAGTTGTCCAGGAATGTTATCCTGGCGGATGTGGCCGGTATTGGCAAGCCGCTTCCCGAACAGATCGTGCGGGCCATGATGGTGATCCGGGCCAACACCATAGCGGGCGGCCCCTCCGGGATACGGCCGGTGGTGGTGGAAACGCTTATCGAAATGCTCAATAAAGGGGTCATCCCCTATGTCCCTGAAAAAGGCTCCCTGGGAGCCAGCGGTGACCTTGTACCGCTGGCCGCTATTGCCTCCGTGGCCACCTGCGACGAGGATGGCGGAGGATACAGCGGAAAAGCCTGGTACGAAGGGAATCTGATGAGTGGAGATGAAGCCATGCGCAAGGCCGGCATCCCGCGCCTCAAACTGATCGCCAAGGAGGGTAACTCCATGATCAACGGCACGGCATTCATGGCCGCTTTCGGAAGCCTGGCCATCGAACGCTGTGAGCAATTGCTTGGCCACGCCGAAGTGGCCGCCGCCATGAGTCTCGAAGCCATGCTGGCGGCCTCGGCTGCCTACCACCCCCTCCTGCACCAGGCCTCGAACCAGACCGGTCAGATTTCAGTGGCCAAAAACATAAGAAACCTATTCAAGGGGAGCCAATTGATGGACGCCACGGACAGGGTCCAGGATGCCTATTGCCTGCGGTGCGTTCCACAGGTATTGGGGCCTGTCAGGGAAACCATCGCCTTTGCCAGGAGCTATATCGAGAAAACCCTGAACGCCGGTATCGATAATCCCTTGATCATGGAATCCGACGGTGAAGAGCCCTATACCTGCATTTCCGGGGGCAACTTTCACGGGCAGGGATTGGCCTTCATGATGGATTTTCTTTCCATTGCCATGGCTGAAGTGGCCAATATATCGGACAGGCGGTCCTTTGCCTTACTGACGCCGTCCCTGAATTATGGCCTGCCCTCCATGCTGATCCCTTCCAATGGCCTCAACACCGGGTTGATGGTGGCCCAGTATGCCGCCGCCGCACTGGTGTCGGACAACAAAACCCTGGCCCACCCGGACAGTGTCGATTCCATCCCCACCAGTGCCAACCAGGAAGATCACGTGAGCATGGGGGCCAACGGCGCCCGGCACTTGTGGGAGATTCTCGAAAACCTGACCCATGTCATTGCCGTTGAATTCCTGTGCGCCGCCCAGGCCATTGACCTGCGCGAAAATGGTCCCCAATGCCTGGGCCAGGGATCCGAGATTGCCTACGCTATCATCCGTAAGGGTGTAGACGCCTACGACCAGGACAAGGAAATGTCACCCGATATCAACCGGCTGGCGCAATTGATCAAAAGTGGAGAAATTCTCACTGCCATTGATAAGGCCGATATCCTGTAAACAGATGCATTGTTCGTAACGCCAGAATCGAAGGAAAAAGATGAAACAAAACATAAAACTGCAATTGCTCACTGACAACGAAGTAGCGTTGCTGCATGAAAAATGCCTGCACGTCCTGATCAACAAAGGGGTGTCCGTAGAATACCCCAAGGCGCTCGAGATGCTGGACAAGGCCGGTGCCCAGGTTGATCACGACTCCCAGGTGGTACGCTTCCCCCGGGATATCATTGAATCGGCATTGCAAAGCGCCCCCCAAGCATTCACGGTAATGGGCAGCACCCCGCAATACGATTTCGAACTGCCCCACCCTGAAGGGTCCTATTACACATGTACCTGCGTGCAGACCATGCGCTACCACGATCATGAAGCCAACCAATTTGTGGATGTAACTTCGGACCGACTGGCCGAGTGGATTCAGTTGGCCAGCCGCCTTGATAACATCGACAAGATCGCCATTCAAACCGCCATGGACGTGCCCCAGGAAACAGCGGATGTACACTCCCTCAACATTCTGCTCCAGAATACGGACAAACCGCTGATGGTGCTGCCCTACTGCCTCGAAACCGTTGAATACCAGTTTGAACTGATGCTGGCCAGAGCGGGCAGTGCCGAAGCCCTCCGTGAGCGTCCCATGCTCTATATGTATCCCACCTCCCTATCCCCGCTGAAATTCAAACCCATGGACATGGAAGAGATGATCCAGTGCTGCCGATACGGGGTCCCCATGGTAGCCAATTCCTTAGGGATTTCCGGCGGGACAGCCCCCATGACGATTGCCGGCACGGCGCTTTTGGCCGGTGTGGAAATCATGGCCATGGTCGTGATGGCCCAACTGATGGCGCCGGGGATTCCGGTAATCCCGTCCGTCTACACCACCAGTATGGAAATGGCCTCAGGGAACGCCCTTTTAAACAATGCCGAAAGCATGCTGGGCCGGGCCACTGCCGGTCAGTTCATCAAGGAGGCTTTCGGGCTGCCCGTGGAAACATTTTCCTATATGACCGACGCCTACTTGTCCGACGGCCAGGCACTGCTGGAAAAATCCCTCATGCCGGCGCTTCTGCATCTTGCAGGCAGCGACATTCAGTACGGGGCTGGCCGCCTGGGCGGATCGACCTATGCCAGCCCTGTCCAGCTTATACTAGACGACCAGGTCACCGAGATTGTAAGAAGAAGTACCGATGGTGTGAAAATCAACGCCGATGAACTGGCGCTGGAAGATATCATGGCCATCGAACCTGGAGACGATTTCATGTCCAGCGAACACACCTTGCGGCATTGCAGAGAACTCATTCGACCGGATCTTTTTGTACCGAAAGCCATCGATGACTGGGAAGCCGGCGGCCGCAGGGACCTCTATCAACGCGCTGTTGAGAAATACAGTGATCTTAAAAAAGAGCTCACACCTCCGGAACTGTCCAAAGAAACCCGCCAGGAGATGGACAAAATAGCCAAGCGGGCGGATGAACACCTGGCCTGACAACGGGTATAAGGTGCAAAAGGCCTTTACGAAAGTATCGCGGAAATGTATAAGATGGAATCTATGCCATCCGCCCTATTAAAGTTCTGCAAACGCCATCACCTTCTGGATATCTCGGCCTATCTTGTTCTGATGTCAGCCGGGATATTCCTGCTGCTCAGGGGAGCTGAAGACCAGGGCTATTATTGGCAATGGTTTCGTATACCCAAATTCCTGTACCAATTCGAGGACGGTCGCTTCATTGCAGGCCCTATTCTGGATGGACTCAAAATCACCCTGAATATCACCTGGATCAGCCTCATTCTGACCTACATCATCGGGCTGGTGACCGCCCTGATGCGCCTGTCAAACTCTTTGCTCGCCAGGTGGGTTGCCCGTGCGTATCTTGAAATCACGCGCAACACACCGTTGTTGGTGCAGATCTTTTTTATGTATTTCGTGGTGGCCCCTATTCTGGATATTGACCGCTTTGCCGCCGGCGTCCTGGCCTTGAGCCTGTTCGAGGGATCTTATGCATCGGAAATCTACAGGGCCGGTATCGTGGCTGTCAACAGGGGGCAGTGGGAAGCATCCTATACCCTGGGCTTGGGCACCTATCAGAATTATCGGTACATTATCCTGCCCCAGGCCATTCGACGGATTCTGCCGCCCCTGACCAGCCAGGCGATTTCCCTGATCAAGGACTCATCCCTGGTCAGCATCATCGCCGTTTACGAAATGACCATGTATGCCAACGAGATCGCATCGGAAACATTCCTGGTGTTTGAGATCTTTTTTACCATTGCGGCCATCTACCTGGCGCTGGCCCTGATTCTATCACGGATTGTGGCCTATTTTGAAAAACGCTACAGGGTGGTGTCATAGATAGACAGTTAGACTGTAGGCTGTAGACAGTTAGACAGTTAGACTGTAGGCTGTAGACAGTTAGGCTGTAGGAGAAGATCGTGCGGAACCATACGAAACTCAGGGCTTTTGAACTGGCAGACGAATTAGCGGTCATGATCTATCGCACGACCAAGAATTTTCCCAAGGAAGAAGTTTACGGGTTAACTTCGCAGATGAGAAGGGCAGCTGTTTCGGTTCCGTCAAACATTGTTGAGGGGTGTGCACGTGAGAGCCAGGCTGAATACCTTCGTTTTCTTGAAATTGCCTTTGCTTCCTTAAGGGAACTACATTATCAGTTCGGCTTGGCCAAGCGTTTGGGATATATTGATGAGTCGGACAGTTCCGAAGACGATTTGAAAATGGTGGAGGCTGAGAAGGTTCTGGGCGCGCTACTGCGGTCCATGCGCAATATCTAACAGCCTACAGTCTACAGCCTAAACAACCTGATCTCAAAGAGGTAAACGCATGAGCGCCAAACAATTTGGCGATTACATTATCCGAGTCGACAAGATCGGCAAGACCTTTGACAACGGCGTAGTCGCCCTGAAGGATTTTTCAACCAACATCCGCCGCAGTGAAGTTGTGGTGCTCATCGGGCCGTCCGGGTCCGGGAAATCGACCTTCCTGCGCTGCCTTAACGGCCTGGAGGAAATTGACTCGGGATCGATCACCGTCGATGGCATGCCTTTGGACGACAACCAGAAGAACCGCCTGGAAATCCGCAAAGAAGTGGGCATGGTGTTTCAACACTTCAACCTGTTCCCGCATTTGACGGTTTTGAAAAACATCACCCTGGCGCAAATGCTGGTCCGCAAAAAATCCAAGGGGGAGGCTGAAGACCAGGCTATGCAGCTTCTGAAAAAGGTTAACATTGCTGAAAAAGCCAATGTATTCCCCAGCCAGTTGAGCGGCGGGCAGCAGCAGCGGGTGGCTATTGCCCGGGCCCTGGCCATGAAGCCCAAGGTCATGATGTTTGATGAAGCCACCAGCGCCTTGGATCCGGAAATGATCGGCGAGGTTCTGGAGGTGATGAAAGACCTGGCCATCGAAGGGATGACCATGGTTGTGGTGACCCATGAAATGGGCTTTGCAAGAGAAGTGAGCGATTGGGTGATCTTCATGGAAGACGGCATGAAGGTGGAGGAAGGCACGGCCGATCATTTTTTCACCGATCCCAAGATGGATCGGACCAAGCTATTTCTCAGTCAAATCCTATAAAAATAAATTTCAAAAACATTGAATGACGGATAGAATAATTGTGGCAATTAGTTAGCATTTTGACTGGATAGAGGGTATTAACAAAAGAAATTTATTTTAAACAAAGGAGGAGATGAACATGAAAAGAATGATGATGATAACAACTACTGCATTGATGGTCGTGATGTTCTGCCTGGCAGGACCGGTGGCTGCTGACGATATCAACAAGCAGCTGGCCAAATCCAGTATCATTGACAAGGTCATGCGCAAAGGGACGCTCAGGGTCGGCCTCTCCTCGTTTGTGCCCTGGGCCATGCAGGACAAGAAAGGCGAATGGGTCGGCTTCGAAGTCGATGTGGCCAAACAGCTGGCCGAAGACATGGGCGTCAAGATCGAGTTCGTGCCCACCAAGTGGGAAGGCCTCATCCCGTCTCTCTTGACAGGCAAGTTCGACCTGATTATCGCCGGCATGACCGGAACCCCACAGAGGGCTTTGAAAATCAACTTCACAACGCCCTATGATTATGCAGGCATGAACGTAGTCGTTCACAAGGATTTTATGAAGGGCGTCGAGCACTACATGGACCTGGACATAAAGGGCAACACCATTGTTTCCCGGGTTGGCACCACCGGCGGCGCCCTGGCCAAGGAAACATATAAAAATGCCAAGGTAAGGTTGTTTCCCGATGAAGGTCCCATGGTGCAGGAACTTTTAAACGGCAAAGCCACGGCTCTATTGGCCACGGCTCCCCAGCCGGCTCAGCTGGCCGCCAAATATCCTGACACGCTGATACTGCTGGATGAAAATCTGGTGCAGCAGCCCATCTGCATGGGTGTTCCCAAGGGCGACCCGGATACGATGGCCTATCTGAACAACTGGATTACCTACGTGCGCAACAACGGCTTTATTAAAAAGAAAGTCGACTACTGGTGGAAGAGCCTGGAGTGGGAAGGACTGCTGAAATAAACCTCAAGGTTGCATAAACAACATGGTAACTATTAACTAATGGCTTGTTTTTATTAACAATACAACAGCAATAGGATAATACACTGGATATCACCCTGGTGTCTTTTAAGGATGATTTCTTTTTTACCATGTTGTTTACCCTTCGGGAAAACCTGAGGGCTTCAGATTCTGTGTTGCTGAGGGTTCGAAGTAAAGAACTACGACTTCACCCTCAGACGCCTTGACTCTGAAACCCTCAGGCTTTTGCAACGTTGAGGTAGATGGAATCCAATACTGTAACTGTACAACTAAGCTAAAGTTTTTCCACAATTTTCATGTATAAAAAGAAAGTCCCCTTAAAAAAATCCGACTTGATTGTGGGCGCGCTCTTCCTGCTCGCGGGCATAGCTATCTATTATCGGGTGGAAATCGCGCTCAACTACAACTGGAACTGGGATAAAATTCCCCAGTTTCTGTTTCGCTTTGATGAAGACAGTGAAAAATGGGTGTCCAATGTCTTGATGTGGGGGCTGTTCAACACCATCCGCCTCAGTATTTTCGGCACCATCCTGGCCATAATCCTGGGAACCATCATGGGAATCTGCCGTTCCTCCAAGAACGTGTTTCTCAGATTGGTCAGCGGGACCTACGTTGAAACCATGCGCAACCTGCCGCCGCTGGTGATCATTTTCATCGTCTATTTCTTCATCGGCAACCATTTGCTGCCTTACAGCGGCATCGGCGATGCATTGCAGGGCAAAGACAACATCCTGGTTTCACTGGTGAGGTTCTGCTTTTCCCCGCCGGAACATCTCACTACGTTTTTGTCAGCCTTGTTCACCCTGGCTATTTTTGAAGGCGCCTATATTACCGAAATCGTCAGAGCCGGAATCCAGTCCATTAACAAAGGCCAGTGGGAAGCGGCCCACTCTTTGGGAATGACCAAATACCAACAGATGCGCCACATCATCCTGCCCCAGGCTTTTCAAAGAATACTGCCACCGTTGGCCGGGCAGTTTGTCTCCCTGATCAAGGACTCCTCTATTGTTTCGGTCATCTCCATTCCCGAACTCTCTTTCAGGGCCAATGAACTGATGACCGGAACCCTTTTAACCATGGAAATCTGGATCACCGTCACGATCATGTACCTGATGCTGACCCTGCCCTGCTCCCTTGCCATTCAAAAGCTTGAAGACCGCCTGGCCAAGGGATTGAGGTAACCCTGCATTTACCAAGCACGACATCCCTGATATGAAGGGAATTGTATTTATAGCCCTCACCATCGTCTTTTCCAGCGGCGTGGCCCTTACCATTAAAGCCGCCAATCACCAACGGGTCAACCTGGGGCACTTCCTGGTGGTGAACTATGCCGTTTGTACGGCGTCCCTGATGGTATCGGGCGGCTGGCGGCTGGCCGGGTCCATTTCACCGCAGGTTTGGCTCCTGGGGATTTTCGTGGGGTGCATGTACGTGGTCTGCCTGTGGCTTTTCGACAGGGCCATCACCGCCGCGGGACTGGCCCTGTCCACAACCCTCATGCGGCTCTCCGCAGCCATCCCGACCCTGGGATCGCTCATCTTCTATGCCGAGCAAACTGGTATTGTTCAGATCGCCGGAATGGCCCTGGCCTTTTGCTGCCTGCCCCTGGCAAGCCGGGAGCCGTTGATATCACGCCAGGGGGCAACCCAGGCCTTGAAAGGGATGAGCTGGGGGATTTTACTTTTTCTAGCCTACGGTATAACCGACTTTTCCTTCAAAATCCTGGCTGAAATGGAACCTGCGGCCGACCCCAAAGCCTTTATGGTGCCCATTTTCAGCACCGCCCTTTTGGTAACCCTGCCCGCACTGTTTAAAAAGGGGAAACCTGACAAACTTTCACTGATGTGGGGCGCCCTTTTGGGGGCGGTCAACGTGCTGACCACTTACTTCTGGTTCAGAGCCCTGGCCCACATTCCCGGGTCCGTCGCCTTTCCCACGCTGGGACTGGGGGTCATTGCCATCACCACCCTGGCCGGGCTCACGATCTGGCACGAAAAACTCAGGGCGGCCAATTACTTTTTTCTGGCCCTGGCGTGTATTTCCGTTTTTCTGATAAACTTCTGATTGATTCTGATGTTGTGTCCTACAAATAACTGATAAATCTTGTGTCACTCCTGTGGAGGCAGGCGTCCAGTTTCACATTCTGGATTCCCGCCTTCGCGGGAATGACAACCTGGATGAATTATCGAATAGTATTAGAAGAAATTTCCGGGACGTAACACTAACGAATGGCACCATGTTTTATAAGAATCGTCGTCTCTTGATTCTTATACTAAAAGTATTCTCTGCGGCCTCTGCGCCTCTGCGGTTAAAAAATCAATCCCTACTTTCCGGAGATGAGCTGTTTCAGGCGCGGCAGGAACAGCACCATCAACATATCTTTGAGCCACTTCTCATATTCGCCGCTGTCAGCGTCCATGCCCAGAATGCCGGCATAATACGATTTGGCACCCAGGTAGCTCAGTATCAGGGTGTTGAGACCCTGCCTGAAAATTTCAATGTCACGGTCCGATGCCTGCAGGGGAATACGGTCTTTCATAACAGCCATGGTTCGTTCAAAGAATGTCCTGATGGCCTGGTAGCCGGGAATCGCCTCCTCATCCTGGGCCTGCACCATATTGAGCAGGTAAACCCGCGCGGCATAGGGGTGCTTCCGGCTGTTGCCGATGATTCGGTCCAGGTAGAGCGCGAGGCCGGCTTCTGGACGCATCTTCTCAAGGCCTGCAAACGCGGTCTCATTGGCCTTATCCCACTCCTGGACAATATCGGTGAGGACCGCCTCGAACAGTTCCGCCTTGGAGGGAAAGTAGTAGGAAATCAGCGGGTGATCGATACCCGCCTCCTTGCCGATCATGCGGATACTGGCCGCATGATAGGCATACTGGGCAAATACCTTGCGGGCCGCTTTGAGAATTTTCAGACGGGTGGCTTTCTTAGAAGGTTTTATTTTTACTGCTTCAGTGGTCGATGGATTCTTTTTCATATGCAATGCTTTTTAAAATTCCAAACGCCCCGTGTTATCAGCGCCCTTGAACGCAGTGGGTAATAAGAGGATTACTTCATCCTGGCTTCCAGGAATTCTGTGATGGTCGGCAGCGGCGTAACTTCCTCCCGGAGGACCAGGCGAACCGCCTCGGCATCGCAGGAAGACGTACAGGCACCGCAGCCCAGGCACTTGGATGCATCCACTCCGGCCAGATCATCTTCTACCGCTATGGCCCCGACAGGGCAGCGGTCTTCGCACACGCCGCAGGCAACACAGGCGTCCTCGTCCACGCTGGCCACGTAGTTGGAAAAGGACAGCATGTCCAGCCCCCAGTTTTCATTGATGGGCTTCAAGAAGACACAGCAGCACCCGCAGCAGTTGCAGATGGTGGACATGTGGCCTTCCATGTTGTCGATGATGTGCACCAGGCCCTCGTCATCCGCCGCCTTCAGGATATCCATAGTCTCATCCCTGGTAATTTCCCTGGCCAGTCCGTGTTCCACCATGTAGCGGCCCATGGAACCAAAGTGCAGGCAGTTTTCCGTTGAGTGGTCACACCCCTTGTCCAGATACCCGGCCATTTTGCGGCAGGGGCAGTGGGCCACGGCACGAAAACTGGTCTTTTCGACAATGGGTTTGAGTTCGTCGAACGGCAGCACCTGTGACGGATCCTGCAGGGAGGTGTTTACAGGGATAACCCGCATGAGCGGCTTGCCTTTTGCCATTTCAGCCGCAAACCCCTCTTTCCGGTATTCCCGCCACAGGGGAGCCAGATCCCTGGCCTGCTGGGTGGGCTTGCCGTGCCAGATCGGCGTTTCCGCCCATCCCACCAGGGAGGGCAGCAGACGGTAACGTTTGCCGATGCCCGGTTTATTGTCCCTGAACACGGTGCCGCGTTTGGCCATGGTATCCAGGATGGCCCCTATTCCATCCCCATGCTCCGGATACAGGGATTTGGCTTCCGCAAGGGGCGTGTTCTGAAAGGGGAGCTTCAGGGCCACCTCGGCTTCATCCGGGGTGAACAGCAGCATAAGAATCTTGAGCAGCGAAGGGGTCAACGGTGCCCCCACAACCTGATCCGTGTCAAATTTTTTGGCCAGTTTTTCGAATAATTCGTTCTTATTCATGATAGTCCCCCGTCAAACTACGACTGCTGTAATTAACCCGGTTAGCGTTGTTTTACCGCGCAGGTGGAAATCCGGAAAATTCTGGATGCCGGATCAAGTCCGACATGACGCGTTAGGATAATAAAGCGCCATGAATCAAAGTTTAAATAATATACATAAGCGGCACCTTCAACGTCAACACCTATTTAACGAACGTTAAATTTCATTGACAAAAACTCCCCTGAAATGTAATTTTACAGAATCAAGAATCTCATTTTTCTATTACTGCCTCTATCTTGCATTTGATAGAGCTTGAAAAATAAAAAAACCATTTGGGATTCCAATTATAGCAAAAGTTCATCCAAACCATAACCGCTATAAAAAAAGGTAGATCTCGCTAATGAAAAAAAAGCTATTTTTGTTTATCGTTCTGCTCCTCGTGTGCGTAGTGAGTGTGGGGTTGTTTATGAAACTCCGCAGCCGACCGAACATGGATAAAAAAACCATTGCCAATGTGCAGGCGGCAGGAAGTCTGAAGGAACACACCAAGCATTTTGAGCGCAAGATTTACATGGTTGCCGACAATGTTTATTCGGCAGTCGGTTTTGGCCTGGCCAATTCCATTATGATCGAGGGGGATGACGGCTTGATCATTGTTGACACCATGGAAAGTCTGCAGGAAGCCCGGAACGTCCTTGGGGAGTTCCGGAAGATTTCCAATAAGCCCGTCAAAGCCATCATTTACACGCACAATCATACGGACCATATATTTGGCGCATTTGCTTTTGCCGAAGGCGGCAAGCCGGAAGTCTATGCACACGAAACCCTTGATTACTACGTAAACCGGCTTGTCAACAAGATGAGGCCCATCATCGGCAACCGAAGTATGCGGATGTTCGGCAATTTCCTGGACCAGGAAGGATTGGAAAACGAT
Organism: Thermodesulfobacteriota bacterium; assembly: GCA_039714495.1. GTDB lineage: Bacteria > Desulfobacterota > Desulfobacteria > Desulfobacterales > B30-G6 > JAJDNW01. The sequence continues at coordinate 16,566 of JBDLJD010000052.1, forward strand.
GGCATCGGCCCGTTTTTGGGCATTGGCCCGGGAAAGGAATTGGGGTACATCAAGCCGACCCAAACCTTCCGGGATAAAATGGACGTGGAGATCGCCGGGGTAAAATTAGAGCTGATCTATGCGCCCGGGGAGACCAACGACACCATTTATGTATGGATGGCAGGTCCCCGAATTTTACTCAGCGGCGACAACCTGTACCGCTCCTTTCCCAATTTGTATACGATCCGTGGAACTCCGTACCGCAGCATCAAAAGCTGGTACCAAAGCGTGGATATCATCCGGGAGCTCAGGCCCGAATTCCTGGTCCCCGGCCATGGCCAACCTATTTTTGGCACAGACAATATATATGCCATTGCCACGGATTACCGGGACGCGATTCAATATGTGCACGACCAGGGTATTCGCTGCATCAATTTGGGCATGACCCCGGATGAAATGGTGGAACATGTCCATCTGCCGCCTAGCCTGGCGGCGTCACCCTATCTGCAGGAGTATTACGGCAAGGTTTCCTGGTCCCTCAGATCCCTGTTTGACGGCAACCTGGGCTGGTTTAACGGTGACGCCGCCACGTTACAGCCGCTCTCCAAAACGGAAAATGCCCAGCTCATAGTCGATTTGGCCGGTAGCAAGGATAAACTCCTGAAACAGGCACAAACCCGGTATGACAAGCAAGAATTCCAGGCTGCCCTCCAGTTGACAGGACACGTCCTCGCTCTGGAGCCCCAAAACAAGGACGCCCTGAATCTGCGCATCGAGGCTCTCATCAAACTAGGAGAGCGGGAGGAAAACGCCAACGCGCGTCATTACTACCTGACCGAGGCCTTGGAAATCAGGGACGGATTTGTGGCCAACGCAGATGCGATTAAGTCCACGCCTGAAATGATACACACATACCCGATTGAAGGGTTCTTTGAGCTCATGGCCGTAGGCCTGGACCCGGTCCAAAGTGCGAACCTGGATCAGAAGGTAGGCATCCGCTTTATGGATCTTGGAAAGGATTTCACCATCCATATACGGCGCGGCGTGGCCGAGATCCAGCCACGCATGTTGGACAACCCAGATATCCTCGTAAAGGTCGATTCACGGATTTGGAAGGAAATGCTGGGAGGCCTGAGGAATCCGGTGACCACTATGGCGCGTTTTGACTATGAAAAGGGTGGGACCATTGCCTTTGCAAAATTCATGAAAATGTTCAAAACGCCTGCGCCCAAATTGGCATTTGCACCGGTTTCCTAAGCCTGACTTGAGCGATTTTTACCGAAGAGATGTCCTGAAATCCTGGAAAACGATTACAACGAGTACCTCAAAACCCAATATTCCAACACGCCATTACTCCAACATTCCAAATTCACGGAGGAAAACCCATGTCCACCCAGCCTACACCTGAACAGTTCCAAACCCTGTTTGAAAAAGCACCCCCCGGTCCTTTGATCATGTTGAATCTTCTTAAATTCAAGGACAAGGCGGAATATGCCGACGGTCGTGAAACTGATATGTCGGGTATCGAAGCCTATGCCATTTATGGAAGCTATATGAAAAAACGCCTCGAAGCGGATGGTGGACGCTTTATTTTCAGTGCTGATACCCATCTCCTGGTGATCGGCGACGGCGACCTGGAATGGGATGCAGTGGGTATTGTTGAATATGCCAGTCTGGAAAGCTTCAAGGAAATTGTTTTCAGTGCGGAATATCTGGATGTGAGTGTGCACAGGGAAGCCGGTCTGGAACATCAGCTGTTGATTAATTGTACGGGTGGAGATTTATAAGTATGCGTAAACTCAAATGGTTTATTCTGGTTGTTGTCATTCTGGTTATAGTCTCGGTTGTCTTCGCCCAAAAAAGCATAAAAATGCTGAAAGATGGCGCCCAGGCCTATCTCTACGGGTACTCCCTGGTGTTGATGGACACCACCCGGCAAGTCACCACCGGCACCGGTGAAGGCCAGACTCCTGTAAATCATTTTACGCACGTCCGCGTGTTCCCGGACCACCAATTCCGACTGGTGGTGCGGCCAAACTGCGATACCCTGTATTCCTCCGCCTGGATCGATCTCACTACCGAACCCCTTGTGTTGAGCGTGCCGGACATGGGCGACCGCTACTATGTCATGCCCTTCATGGATGCCTGGACCAATGTGTTTGCCTACGTGGGCACACGCACCACGGGAAGCGGCCCGGGACACTACATGGTGGCCGGCCCCGACTGGAACGGGGGTATTCCTGACGGCGTTGAAAAAATTCAGTCCCCCACCAACCTGACCTGGCTCATCGGACGTATCCAGGCTAACGGCATGCACGATTTTTCCAACGTACATCGCCTCCAGGATCAGATCACCTTGACGCCCTTAGGTGAATGGGAAAATGGTGAACCCAACCCCGGATTTGCCATAGCAGGCGACCAGTCAAATGCAAAATCCAAAAGCCCCATGACCATGGTGGCCGCTATGGACGCTGCAGAATTCTTTTCCAAATTGGCCGGGCTGATGGGGGAACAACCGCCGGCTGCTGCTGACGCTCCCATGTTGAAAAAACTGGCCGAATTTGGAATTGTGCCGGGCCAACCCTTTGACTTTGATCAACTTGGGTTCGTACGGCGCCTGGTGCTGACCAAAGCCGTGGAAGTAACCCGTAAAAAAATGACCGAATTTGCCAGGTCCGACAACTCCTCGGAAAACAAATGGACGGTTCGGCGGAAAGGTATCGGCACGTACGGCACCAGCTACGATGTTCGCGCCCTGGTTTCCCTGATCGGACTGGGTGCTTTGGAGCCGGTGGAAGCGGTCTATCCCAATACGAATATGGACATTACCGGACAACTGCTGGATGGCAGGCATCGCTACAAAATCCATTTCGACTCCGGCACAACACCGCCGGTGGATGCCTTCTGGTCACTCACCATGTACGACGAACACGGGTTTCTGATCGACAATCCCATCGGGCGGTATGCCATCGGCGATCGCGATCCGTTCGAGTTCAATACGGACGGGTCCATGGACATCCTGATTCAGCATGAGCAGCCTGATTCAAAAGCATCCAACTGGTTGCCGGCGCCGGCAGATAACTTTTTCGTAACCATGCGGCTCTACCTGCCTAAAGCGGAATTTCTGAACGGCAACTGGAAGCTGCCGCCAATAGAGCGATTAAACTGACTGCAACCTGTCGCGCAGGGTTTGACAGCGTATCCCGCTATTTGTTTCGGCAGGGATAAATCCCTGCACTACTTTATTTTGTATTCGGAGGGTAGAAAATAACTATTTGATAATCGAAGCTTTCCTTCCATCGTAGTCCAGGGGTATGCCCTGGCCTATGAACAGGATTCATTCTACCGGACCGCCCACTACGCGAAGATGGAATGACATTTAAACTTTAACTAATGAATAAATTTATTCATTGAATATTGTCTAAATTGCTATTGCTTGTCAACCGCGCACAACCAAGCATGAAACCTAAGTATATATTGTAATGCCATAGCCAGCCTCTAACATGTAGAGCATGAAAATTTATAATGATAAGGAGGAAAGCTATGGCACAGAAACGTAGTATCAGAAAGATCTCAGTGGTGCTCCCTATTTGTTCCGGTTTAGATGTATATAAAAACTTGGTTTCCGCCGTTGCGCTTCATGCAGTTCATAATGACTGGTGGTCATTGCCCGCACCTGTAACGCGCGAAGCCTAATATTCGTTCAGAATTCTGCGTCCCACACTGATCTTGTGAACCTCGTCCGCGCCGTCGTAAATCCTGGCAGCGCGTTCCCCGCGGTAGTACATGGCGATGGGTGTGTCGTCGGACATCCCCAGTCCACCGTGAACCTGCAGGGCCCGGTCCAGGACCCGCTGCATGGCATTGGCCACGTAGAATTTTATGATCGAAATGTCTTTCATGGCATCCTTGACGCCTTTGTTTTGTATGGTCCAGGCTGTGTTAAGCACCATCAGGCGCGATGAAAGGATATCGGCTGCGCTGTCGGCGATATAAGATTTGATGACGTCTGAATCGGCAAGTGTTTTTGTGGGGGTACGCCGTCTTGTTTTGGCGTAGGAGCACATCAGGTCGAAGCAGCGGTTGCAGATCCCAATCCAGCGCATGCAGTGATGGATGCGTCCCGGTCCCAACCTTTCCTGGGCCAGGATAAAGCCCATGCCCTCGCCGGCGATGATATTCTCCTGGGGCACCCGGCAGTTCTGGAACGCCACTTCAGCATGGCTGCTCCAACCGTCACCGGTGTGTCCCATCACGGAAATATTGCGCACCATATTGAAGCCTGGCGTGCCCGTAGGCACGATGATCATGCTGGCCTTGCGGTGGTGCGACTCCGCTTCGGGGTTGGTTTCCGCCATGACGATGGCAAAGGCGGATCCGTCGCAGGATGATGTGTACCACTTCTGGCCGTTGATCACGTAATCATCGCCATCCTTGACGGCGGTGGTCAGCAGCCAAGTCGGGTTGGATCCCGCCACCTCGATTTCGGTCATGGCAAAACAGGAACGGATTTTGCCCTCGATGGACGGCCGGCACCACTTTTCTTTCTGCTCCGGGGTCCCGTACTTGTGCAGGATCTCGATATTACCGGCATCCGGGGCCTGGCATCCGAATACGTACAAACCCATGGGCGATCCCCCCAGGGCTTCATAGATCATGGCCGTATCCATGAGGGGCAACCCCATGCCACCGAATTCTTTGGGATGCAGGGGTGCCCATAGCTCCATCTGCCGCACCATGTCCCTTTTTTTCTCGAGTTCGGGTTCCACGGCGTTGAATCCCTTTTCGAGAAAGTCATGCTCCAAGGGAATCAGCTCGCGGGCCACAAATTCGTTGATCATATCCAGGATAGTCTGAAGTTTTTTAGATGGTTCAAATGACATGTTTTCCCCTTTTCGTTTTTGATAGCGGCTAAGATAAATCGTCATCGCCTGACGACCCTAACCATAAATTAAAAACAGATAGAATTCCTTAACTTTAGACACTTTAGGTCATTTTAGCGCACTTTAGTCACTTTGTGTTATGAAATAAACACTCCCTTCCAGGGAGAAACCAGTGCCGGGCCCTCTGAACCCGGGGGTAATGGTCTCTGCCCCCCCTGTGGCGTAATTTTTCGGATCTCTATAGCTTAAGGAAAAAGAAAAATAGTGTCAAGATTGTTTTACCGATCGTTAAATCTATTTCTGCATTGCTTCCCGCTTTTATAGCGTCAAAATATTCATCATTGAAAATTCATTCAAAAACAGCTAATTTGAGTTTTTGTTAAAATAATGCCTATGGAGGATGATTTATGGACAGCACAAACACCGACCACTCCTACCAACACTACTTCACCAAAGACCACGACCTGCTGCGCAAGGCAGTGCGGGATTTCGTCAAAAAGGAAATCACCCCTTTTGTCGATGCGTGGGAAGAAGCCGGGGACTACCCCCGGGAACTGCATAAGAAGATTGCAGACCTGGGTTATAATGGCGTCGGCTACCCTTCTGAATATGGCGGCAGCGACGGGGACCAGTTCGAAGGCATTGTGGTCAACGAGGAGTTCTGCCGCTGCGGATCCTTCGGGCTGGTGGCCAGCCTTTTCAGCCATGGCATTGCCGTGCCGCCCATTATCAACCACGGCACCCCGGAACAGAAGGAAAAATTCTTGAGGCCGGTCATCGAAGGGGACCGCATTGCCGCCCTGGGCGTCACCGAACCCAGCGGGGGGTCGGATGTGGCCAACCTGAAGACTACGGCCGTCAGGGACGGCGACCACTACGTGGTCAACGGCAGCAAAACCTTTATCACCAGTGGTGTCAAGGCAGACCAGCTCACTTGTCTCGTACGCACCGGCGGCGAAGGCGCCCACGGGATCAGCCTTTTAATCATCGAAACCGATACGCCGGGGTATTCCACGTCCGCACCATTGAAAAAAACCGGGTGGTGGGCTTCGGATACCGCCGAGATCTATTTTGACAACTGCCGGGTGCCCGTGGAAAACAGAATCGGGGAGGAAAACAAGGGATTCTACTACCAGATGGAGAACTTCCAGTCCGAGCGCCTCTTCATGGCCGTGGAAACCAACATGATTTCACTGCTCTGCCTGGAGGAAAGCATCAAGTACGTCAAGGAGCGGGAGGCCTTTGGCAAGACCCTGGCCGGGTTTCAGGTCACGCGCCACAAGCTGGCTGAAATGGCCACCCTAGTTGAGGCCAGCCGGGAATTCACCTACCGGGTGGCGGCCCTGATCAATGCCGGAGAGTACAAGGTCAAAGAGGTCTCCATGGCCAAAAACTTCGCCTGCATGGTCAGCAACAAGGTCACCTTTGACGCCACCCAGATATTCGGCGGCTACGGCTACATGCGCGGCTACCTGGTGGAACGGCTCTTCCGCGACAATCGCATCATGTCCATCGGCGGCGGCACCCACGAAATCATGAACGAAATTATCTCCAAGCACATCCTTTAAAAACAAATCTCCCCTGCCATTTCCTGGCAGGGGAGATTTGTTTTTTTAGAATTTGTATACCAGGTACACCCGCGAGTCTGAAAAGTCCTCCCCGCCGGCAACGTCTTCGTCCTTGTCGATGATGGCATGCCGGAGCCGAATGCTGCAGTTGTCGAACCATCCGCTCAACTTGTACTGCAGGTCAACGTCGATCTCCGTGGCGTCCGATGATGCATTCCCTCCGGAATCCGGTGTATCAAAGCTGCTGAAAAGAGCATACAGGCTCAGGCCGTCAACACCGAGGTAGGCAAAATCATAGTCAAACTTGACTGTGTAAGCATTTTCTTCGGCCCTGTCCAGAGCGAGGACCTGGAGGGATATGATTTTGCTTTCACCAAAAGGTGCGACTAAATTGTCTGAACCGTTGGCGCCGAAATAGAGGGTAAGCTTGGCGCCAAAGCCCCCCAGAAAGGCGGACCCGCCGGCAGTGTAGGTACCCAGGTTCCCGGCCAGTTTGTCACCCACATCCATCTGGTTCAGGTACCTCAAATCAGCACCGAAGGTATAATCGCTACCCATGGCTTGTTGGTAAACGGCAGTGAGGTAGAGGCTGTTCATGACATCCCTGAAATAGTAATCCCATCCTTGAACACTCAGCGCGGGCAGGATCTGCCACTTGGCGCCAAGGGCCAGGGCACCCTCATCGTCACCAGCGTCGCCGGTGAAGGCGGATGTCATCGATGTCCAGTCTTCGGCGGTCCAGTCGAGCCAGTCGGTAAGATAATACCCGTGCAACTCTAAATTTTCGATGCTGTTGTTGATAACGCCCAACCCCCGGTACTTTTTAGGGGTCATGCGGATATCATGGCCGTTGAGCCAGGGGGTGTTTACCGCGTGCGCACCCAGGGTGAACTTTGTATCCCAGTTGGAATAGCGTAGGAAATACTCATCCAGGGCCGCATAGCTCTCATCGTCTCCGGGCGTTGCTCCGGTTGCCAGGAGACCACGGTACACTTCATCGCCAGTGTTGGCGTAATCCCCCTGGCTGGTCTTGAAGCCCACACCGGCAGTAAAACCATACAATGGTGCGGTCCCATAGTTCAGATTGCCACCGATGGCCAGGGTAGCCCAATCCGGTGTGTCTCCGTTAAACATGCGCTGATAATAGAGGGTCTTGATAACACCGTTCAGTTTTCCCTTGGCGAACACATCGTTCAGACTTTCCGGTATTAATCCGGTCTCGTCGGAAAATGCCGGTTGCCCGCCGATCACCAGTGCCGCGCACACTAGCGCTATGAGTGCGGTTAGCTTCCATGCGTTTTTATTCAATTCTTTCGTCTTCATAGAATATTCCCCTTTATAACAATACCTGGTGAATAGAAGATCGACCCTGGGTTTGTTTCAGAACTCACGCCGCCATGACAGACGCTTGAATTCAATTCCCCTTAAAAGTCGGTTTGCGCTTTTCGAGAAATGCGCTCACGCTTTCCAGGTAGTCCTCGGTCTGGGTTGTCAGGAGAAACTGGTCGGCATCCATGTGCATAATGGCCTGGTCCAAAGCCGAGGCAATGGCATTGACGCTGCGCTTGACCATCTGGGCGGCAATGGGCGGCTGGGCAGCGTACTTCCGGGCCATGGCCTGGGACGCTTCCATCAGTTGGGATGCCGGAACCACCTCATCCAGGAACCCCCAGTCCAGCAGGGTTTGGGCTGGCACCTTTTCAGCCAGAATCACCATTTGCTTGGCGCGCGCCGGCCCGATAAGGCGCACGCACATGGGCAGTGCTGTCCAGGACAGATTCATGCCCAGACCCACCTCGGGATAGCCTACCCGGCAGTTGTCGGCACCCAGGCGAAAATCACAGGCCGCAGCAATACAGGCCCCACCGCCCATGGCCGCCCCGTTGACAGCCGCAATGGTGATCTGGTCCATTTCATAAACAGTCTGGATCATGCGCGGGCCGGCCTTCAAGTAGCGCAGTTTCATCAGGTTCGAGGCCCGGGCCAGACGCTCGAAATTTTTCTTGTCGGTCAAATCAACCCCGGCTGAAAAACTGTTCCCGGCACCGGTGAATAGCACCACCCGCGTCTCTTCATCCTGGTGAAACGCCTGGGCTGCCTGGATAATCTCCTCCATCATGTCCGCACTCAGGGCGTTGAGTTTTTCAGGCCGGTTGAAGGTCACCGTGGCAATATGATGGTCTCTCTCAATTGTAAGATATTGATAATTCATCCATCGATTTTAACCATTTATCAAATCGACAATCAACTAATTTCTATAATATTCCAGGGCAAAATATGAATTGGAAAACGATTATGTGCCTACCATACGAATTACCTGCAACATAGCAGAAGGTTTAAACGCAAGAATTTGTGAAACCTCGACACAATTTGCGTATCCACAATTCTCACATACAGCAGGATTGTCAATATCCCGGCAGCATGTAAATATTCTGTCTTTTGTGCCTAATTCAATTTGAGATATTGGACGTTTCCAGTTGTTATTTCTTAAGCCTTTGTATGCCGCCTTCGATAGAACGATAGGATATCCTTTCTTTTTCAATTCCCAAATCTTGTCAAGAAGGTGCTCCCTTTCCTCATGCGAAACCCCATGCTCTATGACTATCTCAGGCCAATGCGTTAATAAATTGAATGATATGCCCTTAAACAATTTTGTCTCGGTCACCTCTCTGACATATTCATCCAAATATTGAAAGTTTGCCCTGCTGAAAGTTATAGAGGCATAAATATTATCAG
>JBDLJD010000053.1:0-25584 GCA_039714495.1 Thermodesulfobacteriota bacterium
AAGCACAACAAGCGCAACCCCAAAGACCCGGTTCTGTACTTCAACTACGCCGCGGTCACACCTGCCTTTACCGAAGAAAAGTGCAGTTTCTGGCATTTCCGCTTCGACGCCCACGTAGCCATCAAAATGGACGTCATTTCCGAACACATCAAAACCCGGCCGGAAGTGAAAAAAGTCTATCTGATTCACCAGGATTATATTTTCGGCCACTCCTGCAGCGCTGTTATAAAAGACATGCTCAAGGAAAAACGCCCGGACATCCAGATCGTGGGCGATACCTTCCACCCCCTGGGAAAAGTAAAGGACTTCTCTCCTTACATCTCTAAAATCCAGGCTTCCGGCGCCACTGTCGTGGTCACCGGCAACTGGGGACAGGACATGCAGCTGCTGGTCAAGGCGGCCAAGGAAGCCGGCCTCGAGGCTGAATTTTACACCTTCTACGGCGGCGGGCTGGGCGGGCCTTCGGGAATCGGCGCGGCCGGCGCAAACCGGGTCAAGCAGGTTACCGAATGGCACAACAACCTCTGGAACGAGCAGAACAAGCCGTCGGACAAGGAGTTCTATCTCGGCTGGCAGGAACAGTATGCCGTGGGTAACAACGCCCGCCTGAATTGGTATTACGGCCGGATCCGCACCATGATGGAAATGGTAACCAAGGCTTTTAACAAGGCCGGCAAGGTGGATCCCAAGGCTGTGGCCTATGCCCTGGAAGGCATGGAGCACGAGACCCTCTGGGGGAAAGTCATTATGCGCGCGGATGACCACCAGCTTTACCAACCCATGTTTATTTCCACCATGGTCCCGGTCGACGGCGATAAGGTCCAGTTTGACGTGGAACAAACCGGCCTGGGCTGGAGGACCGACATGCAGGTCGCTACCGAGACCACCATGCGGCCCACCGTGTGTAAAATGAAAAGACCCTAAGAGTTTATAAGAACTTTCCATAAAAGAGCAGGTCGTCCGTCTTCGATAAAAGCGGCGGGCGGCCTGCTTCGGTTCTCAGGGTCCTTTTACGGTTAAATCCTTATGACAACCGGTATAAAGGGAAAGAAATGATCGAATATTTAGTGTTTTCTCTCCTCAACGGTCTGCTTTACGGCATGCTTTTGTTCATGCTGTCCAGTGGCCTGACCCTCATTTTCAGCATGATGGGCGTGCTCAACTTTGCCCACGCCTCATTCTACATGCTGGGTGCTTATTTTGCCTTCCAGATAAGTACCTGGGTGGGCTTCTGGCCCGGCCTGATCATCGCACCGCTCCTGATCGGGGTCGTCGGGGCCCTGGTGGAGCGCTTCGGCCTGCGCACGGTGCACAAGTACGGCCATGTGGCCGAGCTTTTGTTCACCGTGGGCCTGGCCTTTCTGATCGAAGAGGCGGTGATCCTCATATGGGGGCGCAATTCTGCGGACTACCGCATTCCTGAATTGCTGGACAAACCGCTGCTTACCCTCTGGTCCACCGATTTTTCAATGTATCGGGGATTCATGCTGCTCATTGCCGTGTGCATGTTCGTGTCCCTTTACCTGGTCCTCACCCGCACGCGCATCGGCCTGATCATCCAGGCGGCACTGACCCACCCCGAGGGCGTCAGCGCCCTGGGGCACAATGTACCTGCCGTCTTCATGCTGGTGTTCGGCGGCGGATGTGCCCTGGCAGGCATGGCCGGCGTGATCGGCGGCAATTATTTTATCACCGACCCGGGCATGGCGCGCATGCTGGGGCCCATCGTGTTCGTTGTGGTGGTGGTGGGCGGCATGGGATCGTTGACCGGCGCCTTTGTGGCCTCACTTCTATTGGGGGCCATCCAGACCTTTGCCGTCGGTCTGGAGTATTCCCTGACAGACCTGTTCAGGTTGTTCGGTGTTTCTCTCAGTTTTCAGGGCGGCATTTTAAAAGACCTGTTCCGTATCCAAATTGCCCACACCGGACCCATTTTACCCTATCTGATTATGGTATTAATGTTGATCTTCAAACCAAAAGGCCTCATGGGGACGCGTGAATCATGAGCAAAACATCTTCTTCCAAAACGTGGTTGTCTGCGCTGGCGCTTTGGGGCGGTGCCGCTTTGTTCGTGGCCCTGCTGCCCATCCCCTTTCGATCTGGTTTCATGCTCTCCATGCTGAGTGAAATCGGCATTGTGATCATCTTCGCCCTCTCCTACAACATGCTCCTGGGCCAGGGTGGAATGCTGTCCTTTGGCCATGCCGTCTATTTCGGCCTGGGCGGCTTCATCACCATGCACGCCCTCAACTTCGTCAATGACGGTGTCTTGCCCCTGCCGTTGGAGCTTCTGCCGCTCGTCGGCGGCCTAGGCGGTCTTATCTTCGGCATTGTCTTCGGCTACGTGTCCACGCGACGGGCCGGTACCCCTTTTGCGTTGATCTCCCTAGGGATAGGAGAACTGATAGCGGCCAGCTCCCTCATGCTGCCCAGCTTTTTCGGGGGCGAGGAAGGCATATCCGGGGACCGTATGGCCGAAATCACCTTGACGCCTTTTGGCTTCGGCCAACAGATCGAGGTGTACTACCTGATCGGCTTCTGGGTGCTGGTCAGCACCGGCCTGATGTATCTGTTGACCCAGACGCCCCTGGGGCGCATGGCCAATGCCGTACGCGACAATCCTGAGCGGACGCCCTTCGTAGGCTACAACACCCACATCGTACGTACCATCCAGCTATCTCTGGCAGCCTTTTTCGCCGGCATCGCCGGCGGGCTCTTTGCCATCAACTATGAAATCGTCACCTCCGAAATCGTGGGGGCCATTCCTTCGGCTAATGTCCTGATGATGACCTACATCGGCGGCATTGGATTCTTTTTCGGTCCCATCCTGGGCGCTATTCTGATCACCCTGATGGAGCTGATGCTGGCCAACATTACCCACGCCTGGATCCTGTATTACGGGCTGATGTTCGTCGCCATGATACTCTGGGCCCCGGGCGGCCTGGCAAGCCTGATCATGATGCACAAACCCCTGGTAAAAGGGCGGGTCATGAGCGGCGTGCTCAAGGCCTATGCGATCATGGCCGCGCCGGTCATCATTCTGTTTCTGGGGTGCATGGGCCTCATTGAGATCAACTACCATCTCTCCCTGAGCATCAAACCCGAAGATCCCATGCATCTTTTCGGCATCGAATTTTATGCCCAGTCACTGGTGCCCTGGGCGATCTTCCTGGCCTTGGCTTTCGGCGGCTTCTTCCTTTTTCTCAAGACCAGGCGCATTGTCATCAAGGCCTGGCAAACCGCCGGGAATCAACTCAAAAAGAAGGAATCTGGATCATGACACAGGCGGCTCTGGAGCTTATCGACATTCACAAAAGCTTCGGCAACAGTAAAATTATCAACGGCGTGGACCTGGCCGTTCACGACGGTGAACGGCACGCCATTATCGGCCCCAACGGCGCCGGCAAATCCACGCTGTTCAACCTGATAAGCGGTTTCTACGAAGTCAGCAGCGGAAAAATCCAGCTCCGGGGGCACAATATCACCAATAAAGCACCCCATGAGATTAACCGGCGGGGCCTGTCGCGCAGTTTTCAGGTCACCAATATCTTTCCCAGGATGAGCGTGTTTGAAAACATTCGCTGCGCCCTGTTGTGGCCCATGAAATACAAATACTCCTTCTGGCACCACTGCGGTTATCGCAAGGAACTGAATCAAAAAGCCGAGGAACTGCTTGAAAAAATCAACATGACCGACCGCCGGGGGATCCCGGCCGGCGAATTGGCCTATGCTGAACAGCGGGCCCTCGAGGTCGGTATCACCATCGCCGGTGGAGCCGATGTAATTTTACTGGACGAACCTACCGCCGGGATGAGTCACAGTGAAACCGACCGGGCCGTTAATCTGATCCGTAGCGTCACCGAGGACAAGACCCTGGTGGTAGTGGAGCATGACATGGGTGTAGTGTTCAACCTGGCCGACCGAATATCGGTTCTGGTATACGGTGACATCATCGCCACGGATACGCCCGACAATATACGCTGCAATGCAGATGTCCAGGAAGCCTATCTGGGGGAGGAGGTGGCCTCATGTTAGAAATCAGAAATCTGCACGCCTACTATGGGCGCAGCCACATCCTCCAGGGGGTGGATATAGCGGTCGGTGACGGGGAAATCGTGAGCCTTTTGGGGCGCAACGGTGTGGGGCGCTCAACCACGTGCAAGGCCATCATGGGGCTCGTGCCTCCCCAAGGATCGATCCGCTTCAAGGACGAGGAAATAGCCGGGCTAAAACCGCATGTGATTGCGCGCAAGGGCGTCGGATTCGTGCCCGAGGACCGCTGGATATTTCCCGGGTTGACGGTCCTGCAGAATCTCCAGTTGGGTGCTAAAAGCGCCAAGTTAGAAGGGCGCTGGACCGTCGATGATGTGTTTAAACTGTTTCCAAAACTCGGCGAGCGTACGAACATTCACGGCGGGTTGATTTCCGGCGGCGAACAGCAGATGCTGACCATCTGCCGCACCCTGATGGGTGACCCGGATTTTATCATGATCGACGAACCCACCGAGGGCCTGGCCCCCAAGCTGGTGGAACAGGTGGGTCGCCTGATCGAGGAGATCGCCCAGCGCGGGGTTTCCGTGCTGCTGGTGGAGCAAAAACTGAGCATCGCCCTGAAGATCTCCCAGCGTCTGTACATCATGGGCCACGGGAAAATCGTGTTCGAAGGTACCCCGGATGACCTGAAAGCGGATGAATCTATCAAAAAAGAGTGGTTGGAAGTTTAATAAATTTTCATTTGCAGCTTTGAGTATAAAATAATAGCTTATTCGGGAATTATTTATAAGTATAGATCATATCGAGCATGCAACTTTAGAAATGAAGAGGAGGGTGAAGATGTTAGGATTAATGCAGGAGCGTCCACTGATGATTTCAGACCTGATTGAATTTGCAGCCATGAATCATCCTGATGAGGAAATTGTGTCGCGCACCGTCGAAGGCCCGATCCACCGCTACTCCTACAAGGAGTGTGCTTCCCGATCGCGCCAGTTGGCCAAGGCCCTGGAGAAACTCGGCGTTCAACAGGGGGACTGCCTGGGGACCATGGCCTGGAACGGCTACCGCCACGTGGAGATTTACTATGCCGTTTCCGGCATGGGCGCCATCTGCCACACCATCAATCCACGCCTGTTTCCGGAGCAGGTCATCTATATCGCCAACCACGCCGAGGACAAATACATCTTCACGGACCTGACCTTCGTGCCCCTGTTCGACAAACTGGCCGAGCATCTGCCCAATGTCAAGGGGTACATCGTTATGACCGACGAGGAGCACATGCCCGAGACCTCCCTGCCCAACGTCATCTGCTATGAAAACCTGATGGCCACGGCTGACGACGATTATGCCTGGCCCTTGTTCGATGAAAGAACCGCTTCTTCACTGTGCTACACATCCGGAACAACCGGCAATCCCAAGGGCGTTTCCTACTCCCACCGCTCCACCGTGCTGCACAGCTATGCCGTGTGCACGCCGGACGGTTTGGGGCTGTCCAACGCCGAAACCATCCTGCCCGTGGTCCCCATGTTCCACGTCAATGCCTGGGGCATCCCCTATGCTTCAGCCATGTGCGGAGCCAAAATGGTCATGCCCGGACCGGCCATGGATGGTCAATCCCTGTACGAGCTCATGGAAAGTGAAAAGGTCACCATCTCGGCGGGTGTGCCGACCATCTGGATGATGCTGCTGGCCTACATGAAGGAAAACGACAAGAAGTTCTCCAGCATGCAGCGCACGGTCATCGGCGGGGCGGCAGCACCGCGGGCCATGATCGAAACCTTTGAAAACAAATACAATGTCCACGTGATCCATGCCTGGGGCATGACCGAGATGAGCCCCATCGGCACGGCCTGCAACCTCAAGAAAAAACATGCCGGACTTTCCAAGGAAGAACAGATCGACCTTTCCCTGAAACAGGGCCGGGCCGTTTACGGGGTGGACATGAAGATTGTCGGGCCCGACGGTCAGAAACTGCCCTGGGACGGCAAGGCCTTTGGCAACCTGATGGTCAGGGGCCCCTGGATCACCTCCGGCTACTTCAAGGGGGAAGGCGGGGACATCCTGGACGATGAAGGGTTCTTCGACACGGGTGACGTGGCCACCATCGACCCGGATGGGTTTATGCAGATAACCGACCGCTCCAAGGACGTGATCAAATCGGGCGGCGAGTGGATCTCCTCCATCGACGTGGAAAACGAGGCAGTCGGGTGTGCAGGCGTTGCCGAAGCGGCCGTGATCGCCGTGCCGCATCCCAAGTGGGATGAACGCCCCCTTCTTTTAGCCGTGAAGGCTGAAAATGCCACGGTCACCAGAGAAGACGTAATCGAACATCTGAAGGGGTCGCTGGCCAAGTGGCAACTCCCGGACGATGTGGTTTTCGTGGACGAATTGCCCCACACGGCCACGGGCAAAATCCTCAAGACCAAGCTGCGGTCGGAATATGGAGACTACAAACTTCCCACAACCTAAAAAAGAAATCCCCGCAGTTAAAACTGCGGGGGATTTCTTTTTTAACCGCCGACGACCATGGGTATCAGATAGATGTCGGCATTGTCGGGAATTTGATATTCATCGAAATGGGGTTTGGACACGTACTTGCCGTTGACCCTGATCACGGCATAATCGTGATCGTCGTCCAAACCCTTCAGCAGGTCGGTGACGGTCATGCCTTCCCGCCAGGGACGCTCATCTCCGTTCAGGATGATCATGTTCTTCCTCATAAAAATGAAAATCGAACATTCAACGTCCAACATCCAATGTCGAATGTGCTTATAGCATTCAGTCTTTCAGAACAAACAACCAAAAGCAAAGAGATACATACTAAATCCTTGGTGCCTTTGCGCCTTTGTGGCCCCTTCCACTGACCGCCGACTACCGATTACTGGCCTTAAGCACCTCCAGCACCTCGGGAAAATCGATCTTGAGCCGTTTGGCGGTTTCAGGGGTGGGTACGCCGTCGTTGGTCCAGCCTCTTCTTTGGTACACGGCATCCTGCAGCAGGGCGTACTGTTCTTCACGGAACTTTCTCAGCAAGGCGACTTTTTCCTCACTGGGCTTGCCCTCGATGTCCACCGCGTATTTGTCCGTCAACTGACCGTCATAGCGCTCTTCTCGGGATTCATACTCCTCGACGGTTACCGGCCCCATGGCCCGATAGGGGAGGGCGTCGTGCTCCCTGCGGCCAAAGCCCATCCTCAGGTTGAAGATACGCTGGAAATTGTACACCGCTTCACTCATGGTAATCAGGTCCTCCGGAGCAACCTTGCGCCCGGTCACGGCAGTGAAATACTGGGCATACCAGCGGATGTGCTTCTTCACCTTGGCCGGCTCGTCCTCCTCCTGGTTGTCTTCGGGAACGATGTCGTTCCACGGGAGCTTGCACAGGCCGCACAGGGAAAACCAGGTCCTGAAATTGGGAAACCAGTGCAGGGCCTCGGCCTTTTCCTCGAAGCTGGGCATGTAATTGTGCACCATGTCCAGGAAAATCAGCCAGGCCTCGTCGTGCTGGGGGCCTTTCAGGGCCATACCGTAGCCCCCCTGCTGGGCCAGGGATTCCTTGGTCATGTATTCTGAGAACTCGAGGCCCTTGGATTCCATGCCAATGTCCTGCATGATGCCCGGATCAGCACCGAATGATTCGGCAAACATTTTTTTCATGCCCCGGATGCCCAGGCCCACGATTTTCCCGAAGCCTTCGCCCATGGCCATCTGGTGCACCAGGGTGAGGGCGCCCACCCGGTTGCCAAAGCTTAAGTCCAGCCCGTCTGTATGGCTTTTGTCAATCAGGCCCATTTCAAAACACTCCATGACAAAGGCGATGCCGGTTCCCACAGCAATGGTATCCAGGCCGTAGGCATCGCAGTAGAAATTCATCTCCACGATAAAGTAGGGGTCGAACACGCCCAGGTTGGACCCGCACCCGGCAATGGTTTCGTACTCGGGCCCATCCACGTACACCTTTTGGCCGGCATAACCGCCGGTCAGGGGCACGAAGTCCTTTACTCCATGCGAGCAGGCCACGGTGCACCCCAACCAGCAGCCGTCAAAGCCCGGGTCGAAAATATCCTTGTAAACATCTTTGCCGATGAGGCCGGCGTGTTTGTGCCGGCCAAACTTGAAATTGTGGGTGGGCAAAAGATCGAAATCGTTCATGATGGGCACCAGGTGCGTGGTCCCGATCTTGGACATCTGGTTCTGCTTGGGGTCCAGGGCCACGATCTCCTTGGAATAGGCCTTGCCTACACTGCGCAGGGTTTCCTTGTCCGCAGGTTTGTTGGAATCCAGGGAAACCGAACCCCAGCGGGCCACGATGGCTTTGATACCCTTGTCGGCAAACACGGTCCCCAGGCCGCCCCGTCCGGCCTGTTTGTACCGGGCCCGTTTCCTTTTATTGTCGTACCAGGTAAAATTGAGGCAGCCCATTACCGTGTGAACAGCACCCGGGCCAGTGGAGACCACGGAAATACTGCGAGGATTGCCGTCTGCAAAATGGCCGGTGAGTACTTCAGAAAGCGCATAGGCATCTTCCGGAAGGCCTGTTGTGCTGAAAACCTTGATACACTGGTCAACACCGTCCACCAGCAGAACCACATCCTGTTCCGATTTTCCCTGAACCTCCAGGGCATCGAACCCGGAAAACTTCAGGTACGGACCGAAGTAGCCGCCCACATTGGAATCCATGACCGAACCCGTGGCCGGAGAGATTGCGGACACAATGCTTTTTCCTGAACCCGGGTAGGACGGGGTGCCCCCCATGGGGCCGGAGGCGATGCACACCGTGTTTTCAGGATCGTTCCAGCGGGTTTCGGGCGTGACTGCATGCCACAAAAGCCACAGGTCAAAACCTTTTCCCCCGATGAAAATATCCTTCATCTGGTCCGTTACCGGCTTGATGGCAATATCCGGTTCGCCAATATTGACGTACAGGGTTTGGTTGGCATAGCCCTTTTCTATATCCGGCCGCTCATAGTTCAGGGTTTTCAGTTCCGTTAATGTATGCTCGGTCATAGTCGCACTCCTCATTCTTAAAAAATTCATATTCGGCATTTTGGGGTAAAACCCCAACGTTGCAACCTTGGGGAAGATTCAGCGGCGCGCCTCAGCACCGGCTTGTTTGATCTCATCCAGATACAATTTGATGACCGGGCTGATTTCCGGCGGGTGCCAATCGGTTGCTTTGGGTTCCTCGTGCCAGGTGAACGGCAAATGGGCAACCTCGCCCGGCCTTTCGGCGTTTTCCAGCACCTCCAGGGCTGCCTTGAGTACCGCTGTCTGGCCATCGTTTTCATTCACTTCACCGACAACCCTCCCGAAAGGATGTTCAACGGCCGCCACGCGTGGGATGCCGATTTCCCTGTTGAATTCCGGCATCATGGTGAGGACGACGGTGGACAACCCGTTTTCTTCCAAAGACCTTGCGACCAGTCCGGCCGACCGGGGACACAGCGGTCACGTGGGTGTAATCAGCACGGCGTCTACCCCTTCGGCCTTCATGTCAGCCACCACCTGCGGCATGGTTTCGTTGATGAGCACCGTCGGATCCATCTGATAACCGTAATAGGAATAGGCGGTGGGCGCCAGGGCGCCGATGGTGTTGTCGGCTGACAATTCCTGGAATCGGTTGATGGGGAGGGCAACATTGATGTCTTTTTTGATGTAACTGGTATTGACGTGCAGGTGGTTAACATCGATATCTGCCGGGGTGGCAATGACGGGAATTCGCCGATATGACGGGTCACCCCAAATGGGTTCACGCCGCTCTCTTTCCATATCAAAGGGCGGATCATCATGCATGTTGATGCCGGCGGATGTCATCAGGGCAAAGGTTGTTTCTGCCAGAGGCTTTATTAAAGGGGCCCAGGGTATTTCCCCTTTGAATTCATCCTCGGGTATCGTGCTTTTGATCCAGGCACCGAGGGCCGGGGGCAAAAAAAGGAACCCATTAACAACGTTGTTTTCATCGGTCATATCCTTTTTCTCCTATAACGATTGTTATGACGACACCAAACCTTTGTGTTCTTTGTGTCTTTGTGGTTTACTATTTGTTTTATATGCGGTCAATTCAATTTCATAACCATAGCATTGTAAGGAACATCCTGTAATGAATAGAATGAACAAACTGCAAAAATGGCTGGGTATCGGCACCATCGTTTTCGTGCTGGTCTATCTCGGCGCCATTGTCATTACCGTACAATCGAGAGTCCAGGAACGGGAACGCCTCACCATGCTCGAGTCGAGCCGGGCCATAGAAGCCGAGCGCCACCTGATCCTGCCCGAACTTCTGCTCCCCATGGGCATCCTCTTGACCCTTGCGGCCAGCTATCTCATCGTAAAAAGGCGCAACGCAAAAAACTATGATCGCCTGGACGATGATATCGACGAATAAATTCGTTTAAACAGGCCAATCGCGTCAAATGTAAGACTCAAGAGGGCCGGGATCAGAAAAATGGTAAACACCGTGGATATCAGGATCCCGCCCACCACCACACTCCCCAGGCCGCGGTAAAATTCCGAACCGGCACCCGGTGACAGGACCAGCGGCAACATAGCGCAGACCGTGGTAATGCTGCTCATATAGATCGGCCGTATGCGCGAACGCACGGATTCGGTTACAGCGTCGCGGTGTGCCATGCCCGCATGGCGCATGTTGTTCAGGGTTTGGTGGACGATCAGAATGGCATTGTTGACCACAATGCCCACCAGGATGACAAATCCCAGCATGGTGATGATGTCCAGGGGTTGATAGACGATGAACCGATTGAGCAGGAACAGCCCCACAAACCCTCCGGCCGCTGCCAGGGGGACGCTGAACATGATGATAAAGGGGTACAGAAAATTTTCAAACAAGGCTGACATGAGCAGGTAGCTGATCAAAACGGCCAGGATAAAATTCCACATGAGCGCCCGGCTCGTACGGGTCAGGTCATCGGCTGTGCCGCCCACCTGGATCCGGTAGCTGCTACCCAGGGAACCGCTGGCGTGAACAGGATCGATGACGTCCTGTTGTACTTTCTGCAGGGCAACCTCCAGGGGGATATCCTGCGGGGGGATGATCTGTATGATAATAGCCCTCTCCGAGCGGATGTGATTGATCTGACTCGGCCCTTCTTCGAGGGTGATATCCGCCACAGAGCCCAGTTTAACCCGCTCGCCGGAGGGTGCAATAATCGAAATGCCGGCCAGATCCTGGGTTTTTGAAATCCGACCTTCCCGGTCGCGCACCGTAAGGTCTATTTCATCCCCGTGCAGGCGAAAATTGCTGACCCGGGCGCCATCCACGAACACATTCAGCGTCAACCCTATATCCGTGGTGGTCATGCCCAGTCGCGCCAGGCGGTCGCGGTTGGGGACGATGCGCATTTCAGGGCTGCCCAGGTCCAGGCCCGGGATGGGGCGGACCTGGGCTCCCGGCAGCGTCTGCATGGCCCCACCGAAAACCTGACGCCCCAGGTCGATCAGGCGGGGCAGCTCCGGACCGGTGATTTCAACCTCGATGGAACGACCTTTGCCGATGCCTCTGGAAAAAAGACCGGACTGCTGCACAACGGCGATCATGCCAGGTATCTTGCGCAAACTGCCGTAAATATAAGGCAACAGTTCCCGGGTCCGCTCCTGGACAGCACACACAACGCCCATAAACGCCTGCCGGCCCCAGGCCACGAAAAAAAAGTTTTTCACCGGCGGCAGGTCCTGCAGGATTGGGTGATCTCCATTGGCAGGGTCTTCAATCAACGGCAGAATATCCTTTTCCACTGCATCAGCTATGGTGCGCATTTCATCCAGATTATATCCAGGCGGTGGAATCAGGATGCCGAACAGCATTTCCCGGTTGCCCTGGGGCAGGTATTCGGCCTTGGGCATCAGCCCTATAACAAAGGCCGCCGAAGCAATGGTCAACAGCAAAATAATTCCAGCCCGCGCCGGGACGCTGCCGCCAACCGCATAGGTAAAGCGCGTAATGCCGCCGGAAAAGGCGCCGGCAATCCGGTTCAGGGAAAAGCGCCGGCGGGACTTCCCATTCCCTTTGTCAACCCGGCCCAGTATCCGGGATGAAAGGGTCGGGATGCCGGTGATGGAAATGATCAAGCTCAAAAAAACGGCGCTGCTGATGGCAATGGCGATGTCGCGGAAGAGCTGACCGGCCTCTTCTTCCACGAAGATGATGGGCAGAAATACGGCAACCGTGGTCAACGTGCTGGCCAATACAGCCCCCCAGACCTCAACCGTACCGTCATAGGCGGCTTTGGTGCGGGACTTGCCCAGCTCCCGATGCCTGAAGATATTTTCGAATACCACGATGGAGTTGTCCACCACCATGCCGATGGCAAAACTCAGGCCTGCCAGGCTGACCACATTGATGTTGCGGCCGAACAGGGTCATCATCAGGAAGGTGCCGATGACGCTGATGGGAATGGCCACAGCAACGATCACCGTACTGGCGATGTTGCGCAGGAAAAGGATCAGCACGACAATGGCCAGCAGTCCGCCGAGGAATATGTTTTTTCTCACCAGGTTGATCGCACTGTAAATATAGCCGGTCTCATCATACACCTGAACAATCTTTAGATGCCGCTCTTGCAGGACCGTGCTGTTCAGTTCCTCCAGGACGGCCTTAAGGCGATTCATGACCAAAAGCACATTGGAGCCGGGCTCCCGGACGGCATTCATGACCAGGGTGATGGTGCCCTGATTGCGTACCACCACGTTCAGGTCTTTGAACCCGAGCCGGGTGGCGGCAACATCGCCCACGCTTACCGCAACGCCGTCAACACGCTTGATGATGACATCGGCCACATCTTCCGCATTCCGGTATTCACCCACGGTGCGCGTCACATATTGCCGTTTGCCTTCATCGAATTTACCAGCGCTAATGTTCCGGTTTTCGATGTCCAGCGCATGGATGAGTTCCGGCACGGTTATGCGGCGCGAAGCCAGGGCATCCGAGTCCGTGATCACCTGGAGTTCACGCTCCTTGCCGCCGTATATGTTGACCGAGGCGATGCCGCTGATTCTTTCCATGTGCGGCTTGACGTGGTCGTTCAGAAAATCGAACTCCTCGTTCAGGATGCCGGCATATCCTTCCGCGCTACGGACGACCATCCAGGCAATGGCCTGCTCACGCCGGCCGCCGGACTTGATCAAAGGCTTCTCCGCCCCGGCCGGATACTTTTTCACGCGGTCCAGCTTGTTGGAAACACGCAGCAGGGCATCGTCCGGGTTGGTGCCGATTTCAAACATCAGTCTAATATAGGCATATCCGTCCGTGCTCTCGCTGGACATCTCCTCCAGGCCTTCCAGATTTTTCAACTCCTCTTCCTGCACATCGATGATTTCCCTTTCGACCTCAACGGGGCTGGCCCCCACCCACAGGGTCTCGATGGAAATTTCAGGAAGATCCACATTGGGCGTCAGCTGGATGGGGATTCTGTAGAGGGAAATGAAACCGAAAAGCACCAGCAGGATGGCGCCGACACTGACGGTTACGGGTTTTTTTATGGCGGTGTCTACTAGTTTCATCAATCAACACCATGCACCGACTGGCCGGGTCGCAAGCGTTCGTTGCCGCGGACAACCACCTTTTGGCCCGGTTCCAACTCCCCTTTCACTGCGGCTTCGTTTCCATAATAGCCGCTGATGGCTACAGAAACAGGGAAGGCCTTTCCCTGGTCAACACGGAAAACCAGGTTGTCTGTGCCGGCGGGCACGATGGCATCCTTGGGGACCAGGATGGATTTTATTTTTCGGCCGAGCTCGAAAGTGGCAATGGCTTCCATGCCGCTTTTGATGCTGTACTTCTCATTGGGAATCTTCAGGTGCACGGGAAACGTCCGCGACACCGGATTCCCCTGGGGCATTACCGCTTCTATGCTTGCCGATAAAGGACGGCTGGACAGGCTGTTGATTACAACGGAAACCCCGTTGTCGGGATTAAGCTGGACGGCGTCGGCTTCCGGCAGGTCCGCCTTGACAAGAATGCTGCTCAAGTCCACCAGGGTGACGATGCTCCCGCCGACGGGTATCCACTGCCCCACCTGGGTGTGCTCATGTACAATAAAACCGGCAAAGGGTGCCGGGACTGTTTTACGGTCCAATTCATATCTAATACGTTCGAGTTCGGCATTATT
This sequence comes from Thermodesulfobacteriota bacterium, assembly GCA_039714495.1. Taxonomy (GTDB): domain Bacteria; phylum Desulfobacterota; class Desulfobacteria; order Desulfobacterales; family B30-G6; genus JAJDNW01. The sequence continues at coordinate 14,118 of JBDLJD010000053.1, forward strand.
GCGCTCCAGTTCCCTGGTGAGGGACATGGCACTGAAATAGGCCTCATCGTACTGTTTGGCAGCGATACTGTTGGTCGTTTTGAGGTTCTTGACCCTTTCCAACTCCTTCTTGGCCAGAATGAGTCTAGCTTTGATGGCCTCGCGCCCGGCAACGGCACCTTTCAGCCTCAGCTCTATGTCAGTGCTGCCCAGGTTGACCAGCGGCGTCCCCTTTTTGACGAAATCACCCTCCCTGACATGCAACGCTTCTACTCTCCCGGAAACCTCTGCCGCCACCGTACTTCTCCGAAAGGCCTCCGTGGTGCCGATGACAGACACCTGCCGGGATACAAGCGCCTCCCTGACAAGTGCGGTATGCACCGGCGTGGAGGGGGGCGCCTGCTTTTTTTCAGCCGCCAGCACCCCAAATGGCATCACCAGAATCACGGTAGCAAGAAAGAGGACCATCGTCATATTCAAATTGATGCGATTATTATACAAATACATATGGCATACCCTTTAGTGGCTTAAATAAAATCTTATTTAATCACGAAAATACGGAATAAAAAAAGCACGAAATATAATACAACGACCCGTCCCTTCTTTTCGGGCTAACCTATCCGATTGTCTTGATTGCGGTTCCGATTAGGATGATACAATCAGAAATTGATCCGGTAATCAACTGACGGTTTAGCAGGGATAAATCCCTGCGCTACATTGCGGTTGGCTAAATGCTATGTAGTCCAAGGCTTCAGCCCTGATAAAAATTGGTGGTTACGCTTAGGGTATTCAGTTGAATCTTTTCAAGCTGTAGGGCTGCGGATCGATATGGAGTTTTTCATGGTTGATCATTTCGGCCACCAGTTTACCCGTCCCCGGGCCCATGCTGAGCCCCAGCATGTTATGTCCTGCGGCGATGACCACGTTCTGAAGCCGCGGCGACCAGCTAATGATGGGCAGTCCATCACAGGTCATGGGCCGGAAACCGCACCACTCCTTTTCAATGGCCCCGAGGGAGGCGTCCTGCAGGTATTGTTCGGCACCCCTTGAAAGGGCCGCCAGGCGTTGGGGGTCGAGGCTGTCGTCAAATCCAGAGAATTCCATGGTCCCGCCCAGGCGGAACCCATCCGGCCAGGGTGTGGCCACAACGCTTTTCTCCGCAAAAAAACAGGGCAGCGCGGGCGCCCTTTCAGGCCTGGCAACGGTTATGGAATATCCTTTTCCAGGCTGAATTGGAATCCGGCAGCCCAGTTCCTTTTGCAGTTGGGGTGACCAGGCTCCGGCCGCCACCACGAACACATCGGCGGAAATCCTGTCGTTTGCCAACCGAACACTATGGGCACCATCGTTGGATGCATCGAATCCCGTTACCTCGGCATTCTCGTGGATGATCACCCCCTTTTGCGCAAGCAGGCCGTGCATTGCCGCAAGTAGCTTTTCCGGACAGAGATGAGCGGTCTGCGGATAATACCATCCACCGCACAGGTCCGGTGCCAGGCTTGGTTCCAGGCTCAGCATCTGGCGACGGTCCAGCTTTTCAGCGGCAATCCCGAACTTTCTGACAGCCGCATCCTCCTCGGCATACAAACGCCATTCTTTCTCTGAAAGATGGGCATGCAAAGAACCGCCGACCTCCCAGTCGCAGTCGAGCCCTTCCTTTTCCACGATGGACGGGTAGAGGTTAAATGAACTCTGCAGCAACGCATGCCTTCCTTTGGCTGAAAACAGGACATCCTTCTGCCCGCACTTGAAGGAAAATCGGACAAACCACTGGAACAAACCTGGATCAAGCCGGGGTTTCACATGCAGGGGGGCATCACGGGACAGCATGCCCTTGAAGGCTTTTAGCAGGTTTCCATAGGAGTTAAGAGGAAACACATGGTTGGGGACAATCAGGCCGCAGTTGCCTTCCGAGCTGCCGCTGCCGAACTGGCCCTTTTCGACAATGGTGGCCTGCCACCCTTTATGCCGCAGGAAGTAGGCAATGAAAGCGCCGATAACGCCACCACCGATAATGACAACTTTATTTTGTTTCATATTTGGTTGGATAAAGCTGAGTTCGAATATTTGGCTCTTCTAATAAAAGTTAAAAAGGGTTCGAGGGGTCAAGGATTCAAAAAGGTAAATGAAAGTGGATATTTATTATTACTATGGGTTTACCATGAGTCATCTATCTATTCACCCAGGTAAGCCTTCTGTACCTGCTCGTTTTCGAGCAGGGCCGAGGCTTTGTCGGTCAGGACGATGCGACCGGTTTCCATGACGTATCCAGTTTTGGAAATGGTCAGCGCCATGTGGGCATTCTGCTCCACAAGGAAAATGGTAACCCCGGTTTTGTTGATTTCGATGATGGTTTCGAAAATCTTTTCGACCATTTTTGGGGCCAGGCCCAGGGAGGGTTCATCCAGCAGCAGCAATTCGGGTCTGGACATCAGGGCGCGGCCAATGGCCAGCATTTGCTGTTCGCCGCCGCTGAGGGTTCCCCCGAGCTGGCGCATACGGTTTTTCAGCACCGGGAAGAGAGTGTAGACCCATTCTAAATCTTTTTGAACTTCCGCCTGGTCCTTGCGCAGGAAGGCGCCCATTTCCAGGTTTTCATAGGTGGACATGCGCGGGAAGATCTGTCGTCCTTCAGGTGTCTGAGATACACCCAGAGCCGCCACTTTTTCCGGTTTCAAGTCATGAATGGGTTGCCCATTGAAATAGATCTGCCCCTGGGAAGCTCTTTCCACACCGAAGATGGTCATCAGCGTGGTGGATTTGCCGGCGCCGTTGGCGCCGATGAGACAGGCGATTTCACCCTTCTCTATGGAACAGGAAATCCCTTTCAACGCGTGAATATTCCCATAATACGTATGAACGTCGGTAAGCTCGAGGATGGCCTGCGATGTCGTCATGTGGTTAATCCTTGGGTGCTGACACTAAGTCTTCATGAAGTTCACGCCTGCGGCGCGAGGCCGGGATGAGGCCTTCGGGTTTTAAAATCATCATGGTGGTCATAATGCCGCCAAAGGCCAGCATACGAAAATTTTCCAGCCCGCGAAAAACTTCCGGGGCTGCAATCAAAACGAATGCGGCAACGACAATGCCCGGGATGCTTCCCACTCCGCCGAGAACGACGATGCAGAGCACGATACACGATTCCATAAACAGAAAAAAATTAGGATTGGTGTAACTCAGTTTGGCGGCGAAGAAGGCACCGGCCACAGAGGCAAATCCGGCACCCAATGCATAGGCCAGCAGTTTGATCCAGATAGTCGGTACACCGGAAAGTTCGGCAGCCACCTCATCCTCCCGGATGGCAATCCAGGCCCGGCCGATGCGTGAGTTGTCCAGCCGCCGGACCCCGATAATGGTCAGGATAGCGATGACGAGGATAAAATAATACATAGACGGCAGGGATTTCAGATAATAGGTTATCCAGGTGAAACCGTCTTCGGTAAAGGCCGGATAATATAAGGCCGGCTTCTTCATCCCGAAAAGTCCGTTGGGGCCGGCAGTAAGTGAATCCCAGTTGTTGAGCACCAGGCGCACGATTTCACCGAACCCCAGGGTGACGATGGCCAGATAGTCGCCCCGCATTTTTAATGTGGGATAACCGATGATGCAACCGACGATCATGCCCAGGACAATGCCGATGGGCAAAGAAGCCCAGAACGACAGGCCGAAGGTGAGATTCAACAGGGAGTAGGTGTAAGCCCCCACTGCATAGAAGGCAATGTACCCGAGGTCCAGCAGGCCGCACAGGCCCACCACGATGTTCAAACCCAACCCCAGGCAAACGTAGATCAAGCAGGTAATGCCCACATCAATCATGTAGTTGTCGGCAAACATGGGGAACACAAAAGCTAGGGCCAGTAGACCTCCGATGGAGTAGATTTTGGGGACCCGGTTGATCTGTTCCCTGATGCGTTCGGTCCAGGGCGCTTTTTTCACCGTGTCCGGCTTTTTGAAGCTGCGGACGTATTTGACGACCATGTTGACGACCAGGATGGCGATGAATACGCCCAAGGCTTTTAACACCCGGCCCGGTTCGAAGGTGGTACTCCTGAACCCGAGCATAGGCGTCAAGATGATGACCAGAAAAAAGCCGTAGATTGCAATTTTTTTGAGTTCCTGCCGTATCATCAGACGCGCACCTCCGTAGAGCCTAAACCCAGGAGACCGCTGGGCTTGAAATAGAGGACCATGATCAGCACAGTGAAGGTGGTAACATCTTTCCAGGCGCTGGGCAGAAACGCGGCCCACATGACCTCGATGGTGCCGATGATCAAGCCCCCCAATACGGCTCCGGGAATGGAACCGATGCCGCCTAAAATGGCCGCGGCAAAGGCCTTGATCATGAAAATGAACCCCATGTCGAATCGCACGGCACCATACTGAAGCCCCACCATGACACCGGCCGCAGCGCCCAGGGCCGGACCGATCATGAAGGTGATCCGGATGGTCTGGTCAATATCGATGCCCAGGATGCGGGCCATGGTTTTGTTCTGGGCTGTGGCGCGCATGGCTTTCCCCAGCCGTGTACGGTGCACGAACAACTGCAGGCCGATCATAAGCGCAAATGCCAGCAGAATGATGAAAATCTGGCCGTTGGAGATACGGGCACCCATGAATTCGATGCCCTCGATGCCGAACACCTGGGGGTAGGGCCGGTCGGAAACACCCTGGCTCAGCATCATCCCGTTGGACAGGAATATGGACATGCCCAGTGCGCTCAACAGCGCGGACAGGCGCGAGGAGGTGCGCAGGGGTTTGTAGGCCACGTGCTCCACGGCTACGCCCAAAACAGCCACGTAACCCATGGCCATGCTGAACACGATAATCATGGTCAGCACGAAATGGGTTTCTACGAAGCCCATCTGCTGCAGGGCCGTTAAAACGATGACGCCAATGAAGGCGCCGGCCGTGAAGAGTTCACCATGGGCAAAATTAATCAATTCGATGATGCCGTAGACCATAGTGTAACCCAGCGCGATAAGGGCATAAATGCTGCCGAGAAAAATGGCATTGACCATCTGCTGCAATAAAAAAGAGGACAGATCCATATTAGATGTTTTATTCCTTATTTTTTCAGAGCTAAAACCCTGCGCTACAAATTTTAGGAAACATTTTTCTACTAGTTTTCACATTATCCATGTAGCCCGGGGCCGCATCCCTGTTGCCCTAAGGGACCGGGCGCTTGGTGCACCCGGTCCCTTGGCCGTTCTTAATGGGTCCTTCTCACTCAGTTGTTTTTACAGGTCTTTACCGGTCAGCGGATCCCAGTAAGGAACAAACTTGTTGTCTTTGACGAGCCAGACAATGTGGGCGATTTTGCGATCGCCGTGATCGTCAAAAGCGATGTCACCGCTCACACCCGGCCAGGTGTTGCCGCGCAGGGTAAGCTGCAGTTTGTCGGCATCCGTGGTTCCTGCCTTGGCAATGGCGGCCAGGGCCATCATGCCGGCATCGTAGGCATAATAAGCATAGGATCCGACAGCCTTGGCCTTCCACATTTCTTTATAGGTTTTAATGAACTCGTCCCTCTCGGGCGTTTCCGGAGCTCTGGCAAATGTCAGGTACACACCTTCGGCATTGGCACCGGCGATTTCCAGGAACTTGGGATGAAACACGGCGTCTTCACTGACGAAGGTCGAACTCATGTCCAGTTTACGGGCCTGCTGGATCATCTTGGAGCCCTCGGGTTGATATACACTCATGTAGATGACGTCCGGGTTGACCCTTTTCAGTTTGGTCAACACTGCGGTAAAGTCGCTGTCGCCCGGGGTGATGTATTCATGGGCGACCACTTTGACCACATTGTTTTCCTTGGCAAATTTTTTGATGTTGGCGGTCAATCCGGCGGTGTAGGTCTGTTTGTCGTCGATCAAAGCAATGGTTTTGGCCATCAGCTTTTTTTCCAGGAACTGAACCGTGGACCAGGCCTGGACATCGTCACGCGGGGGCATGCGAAAAAAATACTTGTAGCCCTTGGCGGTCAGGCGTTCGTTGGTGGAAGCCGGTGTGATCTGAACGATGCCGGCATCCATGATCGGAATCTGGGCCGGCTCGGTAGCGGACGAGCAGTAGGCGCCGATGACGACATTCACACCGCTGTTGATGAGCTTGTTGGCGGCCATGGTGGCCTTGCCCCCGTCACAGGCACTGTCGCCGGGGACGACCTCGACCTTGTCATATCCTTTGAGCGCGCCGTAAACAGCCACTGCGGTCTTGACACCCTGCAGGATGTCAGTGCCGTCCTGGGCATAGGGTCCGGTCAGCGGGCTCAGCGTCCCTATCTTGAGGGTTTTTGCAACAACCATGCTCTGGAATCCCAGAAGCAGCGTCAGACAAAGAACGATAATTCCAACTTTTCTCATGATGTACCTCCTTTTGTGATGTTAGCTGTGTCAGCGGTTATGCACGATCTTGCTTGGCTTCCTTCTTGTTGGACAGGGCACCGGTTCCCAGGTAGGCTTCGATGACAGTTTCATTCTGCTGAATTTCCCTGGGGGTTCCTTCGGCGATTTTCTGACCATAGTCGAGCACGGTGACAACTTCGGAAATGCCCATGACCAGCCGCATGTCATGCTCGACTAAAAAGATGGTCAATCCCGTATCACGCAGACGGGTGATCAGGTCCATCAACTCGGCTGTTTCCCTGGGATTCATACCGGCTGCGGGTTCGTCCAGCAGCAGCAGTTTTGGTTGTGTAGCCAGTGCTCTGGCAATTTCCAGTCTGCGCTGTTCGCCGTAGGCCAGGTTGGATGCGTAGTCGTTCTGGTGGTCGATAAGACCGATATAATCCAGTATTTCCTGGGACTTTTTGGTGATTTCTATTTCTTCCCGCTTCTCATAGCGCGTTTTTAAAAGGGCTCTGACAGGACCGCTGCGGGTCCGACAATGCATGCCGACCTGTACGTTTTCCAGGACGGTCATGGATTTGAACAGGCGGATATTCTGAAAGGTTCTGGCAATTCCCTGGGAGACAATCCGGTTGCTCTTCAAGTTGTTGAGTGTGTTCCCCTGGTAGGAAATGTTCCCGTCGGAAGGGGGGTAGACGCCTGTGATCATGTTGAAGACGGTCGTTTTGCCGGCGCCGTTGGGTCCGATCAGGCTTGATATCTTGCCTTCGGGCACGGTCATGTCCAGGCTGTTGACCGCCAGCAGTCCTCCAAATCGTTTTGAAATGCTTTCCAGTCTCAGTTCTGCCATAAATCCAATCTATGTTCTGTGGTTGCGGAAAAGGTCAATTCGAGCCCAAGAAACAATAAAGCTATTTTTTAATCATTTTACAGCTAAAATGTCAAATAGGAATGAAATCCAGCTCACCGCGGCCGGGCTTCATTTTTAAACCATCGACCAGCCCTTAATTAAATAGGTTCAAGGTCAAACCAGACCGCCCTCGCTCAGAGGCCTATTTTCCAGGATACGGTTGGGATGAAAAATGGAAAGGTCCATTACGGGCGCTTTTCCGGTAATCAATTCGGCAAGATACCTTCCCACGGCAGGTGCCTGCTGCAGCCCATGGCCCGAAAATCCGTTGGCTAAATAAAGGCCTTTCATGTCCGGCCACTCGCCCAGGATGGCGTTGCTGTCCAGCGTGTTGACAGCATAGAGTCCGGCCCATCCCCTGACAAGTTTCAAGGTGTCGAATGCCGGCACGAATTCCGCCAGTTCAAACCAGAGGTTTTCGGTAAACCGTTTGTCGTCCCATGTGAAGTCGAACCCCACGGGGTCTTCGTCCATGGATTTGCCCAAAAGGATGTGGCCGCCGGTTTCCGTACGAAAATAAAGCCCCGAAGGCAGCACAGTCAACGGCAGAGGACCATCGGGTTTTACCGTAGTATCCAGGGTGAAAACCTGACGCTTCACCGGGTCCACCGGCAGGTTGATGCCGGCTGTTGCCGCAATCTGGGCGGCCCAGGCGCCGGCGCAGTTGACAATGGTCTCGGCCTTGAAAATGTCGCCGGAAACCAGAGTTACGCCCTCTGCCCGTCCCCGGTTGTTCTCTATGGCCACGGCCTCGCCTTGCATATAGTTGGCTCCGAGTTCCCGCGCCTTCTTTTTGTAGGCCATGAGCACTGCATAGGCATCGAAGTGGCCGTCGGCCGGGCCGAACGTGGCACCTGAGTAGTCCTTTATATCATACAGGGGATAATTTTCTTTGATGTCGTCTGTTGACCACCACTCGATGGGACAGTCCAGGCTTTGCTGCAGGTCAAACGCCGCCCTGGCTGCTGCCTGTCCGGATTCGTCAAACAGAAAAAGGTTGCCCTCCCGGCGGTAGCTGATGCCGGGTTTATCCCCATCCACCATCATGTCATCTTCGAATGATTCCAGAACATCGAACGCATATTGGGAGACCTGGATGTTCTGCTTGAGGCTGAACTGTATACGCGCATTGGTCATGGAGAGCGTTGTTGACGCCTTAGCATAGGTGGGATCGCGCTCAACAACAATGACCTTGAGGCGACTGTCCATGCGCATGAGGTTATATGCCAGGGAGGAACCGATGATGCCCCCGCCGATGAGGATGACGTCGTACAAGTTCTTTTCCATAAAAACTACCCTCTGTGTTCTCTGCGTGCTCGAGCGTTAGCGGGCGAGAGGATTTACCCTGTTACCACAAAGAGATGCACTTCCCGCGGCCCATGCGCCCCGTGAACCATGGTGGCCTCGATATCGGCTGTCTTGCTGGGGCCGGTTATAAAGGTCAGGCAGGGGGTCAATCCTTCTTTGACGTGTTTTGGATCATTGTCCAGGATATAATACAATTCCTTCAGGCTGCCCAGAATCTGTTCCAGGCGAATCACGGCGATATGGATGGACGGCACCAGAGAAACGGACCTGTCCTCACCGACCCTGGTTTTCATCGCCAGGGTGGCGGAATCCGCCAGGCAGTAGTCGGCTGCAGTTATGCCGATATAAGCATCGAAAATCCATTGTCGTTGCTTTTCACGGTCGCCCGCATGCGTTTGTTCCGGAAACGCCACAGGGATGCCTGTGTCCTTCAATGCTTCAGGCAGGTTCAACCCCTTGATAAGAGGATGGTTCCAGGCGGCAATCTGCTTCTTGTCCCCGAACTCGGGCTGGCTTTCAACAGCCAGCCGGCTGATCTCCATGGCCGCGGCCTGGATATCACTGCACGCTGTAACCTTCAAATTGATGGGTTCGCTCTCCTGGATCACCTGCTCCAGCAGGGACAGGCTTTCTTCCCGGCTGCGGGATGGAATGCGCGTCTGCGGCTGGTAAATATCCGCATGCCGGTCGACAGGGTCTCCGGCCGGTACGGGAGCATCCACCGCACCTTTCGACAGTGCCTGCCGCAGATTGTCCAGAAACGTCTGCTGGTCAGCGCTTGCCATGGGCACCTCCTTCCCGGCTGTTTTTCCACCACCGGGAAAATGACTCCCCGGCCAGGGGCTGCATGTCACGGCTCTTGGTCCAGCCGTTGAAGGGCGGCGGCAGAGAACGCAGCAGCCCCTTGCTGGTGGGCAGAAACCGTTGAAAAACCTTTGCAACGCCCACGGCCAGATCGTAAACCCTGCGGTTCTGCATGATGCGGGACCAGATTTGGTAGGCTGCTTTTTCCAGCTGGCTTCGGCGGGACACCTGCCATTTGGCATCACCGTCGGCCAGCTTCGCACGCAGCAGCAGCAGCATGCGCGGAAGGTCGATGTTGATTGGGCAGGCATTCTGACAGGCCCCGCAAAGGGTTTCCCCCTGGCAAAGGTCGGCCGCTCGGTTGATCCCCACCAGGAGCGGGGTCACGACAGCCCCCACCGGCCCTGAATAGGCAAACCCGTAGGAATGGCCGCCGATCTTGCCGTACACCGGGCAGACGTTCAGGCAGGCGGCACAGCGGACGCAGCACAGCATTTCCCGGAAATCAGGATCGGCCAGCATCCTGGAACGCCCGTTATCGAGAATCACCAGGTGCACCTGTTCAGGGCCATCCAGGTTGTCCAGTCCAGCCGGGCCGCTGATGTGGCTGATATAGGTTCCCAGTTTCTGAGCGGCAGCACCGCGGCACAGAAGGCGCAGCAGAATGTCGAGATCCCGCAGGCGGGGGACCACCCGCTCCATGCCCATGAACACCATATGAATGCGCGGCAGGGTGGAAGCCATGCGGATGTTGCCTTCGTTGGAAACGGTGGTGATGTGTCCGGTTTCAGCACAGGCCAGGTTGCACCCGGAAATGCCCATGTCCGCAGCCAGGAACTTTTTCCGCAGGGTCTTTCTGGCTGCTTGGGTCAGACTGGGAGGATCGTCGGTATAGTCAATTCCGAGCTTGTTTTCAAACAGACGCCCCACGTCCTCTTTGGATTTGTGCACGGCCGGGGCGATGATGTGGGATGGTGCTTCATTGGCCAACTGAATGATGTACTCCCCCAGATCGGTCTCCAGCGTTTCAATGCCGGCCTCGTCCAGGGCGGTGTTCAGGCGAATCTCCTCGGTAACCATGGACTTGCCCTTGACCACCCGCCGGACATTGTTGGCTTTGGCCACCTTCAGGCAGTAGGCCACAGCTTCCTGGGCGTCCCGGGCAAAATAGACCTGACCGCCTTTTTTACGGAAATTTCCGGCCAGCTCTTCCAGCAGGCTGTCCAGGTGCTGGATGGCATCCATGCGTATGTCATGGGCCACATGCCGCAGGTCCGGCCCTTCAGGCAGTTGTTGATAGGCCAGTGCCGCGCCCCGGCCGAAACGTTCCTGCAGGCCCGTGAGCGCCTTCTGCAACACCGGATCGGCAACTGCCTTTTTGGCCGTATCAATATATTTTTCAGGAGTGGGTATCATGGTCCAGCAGTTCGGCAATGTGCATTGTTTTGATGTTGATATTCTTCCGGTTCAGCATGCCCTGGATGTTCATCAGGCAGCCCATGTCGCACCCCACCACAGCCTGGGCACCACTAGCTTCGATATTGCGCACCTTGTCTTCGAGCATGGCCGTGGAAATGTCCGGGTATTTGAACGAAAAGGCGCCCCCAAATCCGCAGCAGCGGTCCGAGTCATGCATCTCCACGAAATCGATTCCTTTTACATTGGCAATCAGCTTTCGCGGCTGGCGGCTGACGCCAATGCCGCGCATGAGGTGGCATGAATCATGATAGGTGACCCGTTCTGCAAAGGATGCCCCCACATCTTCAATCTTGAGGACATCCACCAGGAATTCGGAAAACTCGAATGTTCTTTCGCCCACCAGCCGGGCCCTTTCCAGCCACTTTGAATCGTTCTCAAAAAGGTCGTCATAGTGATTCCTCACCATGTCCACGCACGACCCCGAAGGACAGACAATGGTTTCGGCGTCCTCGAAAATCTCGATGAACCGTTTGGCCGCGGCCCGGGCCTCGCCGCGGTAGCCGGAATTGAATGCCGGCTGCCCGCAGCAGGTCTGATCCTCCGGGTAGTCCATGGAAACGCCCAAGCGATCCAGAACCCGCACCATGGACTGCCCCACCTTTGGAAAAACACTGTCCACGATGCATTGAATGAAAAGAGT
>JBDLJD010000054.1:0-25574 GCA_039714495.1 Thermodesulfobacteriota bacterium
CTCCGACTTCTGGTTAAAAAACGGGGAGCATCTGCCGCAGGACGGCAAAACAGCTTCCTGCGGCGAAGACTCCTTCTTTGATAGCGGCCATCATGCCGAATACGACATATGGTTGCTGGATCATGAGATTTTCCTCAGTTCGGCTTCATGGGCAAGCTTGTACTGAAAACTGTCGGCCAGCGCCTGCCAGCTGGCTTCTATGATGTCTTCCGAAACACCCATGGTACTCCAGAGCTGCTCCTGGTCGCGGGACTCGATGAGCACCCGCACCCTGGCGGCTGTTCCGGTCCGTCCGTCGATGACGCGAACCTTGAAGTCCACCAGGCGCATGGTATCCAGATCCGGGTAAAATCTATCCAGGGCTTTCCTGAGGGCGTTGTCCAGGGCGCCCACCGGCCCGTAACCTTCCGCGGCTGTGATTTCCTTTTTGCCGTCCACCGATATTTTGACGGTGGCATGGGCGCTGCAGGGCTGATCCCTGTCTTTTTCAATGGTTACCCTAAAGGATTCCAGATCGAAAAGCGGTTTGAACTGCTTGGTCAGTTTCTGGGTCAGGATCTTGAAGGATCCTTCAGCCACATCGAACTGATATCCCTGCTGCTCCAGGTCTTTGATTTTGGAAACGATCTGGCGGCTGTCATACCCGTTGCCGCCCAGTTCCACCCCCAGTTCCTTGGCTTTGTACTCGATGTTGCTTTTGCCGGACATGTCGGACACGAGCACCCGCCGCCTGTTGCCCACGATTTCAGGATCCATATGCTCGTAGGCCTCCGGGATCTTCATGATAGCGTTGACATGGATACCGCCTTTGTGGGCAAAGGCGCTTTTGCCCACAAAGGGTCGCGAGTTCAGGGGGACGATGTTGGCTGTTTCGCTGACAACCCGGGAAACCGTTTTAAGCTTCTCGATGTTTTCAGGTGGAACACTGGCAAGGTTCATTTTTGCGCTGAGAACCGGGATGACCGCTGTCAGGTCGGCATTTCCGCACCTTTCACCATATCCATTGATGGTCCCGTGAACCATGGCGGCGCCGCAACGCACTGCCGAAACCGTATTGGCCAGGGCCATACCGCAGTCGTTATGGGTGTGGATCCCCAGCCTGACGGTGGTATTTTCAGGTGACGGACCGCATATGCCCTCGAGCCTCTTTTGCACATCTTCAAAGATGGTTTCGATCTCAAAGGGGAGGGTGCCGCCGTTGGTGTCGCACAGCACGATGAAGTCTGCACCGCCGTCGAGAGCTGCTGTAAGTGTATTTACCGCATAATCAGGGCTGGCTTTGTATCCGTCGAAAAAATGTTCGGCATCGTAAACCACTTCACGACCCGCCGATTTAAGGTATGCCACGGAATCTTTAATCATGTTCAGGTTTTCCGTGAGGGTGTTGTTCATTATTTTCTCAACGTGCAAATCCCAACTTTTGCCAAAAATGGCCACCACCGGGGTACCGCTGTCCAGAAGGGCCTTGATATTGGGGTCTTCTTCCGGGCGGATACCGGGTTTGCGCGTTGCCCCGAACGATGTCAACCGGGCCTGCTTGAACTCGACATCGCGCGCCAACTCAAAAAACTGCATATCCCTGGGATTGGACCCGGGCCAGCCGCCCTCGATATATTGGACGCCCAGGTCGTCGAGCCACCCGGCTATCTTTATTTTTTCCTCTGCCGAAAAGTTGACGTTTTCCCCCTGGGTGCCGTCCCTTAGCGTCGTGTCGTATACCAGGATTGGATCCATGGTGCTTGTCCCCGTTTTGGTTGTTTGGTTAATATTAGGTCAAGTTCTGATTCTAAGTTGTCACTTTTTCGGTTTCAAACAGCCTGTTTTCCATAACTGTTTATCAAAAAATTGAACATCGAAGACTCAACGTCCAACATCCAACGTCGAATCAAAAAGACCTTCATCACAAAATCACGAAAGAATGAAAATTTATTCTAAACATTTCGTGCTTTTTGGATTTCGTGTTTTCGTGATTCATTTTTTGGGTGTTGTGCGGAAAATTTCTACCTGAAAATCCTGTTAATCCTGTCTAATAGTTCTTCTGGTTTCTGGCTTCTGACTTCTGGCTTCTGTCCTCCGTCCTCTGAGGCTCTGCCTTCTGGGACTCCGTCCTCTGGTTACTGTCGGTTCTCCGGCCGCAAGGCCCTGACAGCAGCTCCTGTTTTCCACATTTCCGAGTTCTTGATGGTGTCAAGTTCTTCCTGCAGTTTTTCCCGGTAATCAGGCTGGCTGTTCTTTTCGAGCGTACGGCGGGTTTCCGCACCGGTGATTACGCTTTCATACAGGTCGTTAAATACCGGCAGTACCGCATCGCGGAATTTCGGGGCCCAGTCCAGGGCGCCCCTTTGAGCGGTCGTGCTGCAGTTGGCCATCATCCAGTCCATTCCGTTTTCCGCCACCAGCCGAATGAGACTCTGGGTCAACTCTTCGACGGTTTCGTTAAACGCTTCGCTGGGGCTGTGGCCATTTTTTCTGAGGGTGGCGTACTGCGCCTCCATCACCCCTGCCAGGCAGCCTATGAGAACACCGCGTTCACCAGTGAGGTCGCTGTACACTTCTTTTTCAAAGGTTGTCGGAAACAGGTATCCCGATCCGATGGCGATACCGGCCGCGAGGGCCCTTTCCCTGGCCCGGCCGGTGAAATCCTGGTGAACGGCGAAGCTGGAGTTGATGCCGCTTCCGTCCAGAAAATTCATCCTGACGCTGCGGCCCGATCCCTTGGGAGCTACCAGAACCACATCGACATTTTCCGGCGGAATAATATTGGTCTGGTCGGTATAGACGATGCCGAACCCGTGGGAGAAGTAGAGCGCGTCACCCTCATTCAGGCCGGCCTTGACCGTGGGCCACATCTCCACCTGCCCAGCATCTGACAGCAAAAACTGGATGAAAGTGGCTCTCCTGGCGGCTTCGTCAATGGGGAACAGGGTCTCTCCCGGCACGAAACCATCTTCAATGGCGCGTTCCCATGAGCGTCCGCCTTCACGCTGACCGACAATGACCCTGAAACCATTGTCGCGCATGTTGAGTGCCTGTCCCGGTCCCTGGACGCCGTAACCCAGAATGGCTATGGTTTCGTCCTTGAGCACATCACGTGCATTTTCCAGTGTAAATTCCTGCGAAGTGATGACTTCCTCCTGTGTCCCTCCAAAATCAATCTGTGCCATGATCTGCTCCTTTTTAATGTTCCATTCTATAGATGAAGAAAAATATTCACTTGAAGTCTAAGTTATCTGTAATAATTTTAGATGGTTGCTTTACATTGACCTCTGCCACGTTTAGCATCTAATGTTTTCCCTAATTCGGTTCCCTGAATAGCGCCACAGCTCCGGTCCTTGCAATTTTTTTGATGCCCATGGGTTTTAACAGGTTGATCAGGGCATTGAGTTTGTCCGTGTCTCCCGAGACCTCGATGATGTAGTGTTCCCGTCCGATGTCAACTACTTTGCAGCGGAAAATATCCACAATCCTCAGGATCTCGGCACGGTTTTCGGGTTTGGCCCTCACACAGATCAGCGCCATTTCCCGGTGGACCGCTTCCTTGCCCGACAGATCGCGCAGCTTGATCACATTGACCAGTTTTCTGAGCTGTTTTTCTATCTGCTCGATGGCCGGTAGATTTGCTTTTGTCACCAGCGTAATGCGGGACACAAGGGGGTCTATGGTCGGGGCGACGCACAGGCTCTCGATATTGTAGCCCCTGCCGCTGAAAAGACCCACAACCCTGGAAAGCACTCCGGGTTGATTATCTACGAGCATGGTCAGTATATGCTTTTCCTCATTCATTTCATCACCTTTCAATATAGCGACGAAGTCGCGTTGAATAATTATTCACCTTGCGGTTTAAAGCGTACGTCAAATCATCACCACTGGTAAAAGGGTTGTATGTTCATCGTGTTTTGCCATGAGTGAATAATTATACGAGCAGCATTTCAGTTATCGGCGCTCCCGCCGGTACCATGGGGTAGACGCCTTCCTCGGCTTCCACTGAAAAATCCATAATCACCGGCCCTGGGATAGCCAGACCTTCGGCCAGGACGTTTTCGACATCAGACGGATTTTCCGCCCTCAAACCGGCGGCTCCGTATGCTTCGGCTAACTTTACAAAGTCGGGTGCACAATCCATGCATGTGGACGCATAGCGTTTGCCGTAAAAAAGCTCCTGCCACTGCCTCACCATGCCCAAAAAGCGGTTGTTGAGGATCACGATTTTAACGGGCAGTTTGTATTGCACGGCCGTTGCCATTTCCTGGATGTTCATCTGGATACTGCCATCGCCAGCGATATCCACCACGGTTCGGTCCGGATGGGCCATCTGAGCCCCGATGGCAGCCGGGAGACCGAAGCCCATGCACCCGAGGCCTCCTGATGTAATAAAATTGTTGGGCCGGTCGAAATGGTAGTACTGGGCGGCCCACATCTGATTCTGGCCAACTTCAGTGGTGATGATGGCTTCCCCTTTGGTCAGTTCGAAGAGCTTTTCCACTACATACTGCGGTTTAATGACATCTTTCTGATCATAGGCCAGGGGATTGGTGCTTTTCCATTCATCGATCTGGGAGAGCCATTCCTCTTTCTGGTGCAGCATCGCTTCCGAGTCTTTGTCGGCCAGGAGTTCGTTAAGCCGGCTCAATGCCTTTTTACAGTCACCCACCACAGGTATGCTTACGGCAATATTCTTGCGGATGGATGTAGGGTCGATGTCGATGTGAACAATTTTTGCCTGTTCGGCAAATGCGTCTGTCTTCCCGGTAACGCGGTCATCAAAACGCACCCCGATTCCGATCATCAAATCGCAGAAACTGGCAGACATATTGGCCCTGTAGGTGCCGTGCATTCCAATCATACCCAGCCACAGGGGATCGGTTCCCGGAAAAGCGCCCAACCCCATCAGGGAGCCCGTGACCGGAATATGGTTTTTTCGGGCAAAGGCCGTCAGTTCCGAGGAGGCGCCGGACAGGATGATGCCCCCGCCTGCAAAAATAACAGGCTTGCGCGCTTCTTTCACCAGCTTGGCTACTTTTTTAAGTTGCTTCATGTTGGGGCTGTAGGTTGGATTGTATGATTTCATACGCACGTGGGTGATAGGCGTGTAAGTGGTTCTGGCGCTGACCACGTTCTTGGGAATGTCCACCAGCACTGGCCCGGGGCGGCCGGTTCTTGCCAGATAAAAAGCCTCCCGCATGACCCTGGCAAGATCATCCACATCGTTCACCAGGTAGTTGTGCTTGGTGCAGGGGCGGGTGATACCGACAATGTCCACCTCCTGAAACGCATCGTTGCCGATGAGTTGGGTGGGCACCTGCCCCGTGATCACGACCACGGGAATGGAATCGGAGTAGGCCGAGGCAATGCCGGTCACAGTGTTGGTGGCGCCGGGCCCTGAGGTCACCAGGCATACACCCACCCTGCCGCTGGCCCTGGCGTATCCGTCGGCCGCATGTACGGCACCCTGCTCGTGGCGCACGAGAACGTGCTGGATATCTGTTTTCGCGAGTTCATCGTAGACCTCGATAACCGCTCCTCCGGGGAATCCAAATATGATTTCCACTGCTTCGTCCACCAACGTTTGCATCAAAATTTGACCGCCTGTCATTTCCATATTAAATCCTCTTTGATTTTTAGTAAAAAAAAATCCGTTACCGGCTTGTCAGGGCTGGTAACGGATTTTGTGTTTGCTTGCTGCTGCAGTTTTAAGCCATTAACCACCCTGTCCCTCGACCCGGCCGACTAGGCCGACGACGAGGATGATAATGCTGATTAGGATGATGTTAATAAGGCTTATTCTCATGATTTTTATGTAAATCCTCTTGAATTCCAGTCCCTATAGACTGGAGCGACACGTAATGTCAAGACAATATTTCGAATTTTTATGTTATTAATGAAGAATTACTAATATCCGGCACCCTACTTTCTGGATGTTCGATCCTGGGGCAATTGGTGTAGTGCATCCAGCCCCTGCAGGGATAAATCCCTGCGCTACATGGTTGATTCGAGGAATGGGCATGTAGGCCAGGGCTTTAGCCCTGCAGTCCTTCTGACTTCTGACTTCTGTCCTCTGGGGCTCTGGTCTCAGAAATTCTCCTTACTGCCTACTCCTTACTCCCTACTGTGAAATTGACTTCTGACCTCTGCCCTCTGTCACTCTGTTTTCCGGTAGCCGCACTCCTTATTGGGGCAGGTGTAAAAAGTCCCGTCCCGCTTGGTTGTTTTTTCGACCAGAAAAGGAGATGCGCACAGGGGGCACTTTTCGGCAATGGGTTTGTCCCAGATGGCAAAGGTGCACTCCGGAAACCGGCTGCAGCCGTAGAATACTTTGCCCCGTTTGGATTGCTTTTCCACGATGGCGCCATCGCATCCCTTTTCGGGGCAGGCCACACCTGTGTCCTTGCCGGGGGCGACGGCATTGACGGAGTAGGTGTTTTTGCATTCCGGATATCCGCTGCACGCCATGAACTTACCGTAACGGCCCTGTTTGATCACCATGGGCTGACCGCATTTTTCACAGGTTTTATCGGACACTTCGTCCTCCGGAAGTTCAACCGGCTGGATATTGCCTTTTTCATCTCTGATGTAGTCCCTTGTATAGCGGCAATCCGGATATCCGCTGCAGGCCAGGAAGTGTCCGTTCTTACCCACTTTCAGATAGAGTTCCTTGCCGCATTCCGGGCAGTCCTGTCCGGTGGGAAGGCCAACCCCTTTCAGGCTGGGCATGGTTTCCTTGGCAGCTTCCAGGTCTAGCTGGAATTGGTCATAGTATTGTTGGAGAATGGTCTGGGCGTTAAGCTCGGCTGATTCGATCTGATCCAGGTTGTCTTCCATTCTGGCAGTAAAATCGACATTGAACAGATCTGAAAAACTGCCCACCAGAAGGTCGTTGACCAGGAACCCCAACTCGCTGGGCCGGAAGTACCGCTTTACGAGGTCCACGTACCCTTTTTGGCGAATGGTAGCCAAGATGGCCGTATAGGTGCTGGGGCGTCCGATGCCGTTTTCTTCGAGCTCTTTGACCAGAGAAGCCTCTGAGAAACGGGGGGGTGGTTTGGTGAAATGCTGCTTGGGGTTCAGTTGGTGCACTTGCAGCCGGGCTCCTTGGGAGAGTTCGGGCAACAGGCCCTTTTTCTGTTCACTTTCTTTTTCCCGCTGGTCGGCTACGGAAAGATAAAGGACCATGAAGCCCGGGAATTTAATCGAGGATCCTGTTGCAGAAAAAAGGTAAGGACCGGCCGCCACGGAGACCGTATTCTGGTCAATAAGGGCAGGCGTCATCTGAGAGGCCACAAAACGGTTCCAGATAAGCTGGTAAAGCGCCAGCTGGTCTTTGGATAGATAGCGGGCGACTTTTTCCGGCGATAGTTCCACAGACGTGGGGCGGATGGCCTCATGGGCATCCTGGGCTTTTTTGCGATTTTTGAAAAACCTGGGTTTGTCAGGGCAGTATTCCGGTCCGAAGCGCTGCCTGATCAGCTGAAGCGCATCCTGGGCGGCCTCGCTTGAAATGCGGGTGGAGTCCGTACGCATGTAGGTAATCAAGCCCACGGGTTCGCCGGCATTCAAATCTATGCCCTCGTATAGCTGCTGGGCCAGCATCATGGTTTTTTTGGCTGTAAACTTGAGCTTTTGAATGGACTCCTGCTGCAATTTACTGGTGATGAACGGCGGCTGGGGGTTGCGTTTTTTTGTCCGTTTGACGATTTTATCTACCAGGAATGCCTCGCGATTAAGGTCTTCCAGGATTTTGTCCGCTGCTTCCTGATTGGGGATTGAGATTTGTGCATTGTTTTTCTTGGCCAGTTTGGCCTCGAAAACCGGTGGTGCATCACCTTCCAGGCGGGCGGTGATGGACCAGTATTCCTGAGGTTCAAAGGCCTGGATAGCCCTTTCCCGCTCGCAAATGATTCTGAGGGCGACGGATTGAACCCGGCCAGCACTCAAGCCGCCTTTGACTCTGCGCCACAAAAGAGGCGAAATCTGATAGCCCACCAGCCGGTCCAGTATCCGTCTGGTTTTCTGGGCTTCGTACTTGTCGTGGTTCAACTCCTCGGGTTTGCGGATGGCCTCCAGGATGGCTTTTTTGGTCAGTTCATGGAACAAAACCCGGTAGAACCTGCGGCCCTTTTTTTTCAGTACCTCGGCAGTATGCCAGGCAATGGCTTCCCCCTCCCGGTCCGGGTCAGGGGCAAGATAGATTTCTTCCGCGTTCCCGGCGGCCTTTTTGAGGGCTGTTATTACCTTTTTCTTGCCCTGGGCAATTTTGTACTGGGGCGCGAATCCGTTCTCGATATCGATGCCCAGATTTTTTACGGGCAAATCCTTGATATGCCCCACGGTAGCTGCAACATTGTAGTCCTTGCCCAGGTATTTTTTGATGGTCCGGACTTTAGTGGGTGATTCAACGATCACCAGGGGTTTTGAACTCACGATGGTCCCTCAGTATTAGAAACGAGCAATCAAATATATGGTTATGAGCAATGCCCGCTTGTTAAGTTTTAGACACGATGGGTGCCGAAACACGTTTATAGTACATATTATTCCCATTAGGGTTGAAAATACGAATGAGCACCTAAATCACAGAAAACGGTGGGTACACAAGCGATAATTATGATTTAAGAGAAAACATGTTGCCCGGCGAATGCAGGACAACACCTTTCAGTTCAAGGTTCAACAGGATCCCTGCCAGCCTGCCCGCGGCGATACCTGTCTTCAGAGCCAGCATGTCGATGTGCACTGGATAGCAGTCGAGAGCCTCATAGACCTCCTGTTCGAGAGCGGGAAGGGCAGGGGGGGCGGTGCTATTGGGCTGCCCTGCCTCTTCGGCTTTTTTATGGGGCATGCTAAGCTGTGGGAACTCCTCCAAAACATCCTTGGCGTGTTCCACCAGTTTAGCGCCTTGTTTGATCAAGGTATGGGTGCCGGTGCTTTTAAACGAACTGACACTGCCCGGCACCGCAAACACTTCCCGGTTTTGTTCTGCAGCAAGGCGTGCTGTGATGAGCGAACCGCTACGCCGTGTTGCCTCCACGATAACAGTACCCAGAGACATGCCGGAAATAACACGGTTGCGCATGGGAAAATGGTGGGCTTCCGGTTCCGCGTGGAGGGGGAACTCGGAGACCACCGCACCGGTCTGCGCTATTTCGTGAAACAGTTTCCGGTTTTCCGCCGGGTAGATCCTTTCCAGCCCGCTGCCCAGAACAGCAACGGTCATCCCCTGGCAGGCAAGGGCGCCCCGGTGAGCGGCGGTGTCAATACCCCTGGCCATGCCGCTGACGACGGTGATCCCCAGGGCGGCAAGATCCCGGCCCAACCGCAAGGTGGTCTGAATACCGTAATCCGTGGCATTTCGGGAACCCACCATGGCGACGCAATGGCGGGAACCGCCAATGTCGCCGTAAACATACAGATAGGGAGGAGGATCCGGGATTTCACGCAGAAGGGAAGGGTAGTCCTCATCTGCAAACGTTATGATCCGGAATCCTTTTTGATCAACCCGTTCGAGTTCAGCATGAATCCAGTCCGGTATGCGGTAGTGCCGAATTTTTTGGACCAGGCGTTCCGTCATACCGGCAACTTGGCTCAAGTCACTTGGTTTTGCTTGAAATACGGATTCCGGCGTGATGAACCGTTCCACCAGCCGTTTGAAAAGCAGGTTCCCTATTCCGGGGACACTTTTCAACGTCAGCCATGGCAGAATATTTTCCATTTCGATTTTACCCTATTGCAACCTTGGGGTTTACTTTCCGCGGTTCTGCCACGCCAGCAGGATCGGGCTGGCAACAAATATGGAAGAATAGGTTCCGACGAGCACACCGATAATCATGGCAAAGGCAAAATCATGGATAATGCCCCCCCCGAGAATAAAGAGCGTAACCAATACGATCAGGGTGGTCAAGGAGGTCAGGATCGTTCGTCCCAAGGTCTCGTTGATGCTCGTGTTGAGAATCACATCGAGTCGTTGCTTGTGGTGTTTTCTCAGATTTTCCCGAATACGGTCAAAGACAATGATCGTATCGTTGAGCGAATAACCGATAATCGTCAGCAGCGCCGCAATGATGGGCAGTGTGAATTCTTTGTCGAAAATAGAAAAAATACCAACCGTTATGGTTACGTCATGAATGAGGGCCACGATGGCTCCCATGGCGTATTTGAGTTCTAAAAACCAGAATAGAATCAAGGTGACGATTACAGCGGCGAACATCAGGTAGGGAATGCTGACTTCGAAGATGGTCAACACATAGACGGCCAGCATCAGGGCTCCCGCCATCACCCCGCTCAACATCCATTTGAGCTCGAAACGCCCGGAGATATATATGGTGATGAAAAGAAGGGCGAAGAACATGGCCAGGAGGGCCTTTTCCCTCAGATCCCTTCCCACTTGCGGGCCTACCATGTCCACCCGCCGGATCTGCGCTTTCTGGCCGGTGACCGTCTCAAGGGCTCCCTCGATATGTTGCTGCACATCCTCGGTTATGGCGGCTGAGCCATCCGCACGAATGAGATACTCGTTGTCTTTGGCGGCACCGAATTCCTGAACGGATGATGTGCCTATGTCAATGGATTTCAGTGCCGACTTGACATCGGCAATGGCCGCCGGGGAATCGAACTTTACCTGGATTACCGTACCGCCGGCAAAATCGACCCCAAGACGCGGGCCTCCGTGATAGATCAGGGATGCTATGGTGATCAAAATCATGGCCAGCGAAATTACAAAGGCAATTTTTCTCCGACCGATGAAGTTGATGTTGATGCCCGGTTTGATGAACTGCATTTATTTTTCCTTAAGTTGAGAGTTTGCTGAAGTATTGTCAAATTTCATGCAAGATTCAGGTATCAGATACTGATGGTTTTCACTTTACGGCTTACCAGGAAATATTCGAAAATGGTCCTGGACAGAACAAGGGCCGTGAACAGGCTCGCTATGACACCCAGGCTGAGGGTAACGGCAAAGCCTTTCACCGGGCCGGTACCGAATTGAAACAGCACCAGGGCCGCAATCAGCGTGGTGACATTTGCATCGAGAATTGTGAGCGTGGCCCTGCTGTAGCCGGCGTCCACGGCGGCGCGGGGGGTCTTGCCCAGGGCCATCTCCTCCCGGATGCGTTCAAATATCAGCACGTTGGCATCCACAGCCATACCGATGGTGAGGATAATGCCGGCAATGCCGGGGAGGGTCAGGGTTGCCTGGAAGCCGGCAAGGCCGCCGGCGATGATCAGGATATTCAAAACCAGAGCAATATCGGCAATGATTCCCGAGCCTTTGTAGTAAACGATCATGAAGAAAATCACAAAGACGCCGCCGATACACATGGATATAAGGCCTTTCCTGATGGAGTCGGCTCCCAGGGAGGGGCCGACGGTCCGCTCTTCGATGATGTTCACCGGCGCTGGAAGCGCACCGGCTCTCAGGACGATGGCCAGGTCATGGGCATCTTCGGCCGTGAAGTTGCCGGTGATGCGCGCGGATCCCCCTGTAATTTTTTCCTGGATGACCGGTGCGGAATAAACCTTGTCGTCCAGAACGATGGCCAGGCGCTTTTTAACGTTCTGCTCCGTTATCTGGGCAAAAATGCGGCCGCCCTTTTTGTCGAATTCTATGGAAACGTACGGTTCGTTGTACTGGGAATCGATCTGGACTTTGGCATCTGTCAGATAGGCGCCTGTCAAAAGGGCCCGCTTTTTCACTAGGTAAGGTGTTTTTACGGTCCTGTTGGTGGCGGCGTCCTCTTTTATTTCGTAGAGCAGCTGGGTGCCCGGGGGTACATCCCCTTTCAGGGCGGCACCGATGTCGCCGGCTTCATCCAGCAGTTTGAATTCCAAGAGAGCTGTTTTGCCGATGAGCTCCTTGGCGCGCTTGGTGTCCTTAATGCCGGGCAATTGAATCAGGATGCGTTTTTCACCCTGGTGGCGGATATCCGGTTCACTCACCCCGAACTGATCGATCCTGTTGCGGATGGTTTCCAGCGCCTGCTCGGCCGCCAGCTTCTTGATGTTTTCCGCTTCATCGTCGGGCAGGTCCAGTTCGAAGGTCTGAATGCCGCCTGTTTCGCTGGTGCCGGCCAGACGGATGTCTTTATACTCAGCATCGAGCAATTTGTTGAATTTCTCAATATTTTCTTCGCCCTGAATGCGTACGGCGATGCGGTTTTTTTCGTCGCGGTCAATGCTGTGAACGCGAACCCTCTCTTTTCTGAGGCTCGTGCGCAGTTCCTGGGTAAGGCGTTCAATGGTGTCTTCCACCGCTTTGTCCGTATCGACTTCGAGCACCAAGTGCATGCCGCCCTGCAGGTCGAGCCCTAGGTTGATTTTTTTATGGGGCCAAGTGCCCGGCCGGATGGTCGGCAGGACAAAGACAACCGCCGCTACAATCACCACAAGGACTGAAATCGGTCTCCATGACAAGGTTTTCAATGATCTGTTCCTTTCTCGCATGAGCCGCGTTTTGCGGCTGCGCGAAACCGTACCGGGATACGGAATGAATACAAATGCTTTAATGCAGCGGTAAAAAAAGATGCCCCGGAAATTGAAGATTCCCCGCTGCTCGCAGCGGGGAATCCATCTTCTTCGATTCTACTCACCGTAATATATAGTGTCCGCCCTTGTTGTTGCCGGTTGGCTTGCCGTAAGCTTGACGTATGCGGCATATTCATCCGGACCGTAATAGCTGTCACGCTCCCTATTTTGATTTTCCGGAGCCTGATTTTTCCTTTTTTGACGCAGGTGCCGGCGGCGGTGTTGTGGACTGGGTGAGGGCATTGACATTGGCCCGGTTTACTTTTACACGGACTTTATCAGCAATTTCGACTGTCAGTGTCTGGTCGGTGACCCCGGTAACCCGGCCGTGCAGCCCTCCGCTGGTAATAATACGGTCGCCCTTTTTTAGGCTTGACACCATTTCCCGGTGTTCTTTGGATTTTTTCTGCTGGGGCCGGATCAATAGAAAATAGAAAATGACAAACATGAGGATAAGGGGAATGAACGCCGAAAAACCGCCGGCACCCTCTCCGCCTCCACCCTGGCTCATGGCATATGCGATACTGTTGGTAAACAAATTAACCTCCCTTTAATTTGGGTTTTTCCCGCCCCGTATGGTGCGGGGAAAATCCAAATTTCTAATAATGTATTATTCCTGTCTGGTCCTATTGAACCTTAAAATTGAACTGGTTTTTATTATCAATATCCAACATTGTTCTAATTTTCATTTTTTCCATTGTCCAGCATCCAGATCATTTCGGCCGTTCCCAGAACACTGCTGACCGAAAGGGTCATTGTGCGGCTCCGGTCTCCCACCAAGGCCTCTTCTGAGTTCCGCCGGTTGGCCGGAAACCGCAACAGATATACCGATTTCCAGGGGGTGACATATGGGAAAAAATGCTTCAGCACAACATTGTTGCGTTCCAGTTTCCTGATTTCCACCGGGGCGGCACGCGCTCCGCTATCGACACCAAGAACGATTTTCCAGGTTGATTTTTCCTCCGGGAAATCATCCCATTTTTTATCAGGAACATAGGCGGCAAAAATAAACTCATTATAGGTATCCGCCGCATCTAACTGATCTTTCAGGAGTTTATCCTTTTCTTCCGGGCTCAGCCGGTAGTGTTTGGCATACTCCCGCGTATACGCCCGGCGGAATGGAATCGATTTATAGGTGGCCGCAGAAATAAGCTTGCAGTCGAAACCTTTATAGATGCGATCCTCTTGTGTCCAGGTTTCAAACACCGCTTTGTACTCGGGGTTGAACCGGCTGTCAGGCGTATATTGTATCGGCTGGTTTTCTTTTCCGCCCCGGCAGGCCGCAGCAAACACCACCAAGGTTACAATTCCCAGGAACAGGCATATTTTAGATTGCATTTTCATGCTCAATAAGAAAACGTGCCGAAAATGGCGCTGATATACTTTAAATGGCTGCCCACGTCAAATCTTTCTTTCAATTTTTTCAGCTTTGGTATGACACTCGATGTGGCCCTCTCCGGGAACCATGGTGCTGTCACCGACAATTTCGATGGAGAGTTGCCGCCTCAATTCCAGGTCGAGTATTTCCTTCCGTTTACTGTTCAACACATAGTCGGCAACCACTGTGGGAAGCACGCCTTTTACATCGGTGACGTCGGATTTGAGGGTTTTTAACTGCAATTGTCGCAAAAAACGGATGCCGAGGGTTTCCGTCGACGGCACAAGGCCCTTTCCACTGCAATGTCGGCAGGGCTGAAAACTGCCGAATTCAATGGAAGGCCGGATTCTTTGCCGGGACATTTCCATCAGGCCGAATTTTGATATCTTACCGACATTGGTTTTGGCCTTGTCAATTTTAAGGGATTTCTTAATGGTGCGCTCGACTTCATTTTTGTGCTTGGCGTCTCTCATATCGATGAAATCGATCACCACCAGACCGCCCATATCCCTTAGCCGCAGCTGGCGGGCAATTTCTTCGGCTGCTTCCAGGTTGGTTTTGTGGGCTGTTTTTTCAATGGTGTTCTGGTGGGTTGCCTTGCCGGAGTTGACATCGATGGACACGAGGGCTTCGGTTTGCTGTATGACGATGGAGCCACCGGATTTCAGCTTCACACGACTTTCGAATATCGAGGCAATCTGGTCTTCGAGTTGATATCTTGTAAACAGCGGTTTGGCGCCCTTGTGCAGTTTGACGATTTTCTCGTGCTTTTGGGAAATTATGTGCACGAAACTTTTGACTTCGTTGAACACGGTTTCATCATCGATCAGAATTTCCGTGACATCGGGCGTAAAGTGGTCCCGAATTGACCGCACAGCAAGATTTCTTTCCTTGTATAAAAGTGCCGGCGCCGTCGCCTTGGTTCCTTTGGAGTTGATGTTTTTCCACAGTTTTAGCAGATACCGTAGGTCCTTGGTCGCCAGGGTTTTCGTGCAATTTTCTCCGGCGGTACGCATGATGAGACCGAATCCTTCGGGGACCTTAAGGCCACCCATAATCTCCTTGAGACGCTTGCGCTTTTCCTCCTCCGCGATCTTGCGTGAGATTCCCCTTGATTTCGACCCCGGCATCAGTACCAGGTGCCTTCCCGGCAGCGAAATATAGGTTGTCAGCATGGCGCCCTTTTTTAAAATGGGGTCTTTGGTGATCTGGACGAGGACTTCCTGACCCCGTTTAATGATGTCTTTGATCGTTTTTTTTCCGGAAGGGGTTTCCTGGTAATAGTCGCTGTGAATCTCGTGGCGCTGCAGAAAACCATGCCTTTCGGCCCCGTAGTCCACAAATGCCGCCTGCAGGCTGGGTTCGACGCGCGAGATAATGCCTTTGTAGATGTTGCCATGGGTGATCTCTTTGGCGGCGCTGTCGATATTGAACTCTTCCAGCCGACTGTCTTTGACTTTGGCTATACGGCACTCTTCGGGGTCTATGGCGTTAATCAGTATCTTACTGGTCATGAAAGCATTTCCTTAATGTTTTATATGGACACCGGAGCCGCTATACAAAGAAGCAATTCCGGAATCAGAAGGTTTTATAAATATTTATAATAAATATGAAATTGTCATCACCAAGTCAAACCTTTTCTATCCTCAAGGGGCGCAGTTCCGACGGTCGGAGGTGAAACGGCCATACGGGTTTGCGCTTGATAGCATCTTGCTATTTAATGAATAGTGTGGCATGAAAAAGGATTCGAAACACTCACAATAGCTTAAATTGAGACGCTCACTTTAAGCTATAACTGGAGGCTGATACATCCAATGGAAGAAAAATACAACCCCTATACGATTGAAAACAAATGGCAGCGGTCCTGGGAAAAAGACCGTCTGTTTAAAGTCGATATCCAAAAGGACAAAGAAAAATACTACCTGCTGGAGATGTTCCCCTATCCGTCCGGCAACATTCACATGGGGCATGTCCGCAACTACACCATCGGCGACGTTGTGGCGCGCTATAAAAGAATGCGGGGGTTCAATGTGTTGCACCCAATGGGGTGGGACGCTTTTGGCATGCCGGCTGAAAATGCAGCCATAGCCAATAAAAGTCACCCGGCCACCTGGACCTATCAAAATATCGACAACATGCGGGCACAGTTGAAAAAAATAGGGTTTTCCTACGACTGGGACCGTGAACTGGCCACGTGCCAGCCTGAATATTATCGATGGGAACAGTGGTTGTTTCTGAAAATGGTCGAGAAGGGCCTGGCCTACCGCAAGGAGTCTTACGTCAACTGGTGCGATCCCTGTCAGACGGTTCTGGCCAACGAGCAGGTGGAAGCCGGTATGTGCTGGCGCTGCGGCAAAGAGGTGCGCCAGAAGAAACTGTGGCAATGGTTTTTCAGAATCACAGACTATGCCGAAGACCTGCTGATGCATTGTGACAAGCTGCCGGGATGGCCTGAGAAGGTCATCACCATGCAGAAAAACTGGATCGGGAAGAGCGTCGGCGCAGAAATTCGTTTTCCCATCATCGGCGGAGAGGGTGGTGATATCTCTGTTTTTACGACCCGGCAGGACACTGTGTTCGGGGCGACATTCATGTGTCTGGCGCCGGAACATCCTCTGGTTGGCACCCTTTCAGAAGGCAAGGAACAGGCCGCGGCGGTGAATGCATTTGTGGAGCGCATGTCCCGTCAGGACCGGACTGCCAAAGCCGTGGAGACCTTTGAAAAGGAGGGCGTTTTTACGGGGGCCTATTGCCTGAATCCCATGAGCGGTATGGAAATGCCCATATATACGGCCAATTTTGCACTGATGGAGTATGGCACCGGTGCCGTCATGAGCGTGCCTGCCCATGATCAGCGTGATTTTGATTTTGCCACGAAATACGGCCTGGACATCGTTGTCGTGGTCAACCACGAGGGCGGGGACTTGATTGCTGAAGGGTTGACAGAGGCCTATACGGGCGATGGGATCATGATCAATTCCGGCAGTTTCGACGGTATGCCCAATCGCGAGGCCATGGAAGCGATTGCCCGGCACCTCGAAGACAAGGGACTGGGTAAAAAAACGGTGTCTTATCGGCTACGCGACTGGGGTATCTCCCGCCAGCGCTACTGGGGGGCGCCCATCCCCATGATTCATTGCCCCTCATGCGGTGTCATACCGGTTCCGGAGGCAGAACTTCCCATTTTGCTGCCCGAAGACGCCAACCTGCTCGAGGGAGGGCGGTCACCGCTGCCGGAACTGGCCGCCTTTGCCCAGACAACCTGCCCAAAGTGTGGCGGGGACCGTGCCCGCAGGGAGACCGACACCATGGACACCTTTGTTGAGTCGTCCTGGTATTTCGAGCGTTACTGCAGCCCGGATTACGATGGCGGCATGTTCGACAAAGAGGCCGTGGATTACTGGATGCCGGTGGACCAGTACATAGGTGGCGTGGAGCACGCCATCCTGCACCTTCTCTACTCCCGGTTTTACACGCGGGTTCTTAATGACATGGACCTGGTTAAGTACAAGGAACCCTTCACCTGCCTGTTGACGCAGGGCATGGTGTGCAAGGAGACCACCTCCTGCCCTGAACATGGTTTCCTGCTGCCGAACGAAATTGCCGAGCAGGACGGGGTGCCGCACTGCACCATCTGCGGCAAGGCAGCTGTCGTGGGTCGCGTTGAAAAGATGTCCAAATCGAAAAAGAACGTTATCGACCCCAACATTCTGCTGGAACGCTACGGAGCGGACACCACGCGTCTTTTCTGCCTTTTTGCGGCCCCGCCCGAAAGGGATCTGGAATGGAGCGAACAGGGGGTTGACGGCGGTTACCGTTTTCTCAACAGAGTGTGGCGTTTTGCCGCCGCTTGCATGGATGACATCAAGGACGTCAGCCCGTATACGGATGCGCCGGACTCTCTGGAAGGTGAGCTCAAAAAGCTCTACAAGAAAACGCACGAAACCATCCAGCGGGTGACGCGTGATATCGAGGACCGTTTTCATTTTAACACGGCCATCAGTGCCGTCATGGAGCTGGTGAACGCACTGTATGCTTTTGACGCGCCGGCAGATGCGCCGGAGCGGCATCGAGTGGTCCGTTTTGCGGTAGAATCGGCCATTCTGCTCCTGTCGCCCATCGTACCACACTTTACCGAGGAAATCTGGGAAGCCCTGGGCAATAGCGGGAGTATCCTGCTGGCGCCGTGGCCCACGCACAGGGAAGATGCCCTGGCCAAGGATGAACTGCTGATTGTCGTACAGGTCAATGGAAAGGTGCGCAGCCGTTTTAACGCCGCGGTTGATGCCGACGATGAATTGTTGAGGAAGCGAGCCCTGTCCGATGAACGGGTCCTCAAATTTATTGCCGACAAGTCTGTGAAGAAGGTGATTGTGGTCAAGAAAAAGCTGGTCAATATTGTAGTATAGATCGTAAGGGTCGTAATCAGATGCATAGGAGACTACTTTCCATTTTGAAACGGCTCACAGCCCTCTTGGCCCTTTCCGTATCGATCATCGGGTGCGGGTACGGGTTTGCAGGGGGGGGCGGACCACCCCAGGGGCTGGAAACCATCTTCATCCGCCTGATCGAAAACCAGACGGCTGAAATCGGTGCCGAAATTATCCTCACGGATCAGCTCAAAAATGAGTTCATCCGCAAATACAAAGGGGAGATCGTTGCGGAGGAACAGGCGCAGGGCATCCTCTCCGGCAGAATTACGGATGTGCGTTCCTGGACCATTGCCAGGCGTAATGCCCAGTCATCCCTGGAAAAAAGGATCTCTGTCACCATTGATCTGACCTTGAAAAACCAGGGCGGGGAAGTGGTCTGGTTTACCAGGGGTATGAGCGGTACTGAGGACTATGCAGTGTCGCAGAACGACAAGGCGCTTACGGAGACTAACAAGCGGCAGGCCATCAAGCTGGTTTGTTTGCGGCTGGGGGAAGAGGCGTACTATCGGATGACGGACGATTTCTAAAATGGATGCACCAGCGCCAAAGGCGCGGGCGCATCTATATTTTAGCTAGCCGAGTTGACGAGTTTGGACAGCCGGGAAATTTTTCTTCCGGCGGTTCTTTTATGAATAACGCCCTTTTTGGCGGCTTTGTCAATGGTTGATTTTGCCTCGTTGAGGGTGATCACGGATTGATCGTTTGCGGCATCGGCAGCGACCGTGCGTACATCCTTGACGACATTTTTAACCCTGGTTTTCGTGGCTTTGTTGCGCAGTCTTTTGGTCTCCGACTGCCGGGCGCGTTTCAGTGCTGATTTATGATTGGCCAATGGTTTGAACTCCTTTCAAGTTGGTTTTCGTTTAAACTATTACAAATATAGCAGCTGATAAATGATGTCAATGTTTTTTTAGATTTATTTGAACCGGTTGAGAATATGTATGATAAACGGAAAAGAAAATGCTTTCATCACGAAAACACGAAAGATCGAAAGTACGAAAAGCCCATGATTTTTTCGTGTTTTCAAGATTTCGTGCTTTCGTGATTGGTTTTATATGAGCTCTCACTATAAGAACGCAAATGATATAGGCGCACTGTCAGGTTTGTGGTTGCTCCAATGAAGACAACCGAAAACACCAAGGTGACGCGGGCCGCAGGGGTTGTGGGAACGGCCACGTTTTTGAGCAGGATTTTGGGTTTTGTGAGAGACGTGGTCATTGCGGGGTTTTTTGGTGCCGGCCTGGCTTCCGACGCCTTTTTCGTGGCTTTCAGAATTCCCAATCTGCTACGCAGACTTTTTGCCGAAGGTTCCCTTACGGTGGCCTTTATTCCGGTTTTTTCCGAATATCTCACCCGCCATGGACGTGACGAGGCATTCAGCCTTGCCAGGTCCGCCATGCGCATGCTGTCAATCATCCTGGCGGCGATCGCAGTTGTGGGTATTATGGTCGCCCCCCTGATCGTTCATATCATCGCACCGGGATTCACGAATTCACCTGAAAAATATCAGCTGTGTGTCGATCTGACCCGTTTCATATTTCCTTATATCTTTTTCATCGGGTTGGTGGCGCTCTGCATGGGGATTTTGAATGTACTCGACCACTTTGCCGCACCGGCCCTGGCGCCGGTTTTTTTGAACCTGGCCATGATCACTTCCGTACTGTTGCTGTCACCCCACCTTGAAAGACCCGTGTTCGGCCTGGCCGTGGGCGTTCTATTAGGCGGCCTTTTACAGCTCCTCCTGCAGATACCGTTTTTACTGAAAAACGGTGTACGGTTCTGGCAAAAAACAAAGATCTACCACCCCGGTCTGAAGCGCATCGGCCTTCTGATGCTGCCGGCCGTTTTCGGGGCTGCCGTCTACCAGATCAACATGGTGATCGGAACTCTTTTGGCTTCCCTTCTTCCCGAGGGTAGTGTTTCCTATCTTTATTATGCAGACCGCCTGGTGCAATTTCCTTTGGGGATATTTGCCATTGCAGCTGCAACTGCGGTGCTCCCCAGTCTTTCCAAGCAGGTGGCAGAAAAAGATTTTGACGGTTTGCGGGAGACCTTTTGCCATGCCATGAATTTCGTCCTGTTTATCACCATCCCGGCCATGGCAGGCCTGGTCGTGCTGAGGGAGCCGATCGTGCGCCTCCTGTTCGAGCGGGGGGCCTTTGATGCAGCAACCGTCAGATTGACAGCCGTGGCCCTGCTGTACTACTGTGCCGGGCTGTGGGCATTTGCGGCTGTGCGCATTGTAGTTTCGATGTTTTATGCCCTGCAGGACACGAAAACGCCCGTTAAAATGGCGGTTGTATCGATTGGGGTGAATATCGTCATGGGCATTGTTCTCATGGGGCCGCTCAAACATGGCGGCCTGGCTTTAGCCACTTCGCTGGCTTCGGTGGTGAACCTTTTGCTGCTCGTATGGGCGCTGAGGCGGAAAATCGGTATGCTCGGCTGGCGCTCGATCATGGTTTCGGCCGGAAGATCGGTAGCCACTTCCCTGTTGATGGGGGGGGCGGTCTGGGGAATGTCGCTATGGATCATACCTCGTGACCATCAAGCCACCTTTAGGCTTTTGCTGGGCGTCACCGGAGCGGTCGCCGCCGGCGTGGCCGTGTACGCGGTAATGAGCTATGTTTTCGGCAGTCCGGAATTTTACCGGCTTGTCAATGCCCTCCGCAGGCGCTAGGGCGGTACAGGGTCATCGCTTTAGAGATGTTAGTTCACGTTTAACGTTTGTATTTTTTATGGATGCCAAACAAAAAATCCTGATTTCAGTTTGCATATTGACGCTTTTTGCAATGCTTCTGTTCAGCCTTTTCAGCGACAAGGGGCTTTCCGATTTTTTCGCCTTGAAAAGCGAAAGAGACCGGCTGAAGCATGAAAACGTCCAACTGAAAGCAGAAAACGACACCCTGTATCGGACCATAGATCGCCTGCGCAATGATCCGCAATATATCGAGAGTGTGGCCAGAAAAGAGCTGGGCATGATCAAAAAGGATGAAGTGATTTTAAAACCAAAAAAACAATAGCCAGGTATCTACTTCAAAGATAAGGGTACACACATGAACATATTGGTAACCGGCTCAAAGGGCCAGGTGGGGTGGGAACTCGTGAATAGAGGCGTAGGCACGGGGGCGACCGTCACCGGTGTTGACATCGAAGAGATCGACATAGCCGACAAAAGGGCCGTGGAAAAGCTCGTGGGAAACCTGTCCCCGGACCTGGTGGTCAATGCGGCAGCCTACACGGACGTGGATGCAGCCGAAGAAAATATCGAACTTGCCTTCCAGGTCAACCGGGACGGACCGGCCAATCTTGCAGCAGCCTGCCTGGCCGGGAAGATACCATTGATCCACATTTCCACGGACTATGTTTATGGGGGAGATCAGGAGGGCGCCTATGTGGAAGACGACCCCACGGCGCCCCTGGGGGCCTATGCGCAGAGCAAGGCAGAAGGTGATCGAGCGGTGTCCGGCATATTGGCGGAGCACATCATCCTTCGTACCGCCTGGGTCTACGGGGTTCACGGGCATAATTTCGTGAAAACAATGCTCCGGCTGGGGCGGGACAGGGAGCAGCTTTCCGTGGTCGACGACCAGAAAGGCTGCCCTACAGATGCCGCCGACCTGGCCGAAGCCATTCTTGACATCGCCCAACAGATCCATCAAATGCAAAAGGTGCCGTGGGGGATTTATCATTTCTGCAGCCGGGGGCAGACAACCTGGCACGGCTTTGCTGGGGAAATCTTCAGATTGGCGAGTCAATATGAGACATTCAAAGTGGAATCCGTGGAACCCGTGCCCACATCAGGGTACCCCACGCCGGCCAGGCGGCCGGCCAATTCCGTGCTTGATTGCTCTAAAATTAACCGAGCGTTCAACATCGTACCACGAGGGTGGGAACAAAGCCTGGCGGATATGTTAAAGCGCTATTACCATAAATTTTCATTTTCTGATGATCAAAACCAAGCATGAAACATTCACAAGTACCACATATTTCGAATGATCATTTGATGAAAATTTATGAAAAAATTTACATTGGAGTATTGGAATAAGGAGACCCTGATGACCATGCAGAATAACGAACCGTCTAAAAATGATGCACATCTATCTATCTGTCCGTCAGGCGAGGCTTTTTCCCTGCCGGATGAAAGTGATTACCAGGCAGAGTATGAAAAACTGAAAGCTATGGTGGCCGAACAGCGCAAGATGGGACGCGAGATTGTCGTGGTCATGGGGGTCGGATTCGTGGGTGCGGTGATGGCAGGGGTTGTGGCCGACTCCACCCGGGAAGGAACGGATGAACCCCTCTACTTTGTCATCGGCATGCAGCGGCCCTCGATCCGGTCATACTGGAAAATACCATATCTCAATAGGGGGGTGGCACCGGTCGAGGCGGAAGACCCGGAAGTTGCGCCTTTGATAGAGCGTTGTGTAAAACAGCGTAAAAATCTGATCGCCACCTTTACATATGATGCGCTTTCACTGGCCGATGTGGTTGTGGTGGATGTCCAGTGTGACTACCAGAAGGAAACCCTGGGAGATGTGCGCAAAGGTCAGGCCGACATTGCTGCACTGGAGAGCAGTCTCAAAGTGATTGGTGAAAAAATCGATCCTGAATGCCTTGTGCTCATTGAGACCACGGTACCGCCGGGCACAACCGAATATGTAGCCTGGCCGATTATTAAAAAGGCCTTTGGCAAGAGGGGACTGAAGGATGTCGAGCCCCTGCTGGCGCATTCTTTCGAGCGAGTGATGCCCGGCCGTGAATATGTGCGGTCCATCCGCGATTTCTGGCGGGTCTGCAGCGGGATCAATGCGACTGCGCGAAAAAAGGTCGAGCAGTTTTTGTCCAATGTATTGAACGTTGATCAATATCCGCTGACAATTCTGGATCATCCCATAGAAAGCGAGACCTGTAAAATAATTGAAAACTCCTACAGGGCGACCATCCTGGCCTTTCTGGATGAGTGGAGCAGGTTTGCCGAGCGCAACCGTGTGGACCTGACCAAGGTGAT
This sequence comes from Thermodesulfobacteriota bacterium, assembly GCA_039714495.1. Taxonomy (GTDB): domain Bacteria; phylum Desulfobacterota; class Desulfobacteria; order Desulfobacterales; family B30-G6; genus JAJDNW01. The sequence continues at coordinate 23,330 of JBDLJD010000054.1, forward strand.
CAAGGCGATCAAGGTGCGACCAACCCATTCCAATATCATTTTCCCGGGGCCCGGCATAGGTGGTTATTGTCTGCCCAAAGACGGGGGCTTGGGGGTGTGGGCTTACAACACGCTGATGGGGTTTGACGATGATATTTTCAAAATTACACCGGCGGCCATCGATATCAACGACACGCGGGCCCTTCATGTGGCAGAACTGGTGAGAGATGCCTTAAGGAATATGGGCAAGATCGTGGCCGCCTCCAGAGTCGCCCTGCTGGGGGTGTCATACCGGGAGGATGTGGGCGACACGCGCTACAGCGGATCGGAACTTATCGTGCGCAAGCTGACAGAGATGGGGGGGGACGTCGAAGTACACGACCCCTATGTGAAACACTGGTGGGAGCTTGAAAAACAGGACACTTACCCGGCTCCGGGAAAATCATGGGCCAGGTTTTTTCGCAACCAAGGCGACCTCAGCAGTACACGGATGCATGCGGACCTGTCGGGAGCCCTTGCCGATGTAGACGCGGTGGTGCTTGCCGTCAGGCATCGGCAATACATGGAACTCACCCCTGAAGATATTCTGGAAATGACCAGGGGGCCGGTTGCGGTGATCGACTGTTTTGGGATTCTGGACGACGATGCCATCCAGCGCTACTTTGAGCTGGGCTGCGAGGTCAAGGGGCTGGGGCGCGGGCATATCCAGCGGATCAAGGAGATGGTTCGGAGCAACAAATAAGAGGCCATAATTTCGATACGGATTAAATAAAATCGACCATCCAATATCCAAGGTCCAGCATCGAAATTATAGGTATCCATGCAATCCGTGAAATCCGTGTCGAATAAATCAATCCAATCAACTTTTTGCTCTTGCAGTTCAACGCTGGATGTTCAATGTTCGGCAAAAGAAATCATACCAGGTTATCGGGATCACGTAGTACCCAATAGGATACCCGATTCAGTGGGGCCGACGTATGGCAGCCGTTTTATGTTTTTGATGCCGGCAGCCTCCATCATGGCGGTGAGCTGTGCCTGTGAGTAGGATTGTCCCGACGCAGTCCCGAGCAGCATGTTGATGGAAAAAAGGGCCGGAAAGAGTGGTCCGTCCATGGTATCCTTTAAAATGAAATCGTGGATGCACACAAGGCCGCCCGGCTCAAGTACCGCTACCGCCTTTTTCAGGATGTCCATGCAGGTATCAGGTCCTTCACCATGCAGAATGTGGCTGAGCCAGGCCACGTCATAAACGCCCTCGATGGTTTTGTCCACGTAGTTTCCATCCATGAAAGCGATGCGGCCGGTGAGGCCGAAATTTCCAATGGTTTTTTCCGCAAAGGGCCGTGTGGCGGGAAGATCGTAAACCGTTGCTTTGAGTTGCGGGTTCTGCAGGCAGAAATGGATGGCAAATGTCCCTGGTCCGCCGCCAATGTCAATCAGCGATTTTCTGTCCCTAAGGTCGATTTCCCTGGCCAGGGAGGGAGCGGTATTCATGCCCAGGACAAACATTCCCATCAGGAAACTCTCCCGCTCTTCGTCACTGAAGGAAGCCCGGCCGCGGTTGGATTTGCCGGTTTTCATGGATTCAGCCATGCGGGTCCAGGAATCCATGAGGTGGTGGTGGTGCTTGATCATGAAGCCGATATAGCTTTTCGAGTCTGTTGACAGGAACTTTTGGGCTGCAGGGGTGTTTTGGTAACCATTGTCTTTTTTCAGGAGCAGCTGCATGGCTGTGAGTGCATCCAGCAGTCTGGTCAAGGCCCTATCATCGAGGCCGGCCACTTGGGCAATGTTGCCAGCGCTTACGTTTCCCTTTCCAATAGCGGTGAATAGATCCAGTTTCACAGCTGTGTGCAGGGCACATGTTTGCCAGTAGCTGCCGGACAACTTCAGCAAGCTTCCCGGGTTCCATTCCTGTTCCGTCATGATAGTCTCCTTCTTAAATTTTCATGAAAGTGTATATATAACACTTTGAAAAAAAGTGATAATGGAAGTTTCAGGTTTCATTGTCCGTGCCAGGATATGAAAATTTATCCAGCATAAACCGGTCGTACCAGGCAGGCCCCCGCACGCTGTCCACGAAGCCGTTGTGCCCGCCATTTGAATGGATGAACATATCAATGGACAGGGCGGTTTTCAAATGGTGGAAATCTTCCACGGGTATGACCGGATCGTCCGCGGCTGTAATAATGGTTGTGGGGATCTGGATGTCCGCAAGGTCATGACCGTAGATGCCATAAGACCTGAAATAGGTTCTGGTATCAGG
>JBDLJD010000055.1:0-25480 GCA_039714495.1 Thermodesulfobacteriota bacterium
AATCAAAAGACAGAAGGCAGGCGATTTGAAACCGATAAAAGTGACAATTTTTAATCAGGACTTGACCGCAGGGGCTGGCCTTGTGCCGGACGATGCAGGGCTGAAGCCCTGGCCTAAATGCCCATTCCTCGAATCAACCATGTAGCGCAGGGATTTATCCCTGCTGGGGCTGGATGCATTACACCAATTCCCCCAGGATCGAACATCCAGAAAAACAGGATGCCAGATATTAGGAATACTTCAGATTACTAAATATTAATTGCCAATATTCAATTGTTAGCGCTCAATTTTTAATAAAGAAATAACGTTTAAGGGAGGGAAACGTATGCAATCAAGACCCTGGCAACGACATTATGATTGGAACGTTCCGGAAACGATCCGCTACCCTAGACTGATGGCCCACGAACTGCTCGGCGTATCTGTGAATGCTTTTCCGGATAAGGCGGCGACTAATTTTTTCGGTACGGAACTGACCTTCTGGGAGCTGCGCAACCAGATCCTGCGAATGGCGCACGCCCTTGGTGAAGCCGGTGTCAGAAAAGGAGACCGCGTGGGTGTCCACCTGCCCAACTGCCCTCAGTATATCATTTCTTACTATGCCGCTCTGTATCTTGGGGCTATTGTCGTCAACCTCAATCCCATGTACACCGTCGATGAACTGAAAGGTCTCACCACGAACACCACTGTGTCAACCCTGATCACTTTCGACATGGTGCTTCCCAATGTCCGGGCGTTGTGCCAGGACGTGGAGATTGCGCGTGTAATCGTTACCCGGGTAACAGATTATATCGACGGTTTCGGGCAGAGCACGCCCGCAGAACTGGAGCTGGAAGAAGGCTGGCTTCATTTTTCAACAATGCTGGAAGCATCCACCAGCACGACACTTCCCAAGGTCGAGATGTCCGTAAACGACCCCGCCCTGATTCAGTTCACCGGCGGAACAACCGGTCTGCCCAAGGGCGCCGTGTTGACCCATGCCAACCTGGTGGCGGCCACCATGCAGTGCACCCTGTGGGGGTCGGCCACCACCGGCCTCACCCCGCCTGAAAAGCGGAGTGTCATGGCCGTGCTGCCCTATTTTCATGTTTACGGAACCGTGGTCGTGCTCAACTGGGGCATGTTCAACTGTGCCACCCAGATCATCGCCCCCCGTTTCGAGCTGGACGAAATCATGGGCATTCTGGAAGGCTTCAACCAGATCACCTTTTTTCCGGCGGTTCCGACCATGATCAACGCTATCATCAACCACCCCCGGGCGTCTGAACTGGAGCTGGGCAAAAAACTGGGTCTTTTTAATTCCGGAGGCGGTCCCATGCCCCTGGAACTGATCGAGCAGGCCCAGGACATGGGCATCACCTACGGCGAGGGCTGGGGCATGAGCGAGACCACTTCTCTGGGGATTGCCAATCCGTTGATGGGCATGAGCAAGGCCGGCAGCATCGGCATTCCGTTTCCGGATACCGACGCTAAGCTGGTGGATCTGGAAAGCGGAATTGAGGAGGTCCCCAAGGGTGAGCCAGGAGAGCTGATTGTCAAGAGTCCGTTGGTTATGCAGGGATACTGGAACAATCCCGAAGAGACAGCTGGGCAGCTCAAGGATGGCTGGTTGTACACAGGGGATATCGCGGTCCAGGATGAAGACGATTATTTTGCCATTGTGGACCGTAAAAAAGATATGATCATTGCCGGCGGCTACAATATTTACCCCAGGGAAATCGACGAGGTCCTCTACGAGCACCCCAAGGTGGCGGATGCCGTTTCCGTGGGGGTTCCCGATGAATACCGGGGGGAGACCGTCAAGGCGTTTGTGGTGGTCAAACCAGGTGAAACCGCGACCAGCGAAGAGGTCATCGAGTTTTGCCGGGAAAAGCTTGCCGCCTACAAGGCGCCCAAGATTGTTGAATTCAGGGATGAGCTGCCCAAGTCTGCCGTGGGTAAGATCCTGCGCAAGGTGTTGCGCCAGGAAGAAACGGACAAGGCTGAAAAAAAGTAAAGCTTAACCAAAATAAACCAGAACCACAAAGGCACAAAGGACACAAAGTTTTTTTGAAAGGAGTCAGCCATGAAAACGGATTTTCAGACCATTAAGGTGGAGATCAAGGATGGGGTCGGCGTGTTCTTCATGAACAACCCGCCGGTGAACCAGCTTTCCGATCATTTCATCAGGGAACTGGCCCAGGCCTTTTCGGAAGCGTACGCAGACGAGACCATCCAGGCCATTGTGATTACCGGCATTGGCAAGAACTTCATCGCCGGCGCGGACATCACCCAGGTTTTGGGCGTGACGACCAAGGAGGAGATCCTCGGGCCTGCCTTGGAGGTTACGCGCTTCATCAGCAGCATTGAAACCGGAACCAAGCCGGTGGTGGCGGCCATCAACGGCAACTGCCTGGGCGGCGGCCTGGAGATCGCCATGGGCTGCCATTACAGGATTGCCGCCAAAGGCGTCAATCTGGGCCAGCCCGAGGTACAGATTGGCCTGATCCCCGGCGGCGGCGGTACCCAGAGGCTGCCCCGCTTGATCGGTCTGCGTTATGCCCTGGAAATGATAACCATGGGCAGGCCCATCAAAGCGGAAAAGGCGCACATGCGGGGCCTGGTGGATCAGGTGGTCGAGGCCGAAAAGCTGGTGGACTTGGCTGTGGCTGCGGCACGCCGCTTTATCACCAGGGAGCTGAATATCAAGGCCAAGATGACCCGCAATCAGCACTTCTGGATTCCCAGTGCCGCGGAAAAAAAGGCCATGATGGACTTCACCAAGGCCATGACCGCAGCCCAGTCCAAGGGCTACATCGCCCCCATGAAGGCGGTGGAAGCCATTGACAAGGGGCTGAGCTATGACATCGACGCCGATCTCGAACGCGAGGTCGAGCTGTTTGTCGACTGTGCACTGTCGGATGTGGCCAAAAATCTCATCGGCATCTTTCTAAACACCCGGGCTGCCGGACGGCTACCCAGAATCAAGGATGTCAAACCGGCTCAGGTCAAAAAGGTGGCCATGCTGGGCGGCGGCGTCATGGGATCCGGCATTGTCAACCTGCTCCTCAAAGGCGGTTACCAGACTGTTCTCTGGGACATCAACGAGGCAGCCCTGGAAAAGGGCGTGGGGTCGGTGAAAAAGACCTTTGCCTATCCCATCAAGAAGAAGAAAATGAAGCAGCAGGATCTGGACGCCATGCTGGAAAACCAGTTCAAGACGACCACGGACCTTAAGGATCTGGCGGATGTGGACCTGGTCATCGAAGCCGTTCTGGAGGACATGCAGGTCAAGCAGGATATCTGGAAGCAGCTGGAGGGCATCTGCCCGGCGCACACGGTTTTTGCCACCAACACCTCCGCCCTGCCCATCACGGAAATGGCTGCCATCCTTGCGGATCCGGGACGTATGATCGGTCTGCACTTTTTCAATCCCGCCCACCGCATGCAGCTTCTGGAGATCATCTGCGCCGGGAAAACCTCTGATGAAACCCTGTCCACCAGCGTGGCCTTTGGCCGGGCCATCAAGAAGGTTCCCATCGTGGTCAATGACGGGCCGGGATTCTATGTCTCCCGGCAGTTGGGGGGCCTGATGGGAGGTGGTGTGTACCTCAGTGCTGACGGCGTGGGCGGCACTGCCGTGGAGCAGGCCATGCTCAATTTCGGCATGCCCATGGGACCGGCGACCCTGGCCGATCTGACCGGCATCGATATCAACTACCATGTCAACAAAACCTTTGAGAAGAAACTGGGCGAACGCTACGCGGTTCACCCGTTGACTGAGGCGATCTACCAGATCGGGGACTATGGGCGCAAGACCGGGGCCGGCTACATGGACTACAGCGGCGGCACTCCCGTGCCTAACCCTAAATTTGCGGCTGTGCTCAAGACGTATTACGAGGACAACAATGTCACCCCCAAGGAGGTACCGGAACAGGAGATTGTCGACCTCATGCTGGCCAATGCCATCAACGAAGCAGCTTACATGATGGAGGAAGGCATCTGCGACCGACCCCAGGACATGGACCTGGCCATGATTTACGGCACCGGGTTTCCACCCTTTCGCGGCGGCATCCTGCGCTATGCCGACAAGTTGGGCCTGGACAAGGTTTACGCCAAGCTGGTGGAACTCGAAAAAGCTTACGGCGTCCATTTCAAACCAGCCGATATGATCAAGGAGATGGCGGCCGCTGGGAAAAAATTCTATAATAATTAACAAAATACAAAACACTAGTTAACAGGAGGTATTATCATGAAAGAAGTCGTTATTGCCGGATATCTGCGAACCGCTCAATCCAGGTCAAGACCCAACGATCCCGCCCGGGACTGGTTCAACAAGATGCGGGCGGATGAGCTTTTGGGAAAGCTGCTGCCGGAAACCATCAAAAGGACCGGAATCGATGCCAAGGAGATCGATGATTTTATCGTGGGCTGCGCTACAGGTGTGTCCGAGCAGTTTTCATTCGGCGGCCGGTTCCCGTTGTTTCTGGCCAATCTGCCTGAAACCATTGCCGCCAAATCAGTGGACCAGCAGTGCGGATCAGCTATGGCAGGCATTCACATCGGCTTCATGGAAATTGCCATGGACTTTGCCGACGTCGTCATGGTGGGCGGCATGGAGCACATGACCCGCGTTCCCATGGGCGGTCCCCTCATCGACCGGGGCGCCATCAAACCCAACATGAGTTTGTTCATGGCGCCGGAATACCAGCACTGGGATGTAATGACGGCCATGAACATGGGGCTGACAGCGGAAAAGCTTTTTGCCCAGAACGATTTCACCAAGGAAGACATGGACAAGTGGGGCGTGCGCTCCCATGAACGGGCTGCCAAAGCCCAGGAAGCAGGGTTTTTCAAAGACGAAATCCTGCCCATCGAGGCCGAACAGGCCGATGGAACGGTCATGACCGTGGACACAGACCAGGCGGTCAGGGGCGACACGACCCTGGAAGGCCTTTCCCAGCTGCGGCCGGCATTCAAAAAAGACGGTGTAATTACCGCCGGCATCTCTTCGCCCTTGAACGCTGCCGCGACTTCCATGATCCTGATGTCCAAGGAAACGGCCAAGAAGAAGGGCATCAAGCCGCTGGCCACCATTCGCTCCATCGGGTTTGCCGGTGTGGACCCCACTATTATGGGGCATGGACCTGTGCCGGCATCTGAAAAAGCACTGGAGAAGGCCGGCCTCAAGGCCTCGGACATCGATTTCTGGGAAATCAACGAGGCCTTCTGCATTGTAGCCCTGAACTGCATCAAGGCCCTGGGCCTCGATCCGGATACTGTCAATGTCATGGGCGGCGGGACTGCCATCGGCCATCCCCTGGGAGCCACCGGCGCCCGTCTCACCGGGACGCTGGCCCGCATCCTGAACGAAAAGGGCGGCCGCTACGGTTGTGCCAACGCCTGCGTAGGTGGCGGCCAGGGCGTGGCCACCATAATCGAGAGGGAGGAATACGACTGGTAACAATAGATTTTCCCACCCTGACGGGCACGAAAATCTATTGTGTGATTCAGTTTACTTTCAGCCACTCTGCGGAGCGGCTGAAAGTAAACTATATAAAAATCTGAAAAGGTATTATCAAATTTCATGCAAAATGCAGGTATGAAAATACTCGTGTGTGTAAAGCAAGTGCCGGAAGCCGAAGCTCAGATCAGTATCGATGCTTCCACCAAGTGGATCAGTGTCGGCGGAGCGGCCGAGTATAGGATGAACCGCTTTGATGAGTGCGCTGTGGAGGCAGCCGTTCTGATCAAGGAGGCATTTCCGGACACGGTCATCGATGTCATCACTGTGGGGCCGGAACGGGCGGAAGCTGTCGTCCGGCGGTCAATGGGCATGGGAGCCGACAACGGGGCGCACATCCTTACCGAAACGGATGGATATGTGGATGCTTTTGCCACTGCCGGCGCTATTGCGGCGCATGCCCGGAACAAGCAGTACGACCTCATTCTGACAGGGGCCATGTCTGAGGACCTGATGCAGGCGCAGGTGGGGCCGTTATTGGCCGCTCATCTCGAGGTCGCCTGCATCAGCAGTACCATCCATGCTGAATTGGCCGCTGACGCAAAAAAGATCTATGTGGAACGCGAGGTGGAAGGGGGCAGCCGGGAAGCGGGCAACATAAATCTTCCGGCGCTGCTCACCATACAGACGGGTATCAACACCCCCCGCTACCCCGCTTTGTCCAAACTTTTGAGGGCCAACAACAAGGATATTGCGGTTGTGGAGGCAGATCTGTCCGAAGATGCATCAACTCCCCAAAGATTGGTTGATGTGTCCCTGCCCGAGAAAACGCGGGATGCGGTTTTTCTGGAGGGGAGCACAGCGGACAAGGCCGAACAGCTGTTGAATATATTGAAAGAGCGTTCTTTTATTATCTAACCCGGATAAACCGGTTGAAAATTCCGCATCGCGGGGAAATTCTAATATCGAATATCAAAATACTAAACAATTTCAAATGACCCAATAGCAAACACTTAAACGGCAATAGGGCTAAGAAACTACACCCTAATTGCACTGCTGTTACGTTTTGAATATTTGAATATTTTGATTTAATATTTGTTTAGAATTTGGTGAGTTAGAATTTAGATTTTTTTGTCCTAGGATTAAGTAGCTTATGAACCATCCCATCGTTATCATTGTTGAGCATGCCTGCGGGGAAATCCGGCCGGCAGCCTATGAACTCGTGACCCTCGCCAGGACAATCCGGGAAACAACCGGGTCTGAAATCAAGGCCGTCGTTCTGGGCGACAACATCCAGGATGCTGCCGAACGGTTTTCCGCAGCGTGCGCTGTCCCGGTGACGGCCGTATCCGATATCAGGCTCAGGGGCTACAATGCCGAACTGTACACCATGGTCCTGAAAACGCTCCTGACCGGGGTGCAACCTGCATACGTGTGTGTGTCCCATTCATCCCAGGGGGCGGATTTCGTACCCGGGCTCGCCCTGCACCTTTCCGCGGCATGCATTTCCGGCGTGGAGGGTGTGCATGCCGGAGAAGAAGGTCTTCGGTTTTACAGGTCAATATACGGTGGAAAAATAAGGGCGGAAATCAAGCCTGTGGCAGCTACCACCGTGTTGACGCTCCAACCCGGCAGCTTCAAGCCGGATGCAGCCGAAGAAGAAGCCGAGGCTTGTGTGCAGCCATTTGACATCACGGTGCCGGATCCGTCATTCGGCAGTCTGGTCCTAGAAACGGTGCCGTCGGAAGGGATCGACCTGTCGGAAGCCAAAGTGCTGGTGGCCGCCGGCAGGGGAATCGGCGAGGAGGAAAACCTGGATGTTGTGCAGCAGCTGGCAGCGCAGTTCCCCCAATCGGCAACCTGTGGATCGCGTCCGATTATCGATGCGGGCTGGATGCCGTATAGCCGGCAGGTGGGCATCACCGGCGCTACGGTGGCGCCGTCGCTCTACATTGCCTGCGGTATTTCCGGTGCCTCACAGCACGTCTCCGGCATGCGCAGCGCCGGATTTGTGGTTTCCATCAACAGTGACCCGGGCGCCGCCATTTTCAATGCTTCCGATATCTGCATCGTGGAAAATCTGTCAGTGTTTATCCCGGTATTGATCGAACAGATCAGAAATTTTCATGGGTAGTCTTGGAATTGAATAAAGAGCATTGCGACAGAATGCATATTTTATGTTTTTATGGTGCCCCATAAAACATGAAAATTTATAGGAGGAGATAAAATGACCACTTTTTCGTTGGAAGGAAAGATCGCACTCGTCACCGGCGCCAGCCGGGGGATCGGGGAGGCTGTTGCCCTGTGTTTTGCCGAGCAGGGTGCTGAGTGTATACTGGCCAGCCGCAAGGCGGTAGCGCTCGAGGGCGTCGTAAATAAAATCGAAGCAGCCGGTGGCAAGGCGGTGGCCCGTGCCGCCAACATGGGGGATCTTGCGCAGATTGCCGACCTGTTTTCATTTATCAAAGAGACGTACGGCAAGCTGGATATTCTGGTCAACAACGCTGCCACCAACCCCTACTTCGGCAACATGAACGAAGCGCCCGAATGGGCCTGGGACAAAACCCTGGCCGTCAATTTGAAGGGGCCCTTTTTTGCCACCCAGGAGGCAGCCAAGCTGATGGCAGCCGCCGGCGGGGGGGCCATCGTGAATGTGTCTTCCATAAACGGCGTGCGCCCGGCACCATTGCAGGGAATTTACTCCATCACCAAAGCAGGACTCATTTCCATGACCAAAGGGTATGCCAAGGAACTGGCCGCCCAAAAGATCCGCGTCAACGCCCTTTTACCCGGATTGACCAAAACGGATTTTTCCAAGGCGCTTTTTGAGATGGAAGAGGTCCACAGACACGTCATCGCGGAGATTCCCCTGCAGCGCCATGCCGAACCGCAGGAAATGGCCGGAGCCGTGCTCTATCTTGTTTCGGATGCCGCCTCCTTCACTACGGGGATCTGTCTCACCTGCGACGGCGGCTACCTGGCATAACGATTTAGGAACAGTTAGGTAACTATGTCAGCTATATAGAAGACCAATTTTCTCCTCATCACTGAATCTTGAAATACCCGTTTCTTGACCCATCCAGCTAAATCATGTATTTGCAGAGGGCAGCATAAAGATCTGCTGCTGGCTGTCTCCGATGCCCCCTAATTAAGGAAATAACATGAAGACGAGGAAAAATTTAAAAATCGGCTTTGGCGCATTATCCGTTATAATTATTTTTCTTTTCCAAGGCTGTATGACCTATGACAAAGATAGAACCGGACCTGGAAGCCTATTACTCGAACAAAACGAATTGGAACAACTCTTCAGTGGTGACGTTACCTACCATACTGATCTTCAAGGCACTAACGTGGCGATAACATGTTTTTCCGATGGAACTCAGGAGCTAACCGCCAGGGATCCAGATGACGACCTGGAAGATACCGGTACATATACCATTAAAGATGGGCAAAAGTGCGACCAATGGGAAAAAGCATACGGAGCCAATGAAATATGTTTGAAATTTAATTTTGTCGGAAGGGGCAAGTATTACCTTTCAAATCCTGATGGTTCTTTTCATGCTTACATGACGATAGAATAGATCAACCTGGGATATCGATTACCCCTTCCAGGATATATCGGGGATGATACGCGAACGTTTGAAGATCCACTCTGGAAGTCACGCCGCTGAGGACGAGACCGTATCGATGTCATAGATTCACCTGGATGAGATGGGGCCCGGGTTCAGCCAGTGCCCGCTTAAGTTCGATTGCCAGTTCTTCAGCCGTATCCACCACACTTGCAGGCACCCCCATTCCCCGGCTCACCCTCACCCAGTCAATATTGGGACGGTTTATCTCCATGAGGGACAATGCCTCTAGGTCTGCAGGCCGCCCTTCCGCACGTTGGAATTCAGCTTCCAGGATCTTGTACGATCGGTTGGCGCACAAAAGGGTGGTGATGTTGAGGCTTTCCCGGGCCTGGGTCCACAGGGCTTGAATTGTGTACATGGCGCTGCCGTCAGCCTGAAAATCGATGACCGGCCTGTCCGGACAGGCCAGGGCCGCCCCGATGCTTAAGGGCAGCCCCATGCCGATGGCGCCACCTGTGAGCGTGAGAAGGCTGAAACAGGGGGCTGCAGCTGTGTACTTGTAGTATCCTGCAGCCGAGGTAATGGACTCGTCCACGACAATGGCATTTTCCGGCTGCAGAGCCGAAAGCACCCGGCTGAGCTTTTTGGCATTCAGCGGCCCTTTAGGAAGCGCCGGCTTTTCCTGGATTTCAGTCGGATCGCATTCATAGGGCGGTGCATCCACTGCAGCCGCAAGGTGCTCCAGGGCCGTGGCTGCATCACGGTGGTTGTCACTTAGGTGGATAATTTTTCCTTTATCCTGGATCAGCCGGCTCCGGCCGTCTTTATAGCCGAAGAAGGCCACAGGTTCCCTTGTACCGGCCAGAATGATGGTGTCAAAGGCCGCCAATTGTTGATATGCGTATTCCGGGGCATAAGGGATGCGGGGGATGTCCGGCAGCCCCCTGCCCCGTTCCATGTGCGCCGGGAATGTTTCCGACAGCAGACTGCACCCGGTGGCTGCCGCAATCCGGGCGGCATGCTCAAGGCCTTTTTGCCTCAGGGCACAGTCCCCGAGAATCAGCACGCACTTTTTATTGTCGTTAAGCAGTGCCGCAGCTTTTTCGATGGCATCCGTGTCAATTTCCCCTGTTCGGGGTGCCACAGGGGTTATATCCGGGTCCGGCAGTTCGGCCCACTGGACATCCTGGGGCAGGATGAGTGTGGAGCCGGCACCCTGCCTGGCAGCCGTGAGCCCTTCGGCGGTATCCCGTGAAATTGAATCTGCAGAAAGTGCAATCCGTGTCCATGCGGAAACGGTTGCAGCAAGGGATGCGATGTCCATTGTTAAGGGGGCATCCGCTTCCCGGTGCCAGGCGGCATGGTCCCCGATGACGTTGAATACCGGTGTTCGGGCACGCCGGGCGTTATGCAGGTTGGCCACGGCATTTCCCAGGCCCGGTCCCAGGTGGAAAATGGCCATGGCCGGGTTTCCGGTCATGCGGCCATAGCCGTCGGCTGCACCTGCGCAGCAGCCTTCAAAAAGTCCCAAAACCGGACGGATGCCCGGGACCGTGTCAAAAGCCGCCACGAGGGGCAGTTCGGTGGTTCCGGGATTGGTAAAACAAAATTTAACGCCGGCCCGTATTGCTGTCTTCAGGAGTATTTCTGCACCGTTCATGAAAGTTCCTCTTGAGGTGGTTGTCGGGAAAAGGTTCTGCTGGTTCGAACCCATGCGAGCGTCTTAATTTTCATGAGATAGAGCCCAAAATGTCAAGGCTATTTTCGGATGCTTTGACATATTGTCGAATTTGAGATTTTACTGTCGTTTTCAAGAAAAATGCGGTATCTGATTCGGCGACTGAAAAAGAAAGAACAAATAATATGATAAAAGGAGAACATAATATGAACGTCACCACGCTTCTGGGCAGTGCCAAAAAGAAAGGTAACACCGCCACCGTCCTGGGATGGGTTGAGGAAGAACTACAATCAGCAGGGCATACCGTGGAAAGAATATATCTTAACGGCAAGTCCATCGATGGATGCTTGGGCTGCGCCAAATGCCGCGACTATCCCGATGAGATCGCCTGTGTCCAGAAAGATGATGCTGAAGGCATTATGGAACAGATGATCGCCTCTGATACGGTCCTGTTTGCATCACCGCTTTATTTCTGGGGGTTTACGGCCCCGATCAAGGCCCTGATAGACCGCGGGTATGCCCTGGTCACCAACTATCACCAGCCCAATCAAACCTCCCTGATGAAGGGGAAGCGTGTCGGCCTTTTGGCCACCGGCGGTGGGTCTTTTGAAAACAATGCCGAAGGCATGTTCACCGCCTTTGACCGCATCGCGGGTTTTTTGATGGCTGAAAAGGCCGGCGAACTGTATGTAGGTGGATGCACAGCACCGGAGAAACTGTCTGCGGATGTCAAAGACAAAGCCGTGGAACTGGCGCGATCTTTGGTGGTGTGATAGTGAGTGTAAAAATTGATTTCGAAGAAATTATCATTAGAAAAAGGTATCTGTACCGTAAATTGTTTAACACTTAGCTAAGCAGGCATTTGGAAAAGGTCGAAATTAAGATTCCCTTTTTTCTAATGTCGGGGAGGAAACCATGGAGATTAAGAATATATGCGTTTTAGGCGCCGGACTGATGGGTAACGGAATCGCACAGGTATGCGCCCAGGCCGGATACAACGTGACCATCCGGGATATCGAGCAGCGCTTTGTCGACAAAGGGATGGACACCATAGCCAAAAACCTTTCCAGGGATGTGGGCAAGGGTAGAAAAACCCAGGAAGAGATGGATGCCATCCTGGCAAGAATCAAGCCCACCCTGGATTTGAAGGAAGCCGCCCAGGACGCCCACGTGGTGGTCGAAGTGGTCATCGAGGTCATGGCGGTGAAAAAGCAATTGTTTGACGAGCTCGAGGAAATCGTATCTGACGAGTGTCTCTTTTTCACCAACACGTCCGGGTTGAGCATCACGGAAATTGCGGCTATTACCAAAAGGCCGGACCGTTTCATCGGCACCCATTTTTTCAATCCCGTACCGGTCATGCGTCTTTTGGAAATCATCAAGGGCCATGAAACCTCCGAAGAAACCCTTGAGATCGCCAAGGCCTGGGGCGCTGATATCGGTAAGGAGACCATCATCGTCAATGAAGCCCCGGCTTTTGCCGTCAACCGCATCCTGTGCCCCATGCTGAACGAAGCCTTCCTGGCCCTGGAAACAGGGGTGGCCAGTGCCAAGGATATCGACAAGGGCATGGTGCTGGGCTGCAACCACCCCATCGGCCCGCTGGCGCTTTCCGATATGATCGGCCTGGACACGCTGTTGCGGGTCATGGAAGGCCTGCACACGGAACTGGGTGAAAAATACCTGCCGGCACCCCTGCTGAAAAAGCTTGTCCGGGCCGGCAACCTGGGGAGGAAGAGTGGCAAGGGAGTGTATGACTACAGCGCCTAAACCCCAAGATTGCATAAACAACAGGGGTAAAGAATAGATAATATATTGTAATAATACTAAATATCATAGTGATAGCATCATTTCCTGGATATGCCCACAGGTGTATTCCTCTGTCTTCGCTCTACGCCGGACAAGAAGAATGATGTCTATTTTGCCATGTTGTTTACCTTTCAGGAAAGCCTGAGAACTCCAGATTCCGTGTTGCCAAGGGCTCGAATCAGTCTTCGCTCTTCGAGCTACGCCGCGACAGGGTAAACTACTACGACTTCACCCTTGACGCCTTGACTCTGAAGCCCTCAGGCTTTTGCAATGTTGGGGTAAAGTAAGCGTTTCAAAGCGACATATCAAACCAATGCATATCATGTGTCCGCCGGGTTGTTGATGATAAAAGACGGTTTTTTATTGACCAAAACAGATTATACGGCATGGGTATCGGTTTTGTAGATGTTCATCTTTTGGCTTCCGCCCAAATTTCACATGTGCCCCTTTGGACAGCTGATAAGCGGCTTAAATCAGCAGTGGACCAGCTTGGATTGGCTTTTTAAGTGTTGAGCATGGATCTCTATCTGCAAACAACATATTACCTAGACGCTGATACAGATGTCGTCAAGGACCTGGCCCGGACAGTCACTTCCGGTAAACAGACAGCCGTGGAAAAAGCCGTGGCGCTTTTCTACTGGGTGCGCGACGAAATTCGCTATGACGTGTACTCACTTTCAGAAGATCCGGCAGATTACAGGGCGTCGGCCGTAATGTAAAAGACCGCGGGGCCGCTCCTGACTTACCCCTGGAGGAGATCCTGGACTATTTCAGAAAGGTATATCCGTAACCGGTGCCAACAATGACTCCAAGCAAGGCTGGCAATGGAACATATTATGAGCGGCGCAACGTTTTACCGACGATGCAATTTCGGCCCTTGATTTTTGCTTCATAAAGCGCTTTGTCCGCCAACCAAATAAACTTGTCTTCGGGAAACGTGTCATCGGGAAATCCGCTTCCTGCGCCTATTGTTACTGTGACATGGTTTTCTATTGGAGATTTTTCGTGTCTAATCTGTAGTTGACAAACAAGATTACGAATTTGCTCGGCCAAGTGTTGCGCGCCTTCAAGTATTGTGTTTGGTAAGAGGACGACAAATTCATCTCCACCGTAGCGTGCGACTATATCCGATGGTCTCTGGATTTTCGAGTTGAGTGCTTGGGCAATATTCCGAAGACATTTATCGCCTTCAAGATGCCCATAAGTATCATTGTAGCTTTTAAAATAATCCACATCACAGAGAATCAGGGATAATCCGCCTTTTTCACGTTTCAGACGACCCCATTCCTGATGGAGTGCTTCGTCAAAATGGCGGCGGTTGAAAACCTCCGTCAGGCTGTCGACTCGAGCCAGAATCTCAAGTTTGTTGTTAGCCTCGATGAGTTTCTCTTGCGTTGTTTCACGTATGGTGATGTCTTCCATAATAATCACATGAGTATCTTGACTGTAATCCGATGGCGCAACACAAATATCTAATATACACCTGTCGATCGAAATCTTGACATGGTGATCTGAGAGTACACCTTCTGGTTGGGAAGAATGGATCAATGAAAATATGGGTTCATTGGTTTCTGCGTTGAATAGCTGGTCTACATGACTTCCCAACATAACTTCGGGTTGCATTGAAAAAATACGTAACGCCGCTGGATTGGCATAAATGACCCGCCGATTATTATCAAATTCAATAATACCGCTGGATATGCTGTCCAGCATGAAACGGTAGTGCCGGTTGACGGTCAGAAGTTCATTGGTAATGTTCCGTGGTGAGAGATCGTCTATCCCTAAAACTCTATTGCCAAGTTTTGGATTCCAGATTAACTCCGGATCAATTAATAGCTTATTGATCGTCTTTTCCATTTCGGAATAGGCCACCTTAGCAATACAGACATTGGCGCCAATCTCAGCTGTATTGATTGATTCCTCGGCAGCAATGGCAGAAACAATCACAATGGGGGATGTCTTAAACGTTTTTTTGCTTCGTATAATTCGACACAATTCCCGGCCATCAATGTTGGGCATCACGAGGTCTATAAAAAACAGATCAGGCGTATAGGATTCGATAATGTCAATAGCGGTTACTCCGTCTTTGGCGGTGACAACATTCAAACCGGCCTTTTTAAGGATTCTCGATAAAAATTTAAGCATTATCGGATCGTTATCTACGGCGAGAACATTTTTAAATTGAATGTTATCTCCTGAATTAGGATAGGCTTCAGACATTTAGAAGTGTCCCTTTTGTATTAGGTGTCAATGGCAAGCTAAATTTCAAAAAAAATGCTGTATGTAAATATTTTATACACTTTTATAAAAATTTCACAACCGCAACATCTTGGGGTTGTGATAAATAGTCCGTAACTTGAAGACGCTAATAAATCTCAAATCTCAGAGTGGTGATTGATGGAGTAGTCACGGTTCTCTGGGCCTTTAAAAACATGGGATACCCCGATATATCAATCACCTAACACCGTATAAGCTTCATTACTGATACCATTTTTCTCACAAAAATGAAATATTCGGCAAACGTATAGCTTGAGATAACTCTCCGGCAAATTATTCTGAGGAATATTTTTGATATTCCTCTCAAATTATTTCAAAGCGCCAGGTAGTCGAGCACTGTTCTGGCGAACAATTGTCTATTCTGAATATGCACCCAGTGGCCGGCGCCGGGGATGGTGACCAGCCGTGCCAGGGGAAAGTTTTTCAGGACATTATCCCAGTCGGCATCCTGAATGTAGTCTGATTCCCTGCCGCGGATAAAAAGACATTCTTTTGCATAGGTGCCGCTATTCACCGCCGCTGAGATGAATGGGTAGTTGCGGCGGATGGCTTTCAGGTTGACCTGCCAGTGATAGGTGCCTTCCGGACCTCTTTTCAGATTCTTCAGGTGGGATAGGCGTTCGCTGGTGTCGGGAATGGCCGGCTGCAGTTGTTCGTCGGCCTGGCTCAACCGTGAGATGGATGTAAGATCCAGATTGAGAAGAGCATCCACGGTGTTCAGACTTTGCGGTGGATAGGCCTTGGGGGCGATGTCCACCACCATGAGCTTATGCAGGCGTTCCGGGTAGAGATAGGCGATTTGCATAGCTGTCTTGCCGCCCATGGAGTGGCCTATAAGGGACACTTTTTTCAAGTTATGCTGTTGAATGAATTTATTTACATCGTCTGCCATGGCCGGGTAATCAAGATGGACGTTGTGGAAAGAGCGCCCGTGGTTGCGCAGGTCCAGGGAGAAAACAGTGTAGAACTCGGCCAGGTCCCGGGCCACCGTGATCCAGTTGTCGCTGGAGCCCAACAGTCCATGAAGAATGAGCACCGGTTCGCCAACGCCGATTTGGCGCGCAAACAGATCTTGAGTGGAATTTTCATTCAACGTCTTGGCTTTCATGGGAATATCTCACGTGATAGTCGATACTATACCACATCGGCTGCTGGATCGGAAAAGTTAAATTTTTCGCAATAACCTGACAACAAGGCTGCGTTGTCCGTGAAATCGGTCTTCGATGGGTATGAAGCGATGCGGGTCAATCATTTTTACCAGCCCGCCATTGCGATTGTATTGCAAAAAGTTGTGGAAATGTCGCTTTCCGGCCAAAAACTCGATGGCATGGATTGCCGCTTTGGCAATGACGCTGGAATTCGGATTCAACGCGTAGTCGACGATGAGCAGATTCCCGGAAGGTTTTAATATCCGATGGATTTCCTGCAGGATGGAGAGCGCTTTTTCCCATTCGGTTTCGTGCAGGGCGAAAGAAACCATGGCCAGATCGAAGCTCTGGTCCCTTAAGGCCATGGCCGTGGCATCCTGCATGAGGCATCTCACGGGGCCTTTTCCCTTCTGGGCGACTCTCAGCATAGCATCCGACAGATCGATCCCTATCGCGTCGATGTTGTTGCGCTTTAAAAGGCGCAGTTGATCACCGGTGCCGCAGCAGACGTCGATGATGCGGCCCGGTTTGATCTGTTTGACCATTCCGAGAACATCCCGGCGGATGCCGCGCATGAATGGATAGAGGATCCAATCGTAGAAGGGCGCGACTATGCTGTAATCACTCATTGAGAAATCAGTTATGTAATAAGATAGAATACCTTAACTTTAGTCACTTTAGATCATTTTAGCTCACTTTAGGCACTTTATTCACTGGCAGGCTTCCGACGGTTCAGCATCAGCCCGCTTCCCACAACCATGAGCCCCCCAATCCAGAACTGAAGTGTGGTCGGATCATTGAGGAAGATGATGCCCACCAGGGCGGTAAAGATGACTTCGGTGGACATGAGCACACCGCCTTCCCATCCTTTGCAGTAGAAAAACCCCTGATTCATCAACAGTTGAGCCATGACCGAGGTCAGGATAATGCCCATGACCATGAGCCCTTCCACAATAGATACGGGAAAGATCGGATTGGTGATGAATCCGGGAAAGGTCACCAGGCTGCCCATGGTGCAGAAATAGAGATATATGACCACGGGTCCGTTGTTTTGCCTGAGGCTTCTGATCAGCGTCACCGTCAAGCCGGCAAACATGCTGCCGACGATCGCCAAGGTCTGGCCGAAGGCTCCGCCGCCCGGGTGAAAATCAAAAAGGACCGCCACACCGGCTATCATCACGGCAATGCTGAGAATGCCTGCAATGCTGATGCGTTCCTTATATATCAGGAAAGAGCATATGGCTGAAAATACCGGGTAGGAATAAAAGATCACCAGGGCCGTGGAAACCGGCAGCAACCGAATAGCGGTAATCAGGGAGGTAAAAGCAATGGAGCCGACACACCCGCGGATGATCAACAGGCGAATGTTGTTGCCTTTGTACGGGTTTCCTTTAAAGCTGAAAATGGAAACCAGGATCAGCATCCCGCCGAAGAAGCGGAAGAAACCGATGTGCCAGACCGTGTACTCGGGGCGCAGGGTTTTAACCAGAATGTTGAGCACCGTGAACAGAAGCGCCACTGAAATCATGAGGAGCGGCCCGACAAGCGAGGAGTCAAGCCGAATAAGGGGTTTTTTATTCAATTCAGTACCCATAAAGGCAATCTTTCGTATTGAAGCGACGCAGTCGCATTTCATAAAATCGTGGGACACGATTTTATTCATCGATGATAATGGTGGCATCCACGGCAACGGGCAGACCGTTGCTGATGATGAGCGGGTTGATGTCTATTTCGCGTATACCCGGATTGGCCTGGCCCAGCTCGCCCAGCCTGACAAGAATCTCGGCGAATGCCTCTTTATCCAGGGGCGGGTTGCCGCGAAATCCATCCAACAGTTTTTTTGTTTTCAGGCGTTCGATGAGCACCAGAGCCTCGGCCATGCGCAAGGGGGCCACGGCAAAGGCGGTATCGTTCAGGACCTCGGCCATGACGCCGCCAAAACCGCACATGACACAGGGCCCGAACTGGGGATCCCTCAGGAGTCCGGCGATCAGTTCGAGCCCTCCTTCCACCTGCTTCTGGATCAGTACTTTCCCCTCCGTCGCCATGGCACTTTTCAGAGACAGAAACTCTGCTTTGGCGGCATCCGTTCCGTGAACATCTAGACGGACAAGGTTTTCCTCGGTCTTATGCACCTGCCCGGGGGACAACCCCTTCATGACGACGGGGTATCCCATTTCAGCACCCTGTTCGGCCGCCTCCCCGGGTGTGGCAACAATGGCTTCCATGATGGTGGGGATGCCGGCCCGGCCCAGTATCTGCTTGGCACGATGTTCGTCCAGAATACCGGCCTCCCCTTTTATTGTCAGGTGATGACCCTCAGGAATACCGGTAGGCAACGGAGTACTGTCAGTTCTGCGCGAGGCTGCGAAGGACTGGTATTGAAAATAGGCCGCCATGCATTCCACTGCCCGGTGCAGTTCCCGGAAAACCGGTATGCCCAGGCCCTGGGCGTGCGCCTGGAAGGCATGGGCCTCGTCGCGATGGCCCAATAGCCAGCAGAAGATCGGTTTTCCTTCTGCTTTGGCCAGCGCGGCCATACGGGTCAGGTCCACTGTTTTCTGCCCGCCGCCCACAAAAATGTGATAGAGGATGGCGCCCACGCCGATGTCTTTACTCACCGATCCAAAGGCGGTGCGGAAGACCTTCCCGAAACCGTGTTTCTCAACGGCCGGCCAGAGATCCACCGGATTGGATGGCGGCATCCATTTCGGAAACACCGTCTTAAGTTGTTGGATGGTTTCATCCGAAAGCGTGGCTGTCTCGAGCCCCAGGGCTTCGATAAAGTCGGCCGACACAATCCCGGCGCCACCGCTGAAAGTAAGCACGGCAATGCTACCTTTTGGGGGTGTGGGAGGGGTACCGCTGTCCATGGCGAGGGTTCGGCAGAGGTCCATCATCTGCTTGAAGTCCTCGGCTTCAATAACCCCTGCCTGGGCCAGAGCGCCGCTCACGATAGCCCCGTTACCGGCCAGGCTGGCCGTGTGGCTCATGGCCGCCTCGGCGCCCTTTACACTTTTGCCGCCCTTCAGCACCACTATGGGCTTGCGGCTCCTGCGGCAGGCTTTAATGAAGCGTCGCCCGTCCGAGATGGATTCGAGATAGGTGCCGATGACGTCGGTGTCCGGGTCGTCGATCAGATATTCGAGAAGATCGCATTCATCCACATCCGCTTTGTTGCCGATGGAGCAGGCCTTGCTGATGCCCATGGTGCCGTGGGTCATTGTGTCGATCAGAAAGCCGGCGGACAGCATACCGCTTTGGACGATCAGAGACACCCTGCCGGGCAGAAGGCCGTCTTTCCAGATGCTCGACAGGGCAAAGGAGAATACCTGTTGATTTACGGCATCCACGAATCCCATGCAGTTGGGCCCCCAGATGCGCATGCCGCTTTCCGCTTTGACCTTTAAAAGTTCCTTCTGCAGAGCCCTTCCTTCATCTCCGGTTTCCGCAAAGCCTGCGGACTGGATCATGACTCGCGAGATGCCTTTGCGGGCACACGCCTTTACGGCCTCTACAGCGGCCAGGGCCGGAACAAAAACAATGGCCAGGTCCACCGGGCCAGGAATATCATTGACGGTCGGGTAGCAGGAAAAACCGTCGATCTCCTCATAACGGGGGTTGACCGGGTAGATATCGCCCTTGAAGCCGGTGGCAATATTTTTAAGGATGCGGTAACCGCCTTTCAACGGATTGGCGGATGCGCCCACAATGGCAATGCTGTCAGGATTGAAAAAGTGTTTCATGGTGTTCCTATATTTATGTCCCAGGTTGTGGGTTTTGGATTTTGTGTTTTCGTGATTCATTTTTATAGAGTCTTTCTTCAATGTTCAGATCAGACCTCTTGCCTCTAGTTCTGTAGTTCTATCCTCTGCCCTCCGACCTCTCCCTCCGTTTTCCGTTCTCTGTCCTCTGGGGCTCCGTCTTCCGTCCTCCGGCAATGGACCATATCAGGCCTGCTGCCACCATATCAAAAATAAAAAACAAGGCATAGGCAAAGCCATAGGATCCGGTCCGGTCGAAACTCTGCCCGGCAAGAAAGAAACCCACCATCTGCACCACCAGGAAAAGAGAGGTGAACCGGACCACGGAAGGAAATGCTTCCCTTCCGAAATAGTCGGCAATAATAATGGGATAAGTGGACATGATGCCGCCCATGGTAAACCCGAAAATAATGACGAACAGAATCAGGGCCAGGGAAGATCCGTGGATAAAGGTAAACAACAGCCCGATGCCGTTCATTATGGAAACCAGGGTTGCCACGCGCCGGATTTCGAAATGATCGCATATGGTGCCCCATGCATATTTTCCAAGGGCGCCGGCAAAGGCCGTGCCGGCCATGAGCCACATGGCGGTCATGTCTTCAAACCCGATGTCCGCGAAGCGGGGCTTAAGCTGTGACATGACGCCCACAGCCCCAGCGGTCAAAAGGGCATAGGCCAAGCCTATTTTCCAGAATGCACCGGTTCTGACAAGGCGCCTGATCGGCCACGGCCGTGCGGGCTGCCCGGGCGGGATAACAGAGGCCCCAGGACTGGGGGAGACGGTCTGTCCCTGCTTTGGTGTCTGTCTGATGGTGCTTTTTCCCGTAGCCGGATCGATGCCATCGGGCAAGAGGCCCATATCCTCGGGCCAGTTCTTGACCACCATCCAGGCGATGGGCCCCACCAGAACAACCAACAAAGAAATGATAGTTGATGCAGGTCCCATCCCCATGCGGAGAATCATGATCATGGCTATTGGGGGCAGGACGGCCCCGGAAAATGACACACCTGCCGTAGTCAGGCCCATGGCGCGGCCCCGTTTGACGATGAACCAGTTGTTGACGGACGTGCTGGCGACAATCCCGCCATAAGCGGCGTTACCGATGTACAAGATGATGAAAAAAAAGTAAAACTGCCACAGGCTCTCCGACCTGAAAAGCAGGAAAAAAGCAAGGCCCGAGACAAAGGAACCCATCAGCATAAGGGTGCGGGCGCCGACACGGTTAACGATGGTACCGAAAACCATCTGGGCCATGAGACCGAAAACAGTGGCATAGGCGGGCGCCAGGCTGATGTCGGTACGGGTCCAGTTGCGGGTGTCGCAAAGGGGCTCCATAAAGGCGTTCATCAAATAGAACCCGGTGCCCACCGACATGAAATTGGCGGTAAAGGCCATCAACACGATGTACCAACCGTAAAAGAAGGTTGATGCGATTTTTTTACCAGTTTCCGGCGGCATTGTTCTCATCCTGAAAGAGGGTTTAGAGACCCTAGTTGCTATACTTCATAAATAGCTAAAAAGTCAGTACGTCATTTACTCCCATTTATATGTTTTTGCACGAATAAAATGTTATCGAATGGTTTCCATTCCTTGAAACGGTATTGAATTTTCTGAAAATTTAAGGCATTAATAACCATTGGTTTTTGTGTGCATATATCTACCGAATCCTGGACATGTGTGCCATTGACATCGTAATCCATTTGTTTGTTCCTGAGGAGGGGAAATGGAAAAACTCAAGATCAAAACACTGGCTGACGTTGAAGCATATGAAAAAATACCGCTCAAGGAACGGATGACATGCTTCAATACCTACGACACGATCATGCAGGGATCGGCCCTGAACCCGGATGCACCTGCTATGAGCTTCATCCTTTCCGGCGATTCCTACAAAGAACCCATGCAGGTGACCTACAGGGAGTTAATCCAGCAAATCCATCGCGCAGCCAACCTGTTTCATGACTTGGGCATCGGCCCCACCGATGTGATATCCTATCTTCTGCCCAACATCCCCCACACCCACTACGTTCTCTGGGGGGGAGAGGCAGCGGGGATCGTCAACCCCATCAACCCCATGCTGGAGCCCGGAACGATTCGCGATATCTGCCTTGCTGCCGACACCAAAATTCTGGTGGCCCTGGGGGAATTTCCAGGATCGGAGATCTGGGAAAAGGTCATGGCTATCAAGGACGACCTGCCCAACCTCAAGACCATCGTGCGGGTCATGGGCCCCAGCGACAAGAAGGAGAACATCGTCGGGTTCGACGAGGCGATTGCAGGCTACAATGGCGATGCCCTGGATTCAGGGCGACAGATTCAGCCCGAAGACATTTGTTCCATGTATCACACCGGCGGCACCACGGGCACGCCCAAGCTCGCCCCGCACACGCATTTCAATGAAGCGGCCATGGCATTTATGCTCACCCAGGCCGCCGATCTCTATCCTTTGGAAACAACCATGTGCGGCCTACCGCTTTTCCATGTAAACGGTACAACAGTCACCGGATCCAGCCCTTTTTCCATGGGCGCGCATGTGGTGATCCTGGGTCCCATGGGATACAGGGACCCGTCGATTCTGAAAAATTTTTATAAAATAGTGGAACACTACAAAGCCGTCACTTTCTCGAGTGTTCCCACCGTGCTTTCCATGCTGCTGGACATTCCTAAAGGAGATACGGATATTTCCTCCCTGCGCTATGCCATTTGCGGGGCGGCACCCTTGTCTGTGGAGCTTTTCAAACGCTTTGAGGAGCACAGCGGTATGAAAATCATCGAAGGCTACGGCCTGACCGAAGGTACCTGCGCCTCTTGCGTCAACCCCCTGCAGGGTGAACGCAAGGTCGGGTCCATCGGGCTGCGGCTTCCTTACCAGGAAATGGCGGTTTTCACCGTAGATGAGGACGGTCGGTTCGTCAGAGAGGCGGCAACCGATGAGATCGGCTGCGTGTGCATGGCCGGGCCCAACGTATTCAACGGCTACAGTGACGAGGTCCACAACAAGGGGCTTTACCCCAAACCGGGCTGGGTCAACACCGGCGATCTGGGGCGACAGGACCGCGACGGTTATTTCTGGCTGACGGGCCGCACAAAAGAGCTGATCATTCGCGGTGGACACAACATCGACCCCGCTGTCATCGAGGAGCCGCTGTACAAGATTCCAGGGGTGCAGGTAGCGGCGGCCGTGGGCCGACCGGACCCCCATGCCGGGGAGGTGCCGGTGGCCTATGTTCAGCTTCAGGATGGCGCCGGACTGGAAGAAGCAGAGATTCTTGAACAGGTGTGTAATGCGATCGGGGAACGGGCTGCCACCCCCAAGGAGGTGGTTATCCTGGATGAACTGCCCCTCACGCCGGTGGGCAAGATATTCAAGCCCGCCCTGCGCTGGGACGCAACCCGCCGAACATATGAGGGCGTGCTTACGGAAATAGAGGCGTTGACGAATTCCATTCAGGTGGAGGTCATGGAAGACAAGGTGCACGGGGCTGTCGCCTACATCGATATCAAACCGGCTGAAAATACATCCGGGCAGGAAATTGAAAACAAGGTGGAAGATCTGTTGTCACGCTATACGGTCAGGTATGAGTTAACGATTACTTGACGTAAAAATATCATATAATAGTAGAATGCTTAAATACGAAAGGTTCACCATGTGTCATTCCCGCGAAGGCGGGAATCCAGGGCTTATTGCTGGACTCCCGCCTTCGCGGGAGTGACGAGAGCTAATTAGCTTATTTGTAGGACGCAACATCAGGAGCTTTGCGAGAAATATCGTTCCTTCCAATTGGCATAATTATGCTATAGGAGTTAGCCAATGACTCAAAAAAAAGAGATCAGGGATGTTCGCAAGGCCCATCGTTTGGACGAGACCGTTCTCGCGAATTATCTCAAGGAGCATCTGGATGGTTTTTCCGGCAAGCTTGCCGTGAAACAGTTCGGGTATGGTCAGTCCAATCCCACGTACTTTTTGACCGATGCCGAGACCGGCAGAAATTACGTGCTGAGGAAGAAACCGCCGGGGAAGCTCCTGCCGTCTGCCCATGCCGTAGACCGCGAGTACAGGGTCATCGAAGCCTTGGGAAAAACAGATGTGCCGGTCCCTGATGTTCATCTTCTCTGCCAGGATGAGTCCATCGTGGGCACCCCGTTCTATGTCATGGCGCACGTGGAGGGACGCATATTCAGGAATCCCACCGCACCTGAGGCCGCAGATGCTGGCGAGCGGGCCGCCATTTTCGAAGCCTTGGCCGACACTCTGGCTAAAATTCACCTGGTGGACTGGGAGGCAATGGGCCTGGCTGATTTTGGCAAGCCCGGAAACTACATGGCCCGGCAGATTGGCAGGTGGTCCAAGCAGTACATGGCCTCCAAAACGGATGACATAGAAAGCATGGACCGGCTCATGACCTGGCTGGCGGAGAAGGTGCCGGATGACGAAACCACCTCCATTGTGCACGGTGATTTTCGGCTGGAAAACATGATCGTACACCCCACGGAGCCGCGGGTCATCGCGGTGCTGGACTGGGAACTGTCGACCCTGGGGCATCCCCTGGCCGACCTGGCCTACAGCTGTATGAACTACCACCTACCGGCGGATGAAAGTCAGAAATTCGGTTACATGGGCATCGATTTCAAGAAAACAGGCATCCCGACGGAAGATGGTTTTGTGGCATCCTATTGCCGAAAAACAGGGCGGGAGAATATACCGGACTGGACGTTTTACATCGCCTTCAGCCTGTTCAGAATTGCCGCCATCGTCCAGGGGGTTTACAAACGCGGCTTGGATGGCAATGCCAGCGCTTCGGATGCCAAGACGTACGGAGAGATGGTCAGCGGTTTGGCAGGTGTGGCCTGGGCGCTTGTTCAGAAAGACGATTCGGTGAATTGAACAAAAGAAGAATTTACATCACGAAATCACGAAAACACGAAAAACAGTTAATAATTTTCATGCTTTTTTAATTTCGTGTTTTCGTGATAAATTTTATCAAATATGTGCTTGAATTGTCGGAAAAATTGAAATGAACAATGAACTCCTGTTAATAGAAAAACGTGATCATATTTTAACCCTGGTGTTGAACCGTCCGGAAAAGCGCAACGCCCTGACACCGGACATGTTGGTCCTGCTCCACGAAACCCTGACCCAGGCATCTCAGGAAGATGACATCCGCACGGTGGTCATCAGAGGCCAGGGCGATAAAGCGTTCTCCTCGGGATATGATGTTACCGCCATTCCCACCCGCGTATCACCGGAACTGCAAGCGCTGCTGGACAAGAAAAGCCCGTTTGAACTGGCCCTGGACAGCATTGTCAACTTTCCCTATCCGGTGATTGCCATGCTCAACGGTTTTGCTTTTGGCGGCGCCTGCGACCTGTCAGTGGCCTGTGACCTGCGCATTGCCGCAGATGATATTCAGATGGGTATGGTCCCGGCCCGTCTGGGCATGGTCTATTTCCCGGATGGTATCCAGCGCTTCATCCGCGCCATCGGCTGGCCCAACACCAAGGAGATGTTTTTTACAGCCCGGCGCTATAAAGCCGACCAACTGAAGGCCATGGGCCTGGTTAACTATCTCACCCCTCGCGAAGATCTGGAAACCTTCACCTATGGCCTGGCCGAAGAAATCTCCCAGAATGCACCCATGTCCCTCAAGGGTATGAAGAGAATCATGAACCTGATCGCGTCTTCGGAACGCCTGGATTCAGCCGCCCTCGAAGAGGCGCGGCAATTGATTGAGAAAGGCCTGGCCAGCCAGGATATCAAAGAAGGACAGGCAGCCTTTCTGGAGAAGAGGAAACC
>JBDLJD010000056.1:0-25376 GCA_039714495.1 Thermodesulfobacteriota bacterium
GCGCCTTCAGGGCCTTCATCCCCCCATGGGCTGCGGTGAAAGAGGGCTTTGACCAGGGACCACTCGAGGGTCATCTTGTTGAACAGCTCCGCATCCTGGTCCGCGGCCCATGATGCCAGGGTCCAGACCTTGTCCTCGTGCTGCCCCTGACAGAAATCAGGCGGCCGGAAAAAGCATACCTTTTGCCTCCCGCTCTTTCCCGGACCGTGCAGCATCCCCTGCTCCACCGGAAAAGTCCGGCAGGTGTCGGGGCGATCTTTGTACACACGGCATCCCTCCGCCGACAACCAGGGGCAGGTCCTTTCAGCATTGTCGGCCATCCTGAGCAGCACGTCCGGAAAAGAGTTGCCCTCGCGGAGCACCACATCCACGTAGCCATCCAGAAATTCATCCGAGGTCATGCCGAGCTGTTCTTTCAACCGCACCACATCATACGGATACAGAAACAGGTTGAGGTTCCGGCAGCAGAGGTTGAAACATTCAATCTCTGAATGGCATCGAAATTTAAACGTTTCACGCTCTTTGATCAGCCGGCCCGGCAGTCCCTTCAGGTTGTCCGCATCGATGAACTTCATGGTTTTTCCCCCTGTTGTTCCTCCGAACGTTCAGGACGGAAGCTCAGAATCATCTCTGCTATTGTCTGTTTGATTTTTGCGTTGACATCCAGTGCGGCCCGAAACTCCTTTTCGAACCCGGCGACCGCTCGATAAAAAGGTGTACGATCCAGGGGTGAATGGCCCTTGGTTCCATGCCGGAGCTCGAAATAGTCACACCCCGGCCCCTGCACGGTCCTGCCCCCGGGATGTTGGAGCTCGTGCGGTATGCCGTGCAGCCGGCAGATCATGGGGCGCAGTTCGTAAACCATGCAACGCCCGCTATTGTTCAGGGGGCACCATGCCCTGGCCGCGACCCCTTTTGCATCCGCCTCGGCGTGCTGGCGGCAATATGCGGATGCCCGCCCTATGACCTGCTCCCTTTCCTCAGCTGCCAGGCGGGAATACCCCGTGTAGATCGCCATGTATTCCACAAGGGTGTGATGATAAAATCGCGATCTGCAGCAATTCTCCTCACACCCGCGGCAGATAAATCCGTATTGCCCGGCCGCCTGTTCGTACCCGGCATCCATGGCCTTGAACACCGCCACCAGCTTTTCAAGCCAGGGGGATAGCTCCTCACCGTGCTGCCTTATACTTTCGAAAATATGCTTCATTGGTTCTCTTGTAATGGATGTTTAAACCGTAAATTAGCTCATAGCTGAGTAACTTCTCAAAAACTGATGGGTGATAATACTATGAAAGAGCCACCTGGATTCCCGCCTTGGCGCTATCCAGACCATCATCCTAACTTTTTGAGAAACTACATAGCTGATAGCAAGCTGTGAGCTACGACCGATGAGCTATGAGCTTCCCTACACCTGTGGCGACGGGAAAAAAATGCGCTCATAAAGTACCATGGCATAGCGGTCCGTCATGCTTGCTATAAAATCACACACGATTCTCTCCCTTGAATCGCCATTGCGATATATGCCCCCCATCTCCATCCCGACAAGCTCCTGCTCCAGCATGGCCTCGTGTTCCAGAAAATAGGCGTACAGTTCCGACAGAATTTTTTTGGCCTTGATAAAATCATTGTGCACCAGGGGGGAGCGGTACACATTGTCATATAAAAACTTGCGCAGCACTGCCATGGCCCCGAAGACCTTTTCACTCATACTCAGCACCAGCTCGTCATTGTCCGTAGCGCTGGAAAAAACAAGGTCGTTGATCATGGTGGCGGCACGCGCCCAGTGCGTGTTGCCGAGAACTTGTCTGCACACATCCGGAACCTGAGCAGCGGTGATGACACCGCTGCGGACAGCGTCGTCCAGGTCGTGATTGAGGTAAGCCATTATATCGGCTATGCGCACCACGCGGCCTTCGATGGTGCCGGCCAACTCGGTGGGATCGTCCGGAATTATCTTACCATACCCCTTGGAATGTTTTAATATTCCGTCGCGTACTTCCCAGGTGAGATTGAGCCCCTGGCCGTCGTTTTCCAGCACTTCCACCACCCTCAAGCTCTGGGAATGGTGGGAGTAATGCCTTGAAAATATTTCCCTAAGAACCGTTTCCCCGCCATGGCCGAAGGGTGTATGGCCCAGATCATGCCCCAGGGCGATGGCCTCGGCCAGGTCTTCGTTTAAAAACATGGCCCGGGCAATGGTCCGGGCAATCTGGGCAACTTCCAGGGTATGGGTCAGCCGTGTGCGGTATTCATCCCCCAGGGGCCGCAAAAACACCTGGGTTTTATGTTTTAACCGTCTGAATGCATTGGAATAGACAATTCTGTCACGGTCCACTTGAAAGGCAGTCCTGATGGGACAGGCACTTTCCTCTTTCTCCCGCCCCTTGGAATAGGCGCTCTGGCACCCGAAAGGGGACATGAAATTCTTTTCCCGTTTCTCGAAATTTTCCCGGATGGTCAATCCATCAGACATCGGCACTCCTTTACAAAACCCATCGGAGACATTACCATTTCATTAGAAACAGTCAGGCACATTTGGGAATAGGCTCCATTCCAACAACCCGGGATACTAAGAATATCCGTGCTGATACATGTTTCTAATGTATATTGAGAATAGATAAAACCTCGAACATTAAAAAGCAAACCTAAATTAAGGGAAGTAAAAATGGCAGGCCACCACCTCATACTGGGCGAACTCAGGGATCTCATTACTGGTGAAACCCTTGATGACACCCATGACGAACGGCTCAAGCAGGGGATTGCCGCTCTTTTGGTGGACAGGAAGGGATTCAACCGGAATGAGATCAGGCCACGCTGGCCCCTGACCCTCAGGGCCGGCGAAAAATGCGCCATCATCAACATCGATTTCGGAATTGCCATCGACGAAAGGGTCTCCATGATGATAAAGTATGGTCCGGGCTCACTGGTGACCCGTCATCGGCCGGCCCTGGCGGCCTCCCGCCTGCTGGTCTCTTATCAGGTACCTGTTGTGGTTGTCACCAACGGCATCGACGCCGATATCCTGGATGGGACCAGTGGCAAGGTCATGGCCAGGGGGCTCGATGCCATCCCCGACAAGGCCGCGTTGACACATCTGGTGGCAGACAGTATGTTTGCTTCCATCCCGTCCGGGAGGGCTGAAAAGGAATCGCGTATCGCCTTTGCCTTTGAAATCGATGGAAGCTGTCCCTGTGACGACACGATCTGTAAAATCTCCGAGTAAAAATGGAGGCTCCAGGGCCTCCATCTGAGGCCTATAGAGCCCGTTATGCCGAACAGCTTGAACCATCACCCCGATGATCACATCGGGCGGAGGGCCGTGTTAGGCAATTTAACAATTTGGCCCTGTTCGGCATTACGGATTGTTAAGGGCGAATTTTTCACGATCGATTGTTGATTATTCTGCGACGTGGAAAAAAACCGGTGAAAGGCATTATGGATCACAATTTTTTCATGCGCAAAGCCTTGCAAGAGGCCCAAAAAGCATTATTATCCAATGAGTTTCCAGTGGGGTGTGTGGTGGTGAGCGACAACCGCGTCATTGCCACGGGATCCCGGATGGGCACTGCCGGTATGCGGACCAACGAGCTTGACCATGCTGAAATGGTAGCCCTTAGAAAATTAGAGGCGCTGAACCCGCAAGCCGACCCCTCCGGCATGACCCTTTACGCTACCATGGAGCCATGCCTCATGTGTTTTGGGGCGATTTTGATCCACGGGATCGGACAGCTTGTCTATGCGTATGAGGATGTCATGGGCGGCGGAACCGCCTGCACCCTTGAGGTGATGCCGACTCTTTATAAAAATAGTAAAATATCAATTATTTCAAATGTGTTGAGACAAGAAAGCCTTGAGCTGTTCAATGCTTTTTTTTCAGACTCGGAAAACAGATACTGGCGGAACAGCCTGCTGGCCGACTACACATTGTCACAACAATGATACTAATTCAGCCGCAAAGGGAGCTGGAAATTATTTTTATTGCATTTTTTTCTTGCATTTCGTAATGTTGTCCTATAAGCGACTATCGGAAAAATTGTCCCGTCGCTTTTGACAGGACAAGTATTATCAACGTGCGCCATTTCCGGTCAGCCCGGACGAGGAGGTGAAAGTATAGTTTTTCCAAGACGAACAAACAGGCCACAACGTCAAGACAGAACCAATATCAATAAAAATATCAGGGCCAAAGAAGTCAGGGTCATCGATCCTGATGGTGAACAGGTAGGCGTCGTACCGACCTATAAAGCGCTCGCCATTGCCGGCGACCACGGACTGGATCTGGTGGAGGTTTCGCCCAACGCGAACCCCCCGGTCTGCAAAATAATGGACTATGGCCGTTATAAATACGAGCAGACCAAAAAACAGCAGGAAGCCAAGAAAAAGCAGAGCACTTTCCAGGTAAAAGAGATTAAAGTGCGGCCGAAAACCGGCGAACACGACCTGAACACCAAGCTGAATCACATTAAACGGTTCATCGACAAAAAGGACAAGGTCAAGGTCACTGTGATCTTCCGGGGCCGTGAAATAACCCTGTCCGGTCGCGGGCGGGAGCTACTTCTGTCCATCGCGCAAAGTGCCGAGGAATTCGCCACGGTGGAACAGGCCCCCAAATTCGAAGGACGGGTCATGACCATGGTGCTGGCCCCGAAATAAAAACCTGTTTATATCATCAACTATACGCTACCCCTCTTAATCGATTGATAATTCGTTAAGCCCATACGGCGCTGTATAGCGATAAGCATTTTCATTGATGACAATAATCCTGGCGTGGGCTGTCCCTCCACGGACTGCTCACGCCATCTATTTTTTATTAATTAAACGAGGAGCGAGGTAAAAATGCCTAAAATAAAAACGAATCGGGCCGCCGCCAAACGGTTTCGCAAAACCGGAAGCGGTAAGTTTGCCTTTTCAAAATCACACGCCAGCCATATTCTGACCAAGAAGACCACCAAGCGTAAACGCGCTCTGCGACAGGGCCAGTTGGTTAAAAAGTCCGACATGAAGGAAGTGCGGCTGCTGCTGCCGAACAGCTAGACGACTAGACGGCACAATATTTTTCAGGAGGAATATCACCATGCGGGTTAAAAGAGGATTCAAGGCGAGACAACGCCGTAAAAAAGTACTTAAACTGGCCAAAGGATTTCGCGGAGGACGCAGCAAGCTCTTTCGCACGGCGGCCGATGCCGTCGACAAGGCGCTCATGTACGCCTACAGGGACCGCCGGGCCAGAAAGCGTGATTTCAGAAGATTGTGGATCACCAGGATTAATGCTGCCGCACGCATGAACGACCTGTCCTACAGCAAGTTCATCCACGGCCTGAAAGTGGCCAATGTCGGGATAGACCGTAAGGTTCTGGCCGACCTGGCTGTTTCAGACCCGGCCGGTTTTGCCAAAATCGCAGAAATTGCTGCACAGCAAGCATAACAGCGGGACCACCGTGGAACGTATTGAACAGATCGAAGAACAGGCCTTCACCGAGCTGGATAAGGCAGGTACTGCCGATGCAATAGACACCATCCGCGTTCACTACCTGGGGCGCAAAGGGGTCCTTACGGGCCTCATGCGCAACATATCCCAACTGCCCAAAGAGGACCGGCCTTTTGCCGGAAAAAAAGCCAACCAGGTCAAGGGTCTCCTTGAAAAGGCCCTGAACGAGGCTTTACAACGGCTTGAAACCGCCGCCCAGGCCAGCGAGGATCGCCTTGATGTATCGCTTCCCGGACGGGCGACACGTACCGGGTCCCTGCATCCTGTCTCCCAGATTTCTCATCAAATCTGCAGTATATTCAGTGGTTTGGGGTTCGATGTGGCTGAGGGGCCCGAGGTCGAGTCGGATTACTACAATTTCGAGGCCCTCAATTTCCCCAAGAACCATCCGGCCCGGGATATGCAGGACACCTTTTTCGTTTCGGATGACATCGTACTCAGAACCCACACCTCGCCCATGCAGATCAGGTTTATGGAGAAAACCCAGCCGCCGGTAAGGGTGGTGGTCCCAGGCAAGGTGTTCCGTTGTGATTCCGATCTGACCCACACCCCGATGTTTCACCAGGTGGAAGGCCTTTTTGTGGACCGGGGTGTCTCCTTTGGAGACCTCAAAGGCATCCTTACCGCCTTCGTGCATCAGATGTTCGATGAAAAAACCAAACTCAGATTCCGACCGAGCTTTTTCCCTTTCACGGAGCCCAGCGCCGAGGTCGACATTCTCTGTGTCATGTGCCGCGGCAAAGGCTGCCGGGTGTGCTCGCATACCGGCTGGCTAGAAGTTTTGGGATCCGGAATGGTGCATCCCGCCCTCTATGAGAACGTGAACTACGATCCCGAACAATACACCGGGTTTGCCTTTGGCATGGGCGTGGAACGCATCGCCATGCTGAAATTCGGCATCGACGACATCAGAAAATTTTTCGAGAACGACATCAGGTTTTTAAATCAATTTTAAGCCGGGGTAATGATAGATGAAAGTTAGTCTCAGTTGGCTGGAGGCATTCGTTCCCGTTGAACTGGAATTGAACGAATTGACCGAAGCCCTGACCATGGTGGGCCTTGAAGTGGAAGCCGCAACCGACCGGTACGACTATTTGAACAGCGTATTTGTCGGCCGCGTGGCTGCCGTGAAAAACCACCCCAATGCAGACCGCCTCAAACTATGCGACGTGGCGCTTAAGGAAAAATCTGTCCAGGTCGTTTGCGGCGCCCCCAATGTCACCGAAGGCATGCTGGCGCCCCTGGCCCTGCCCGGGACACGCCTGCCCGACGGCAACACCTTGACAAAGGGAACCATCCGGGGCGAAGTTTCCGAAGGCATGCTCTGCAGCGAAGCGGAACTGGATCTGGGTCTGGACGCTTCCGGGATCATGTCACTGGGCAACGACCTGCCCGTGGGCGAAAACCTGGCCTGCGCCCTCAAGCTGGCTGACCCTGTTCTGGAAATCGATCTCACCCCCAACCGTCCCGATTGCCTCAGTATCATCGGTACGGCCCGGGAAGTTGCCGCCATCCAGGGACGGAAAATTTCCGTTGAACCGGTGGATCTTTCAGAATCCGGCCGGGAAATCGACACCTATACATCCGTCACCGTGGAAGCACCCGGGGACTGCCCCCGGTACACGGCGCGTCTCATCGAAAACATAACCGTGGCCCCCTCGCCCCCCTGGCTGCAAAACCGGCTGATTTCCGTGGGCTTGCGGCCCATCAACAACATTGTGGACATCACCAATTTCGTGCTCATGGAGTACGGCCAACCGCTGCATGCCTTCGATTTCGACCAATTGCATGAAAACCGCATCGTCGTGCGCCGTGCCGAGGCAGGAGAAAAATTCACCACCCTGGACACCAAAGAACGCATTCTGGCCGAGGACATGCTTTTGATCTGCGATGGAGAAAAACCGGTGGGACTCGCCGGGGTCATGGGCGGTCTGAATTCTGAAATCGAAGACACGACCACCCGGGTTCTCATCGAAAGCGCCTTTTTCAATCCGGCCAGTATCCGCAAAACCGCCAAGACCCTGGGCCTGAACACGGACGCCTCCCACCGCTTCGAACGCGGCGTCGATCCGGAGACAACGCCAGTAGCCCTGGACAGGGCCGCTCAACTCATGCTGGAATTGGCCGGAGGAACACTGGTTTCCGGGGTTATCGATGTTAAAGGGCAGCTGCCGCAGCCGCCAACCATAACCCTTACGGCGGAGGAGACCAACCGCCTTATCGGCACAGATCTGAAAGGGCATGAAATCAAACACCTGCTGGAGTCCATTGACTTCCACGTCAAAAGCACCAGTGAAGAAACGCTTGATGTCACCGCCCCCTCCTTTCGCGTCGATATCGCCAGAACCGTTGATTTGATCGAGGAAGTCGCCCGCATGACCGGGTACAACAATATTCCCCGCACCTATCCCCTGGTCGCGGCCGAAACGCGGAAAGCATCGAAAGCCTTGACAGAAAGGGACCGCATCAAACAGATCATGACCGGATTCGGATTCACGGAGGCTATCAATTACGCCTTCATGGATGAAGGCGCCTGTGACCTTTTGAACCTGGCAGAAAATGACGACAGACGGCTTTTTGTAAAAATCCTGAACCCCCTCACCGAAGATCAGACCGTTATGCGCACCTCGCTCATACCGGGGCTTTTAAAATCCATGCATCGGAACTACTCGCGGCAGGTCAAGCGTGTCGAGCTATTCGAAGTGGGCAAAGTCTTCATTCAGAAAAATGAACAGGGGCTGCCCGAGGAAACAGAGGTGCTCGGCGGCATCCTGTCCGGATCTACGAGCCCCCTTACCTGGAAGGTAAAGGAGTCCCCCTTTGATTTTTACGATATGAAAGGGGTCGTCGAGGGCCTGCTGAACACGGTGAATATCGGCAACGCGGCCTTCTCCGCCCTGCCGGACGACCTGTGCCGCTACACGCGGCCCGGCCACACGGCGCAAATCATGCTCGGCAATACCCTGCTCGGGCTGGTGGGGGAACTCAGGCCCGATGTTCTCAAAGCCTATGACCTGAAGCAGAGCGCATGGATCTTCGAACTCGATTTGACCCGGCTCTACAGCCTTATCCCCGATTTCAACCAGGCCGGGGTGATTCCTAAATTTCCAGCCACCTCTCGCGACGCCACGATTATCATCGACCGGGCCGTTGAAGCCGGCTGCATACTGGATTATGTGCAAGGTATGGAAGTGGCGCTTGTGGAAGATGCTGCCATTTTCGACGTTTTCACGGGCTCCCCCATATCCGAGGGAAAAAAGAGCGTATCATTCCGCATCACCTACAGGTCCCTTACGGAAACGCTGGAGGACGAGGTGATCAACAAGCTCCACAAGGAAATTACCTTCAAGGTGATTAAAAAGTTCGATGCCGGGCTCCCCGAATAAAGTTTGCTACGCAACCTTTATGGAACGCCGATGAGCGGGATGGATGGGCGCTGAAAATGTGAAGTTATTTTTGCGTGAGCCCGTAGGTTGACCAGAGACCATATCCCGTGTATAAATTCAACTGCAAAGATAAATCTTGGGTTTTACATTAAGTTTAAACAGAGCCATTGATGTAGGCGGGATAAAGAAATCCAATCAGCCGTTAAAGGTTCGGCAAAATGAAAAGCGCATCGGTGATCATTCCCGACAAATTTTATTTCAAGATCGGAGAGGTCGCAGATCTTCTGGGTCTGCCAACCCATGTACTCAGGTTCTGGGAATCCGAATTCAAGCGCATAAAGCCCAAGAGGACTTCTGCGGGCCAACGGCTTTACCGCAAAAAAGATGTCGAACTCATCCTTGAAATCAAACACCTTCTCTACGAGAAAAAATATACGATTCCGGGCGCCAAGAATTTCCTTAAGGACAGAAATGCCAAGCAACATCCCCAGGCCCCTGCCTACGATGAAATCCTGAATGAACTGAAGGCCATTAAACAGCTATTGGAACAGTATTAGAGCTACAAAATTTTTCTCTCGCAGAGCTCACAGAGCCGCTGAGATTTTTTTTTAGAGGAAAGGAATTCTGTCCTCAAATGCCTCGGCTTGATATGGTGCTTTAAAAAATAGACTATCCGCATCTCTGCTCAATGTTGAACCGGAACATACTCATGACAACAGGTATAACGAATAATTGAGAAAACCTGTTGACAGTTCAATATTTATGTCTTAAATATGCTCTTCTGGAAAGCGGGCATAGCTCAGTTGGTAGAGTACAAGCTTCCCAAGCTTGGTGTCGCGAGTTCGAATCTCGTTGCCCGCTCCACCAAAGCCCGTCTTTCAGGAGACCGAGAGACTGGTAGGAAAGTGCTTTTATCTATGCGTACTTTGGAACTATTTTACTTATGGTTGTTTTCATGAACTGACGAAGATTCGCTGTCCAAATTAAGAAGTTGCCATAGATGAGAGAAACGGGCTTTCGCCCGTTTTTTGTTTTTTTAATAACCCATGCCGAAACCAGGCGGGGAGTAGAAACGTTGAGCAGCAAGAAACAGAAACAGCCTCGGCAAAAGTATTCGTTTCCCTCCGCGGAAAGGGAACGGGTCCTTGCAGCCGTCAAAAAGCTGGCGGAGCCGATGTGCCACGCGGAAGGCATGGAGCTGGTTTTCGTTGAGTACCAGGCCGAGCCCGGAGGCAGGATACTGCGCCTTTACATCGATCAGCCGGGAGGGGTTACCCTGGATGACTGTGCCAACATCAGCCGCCAGTTCGGCGACCTTTTGGATGTCAGTCTGGATAGCGATGAACCCTACAACCTGGAAGTTTCGTCGCCGGGGACAAATCGTCCCTTAGGAAAACTGGCGGACTATAACCGGTTCAAAGGGCAGGAAGCCAAAATACAGACAACCGAGCCCATTGACGGCCGGAAAAATTTCAAGGGCACCCTCATGGGGGCCGAAGAGAGTTCGATTACAATTTTAACCAATGACAACACCGTCGCCATTCGTTTTGACACCATTACCAAAGCGCGGCTTATCAATTACAATGGAGAAAGCTGATGTTGATTACAGACATAAAACGCGTTGTTGACCAGATCAGCCGTGACAAAGGCATCGATCGTGGCATTCTCATTAAAGCACTGGAAGAAGCACTGCGGTCTGCGGCAAAAAAGAAATACGGCAGTAAAGTCGACATCGAAGCTCAATATGTGGAAGAAACCGGAGAAATAGAAGTCTTCCAGTTCAAGGAAGTCGTGGCCGAGGTGGTCGAACCGGACCTGGAGGTCACACTGGAAGAAGGCCGGGAACTGGATCCGGATTGCGAAGTCGGCGACAGCCTCGGAACGAAAATGGATGCCAGCACCTTTGGCAGAATTGCGGCCCAGTCCGCCAAGCAGGTGATCATACAGAAGATGAAGGATGCTGAAAGGGATGCCGTATATGCGAACTTCATCGACCGCAAAGGTGAAATAATCAACGGCATCGTCCAGCGGATCGACCGGGGAGACATCATCGTCAACCTCGGCCACACCGAAGGCATCGTTCCCGTACGCGAGCAGGTCCCACGGGAGTCCTACCGACGCGGGGACAGGGTTCGCGCCCTGATACTGGACGTGCTGCTGGACACGCGCGGTCCGCAGATACTGCTGTCCCGCACCCACCCGAACTTCCTGATCCATTTGTTCAAAACGGAAGTTCCTGAAATCAGCGAAGGGATTGTCGATATCATGGGAGCCGCACGGGAACCCGGCAGCCGCGCAAAATTTGCGGTGTCCTCCAATGATTCCGACATCGATCCGGTGGGCGCCTGTGTGGGTATGAAAGGCAGCCGGGTGCAGAATGTCGTGCAGGAATTGCGCGGTGAAAAAATCGACATCATTCCCTGGCATGCGGATTCGGCAAGGTTTGTGTGCAATGCACTCGCCCCTGCCGAAATTTCGCGCGTTATCATCGACGAAGAAAACAGCTCCATGGAAGTTATCGTGCCGGATGAATTTCTCTCCGTTGCCATTGGCAAGAGAGGACAGAACGTCCGGCTGGCCTCAAAATTGACGGGGTGGCATCTGGACGTAAACAGTGAATCACGCTACAGCGAGGCCATGAAAAGCGGCTATGATTCTCTGGTTGAACTGCCGGGTGTGGGCATCAGCATGGCGGACGCTCTCTATGAAAAGGGATTTTTCTCGGCCGAAGAACTCAGCCAGGCCGACGTCGAGGACCTTGTCACTATTCGCGGCATCGGTCATGAAAAGGCGGCGCAGCTGATCGAATCCGCCATTCAGCACCTTGAGGCGATGGCGGATGAAAATGCGGACAATGCCGATGCCTCGCCGGAAGAGCCGGAAAACGATATAGCTGATGCCAATGAACATGAACCTGAAGATGCGCTGGCAGTAGAAGACCCTGATAACAAAGACGACTAATTCGAAGCTAGATTCTAAGCATATTTAAGGGGGATGGATGGGAAAGATCAGAATATATGAACTTGCCCGGGAGCTGAATATGACCAACAAGCAGCTTCTCGAAAAGCTGGAGGAGCTGGGCATTCCCGTCAAAAGCCATATGAGTTCCGTCGAGGACGCCGAAGTCGACAGCATCAAAGACAAAATTCGCGGGAAAAAACAACCGGATCTTGTGGAAAAACGCATTCGGCCTTCGGTAATCAGACGGCGCAAGGTCAAAGCGCCTGCCGAGCCGGCACCTGTTGCGGCCGAGCCGGCAGACGACCAGGTAGACGACCAGGCCGACGAGAAAGCCGACAAAAAGGTGGACGAAAAGGCCAAAAAGAAGATCAAAAAGAAGGCCGACAAGGTCGCCGAAACACCGGCCAAAATTATCGAGACGCCTAAAGCTGCGGAAAAAGAAGCGCCCGACGAAGTAGAAGAAGTCGAGCCACCCGAAGCTGCGCCTGAAGAAGAAGCAGCCGCCCCGGCCGGAGAAAGCGCCGCGCCTGAAGAAAAGGTAGACCAGGAGAAAGAAGAGGCTGCAGCACCGGCTGAAACCCCCGAGCCGGAAAAAAAGGCCGCCCCGGCCAAAGCCGTCAAACCCAAGAAAAAGGAAGCCGCGGCTAAAATCATCAAGCTGCCGAAAGTACCGGTGCAATCCCTGGCGGAAAAAAAGACCGGCAGACCCGGTGCTCCTGCGGGCAGGCCCCGCTATTCGCGCCCTGCTGCCGCTCCGGCCGACCAAAAGGAATCGCCGGCCAAAGCCAAAAAGAAAAAGGGCCGCAAGGCGGCCGCACCTGCGGACGGCGACCGCAAGTTCTTTAAAAAGAAAATCTCTTTCATGAAAAAAGAGGTTGTCGAGGGCAAGGATCTCTATTCCGGACGCGCCAAACGGGGCCGTAAGGGCCGTAAAGGGGGGAGGGCCAGGCAGGAAAAAGGCCTCCAGACCCAGATTACCACCCCCAAGGCCATCAAACGGCGCATCAAGATCGATGACACCATCATCCTGGCGGAACTCGCCAAACGCATGGGCATCAAAGCCAATGAAATGATTGCCAAGCTCATGTCTCTCGGTGTCATGGCCACGGTCAACCAGACCATCGACTACGATACGGCGTCCCTTGTTTCGGCCGAATTCGGTTATGAGCTGGAAAAAGCCTCCTTTGAAGAAGAGATCATTTTGAAAACGGAAAGCGATGATCCTGAAAAAATGTCCGGGAGGCCGCCGGTGGTCACCATCATGGGCCATGTCGACCATGGCAAAACATCTCTTTTGGACGTTATCCGCAAAACGCGGGTGACCGAAATAGAAGCCGGAGGGATAACGCAGCACATCGGGGCATATAACGTGTCCACCTCCAAAGGCCACATTGTGTTTCTCGACACACCCGGCCATGAAGCCTTTTCCGCCATGCGTTCCCGGGGGGCAAAGGTTACGGACCTCGTTATCCTTGTGGTGGCTGCAGACGACGGTGTCATGCCGCAGACCATCGAAGCCATTAACCATTCCAAAGCAGCGGAAGTTCCCATTATTGTGGCTGTGAACAAAATCGACAAGGCCAATGCGGAACCGGATCGTGTACAGCGTGAACTGTCCGAAAACGGCCTGGTGCCGGAAGACTGGGGGGGGGACACCATATTTGTCAGCGTGTCCGCCAAACAGAACCAGGGCATAGACAATCTGCTGGAAATGATATTGCTGCAGGCGGAAATGCTCGAGCTGAAAGCCAACCCCGACAAACTCGCGCGGGGGCATGTGGTGGAGGCAAAATTGGATGCCGGGCGGGGACCGGTTGCCACCGTCCTTGTCCAGGAAGGGACGCTGCATGCCGGAGATTCTGTGGTCTGCGGTATGCACTACGGTAAAATCCGGGCCTTGCTGAACGACAGGAGCCAACAGGTCGAATCAGCCGGACCATCCATTCCCGTGGAGATCATCGGCCTGTCCGGTGTTCCCCAGGCCGGCGACGAACTCGTTTCTATTGCGGATGAAAAGGATGCCAAACAGATCAGCCTCCACCGTGTGCAGAAACAGCGCTCCAAGGAGCTTGCCAAGAGCAGCCGCTTGAGCCTGGAAGGCCTTTTTGAAAAACTGCAGGAAGGGGAGGTTAAAGACCTCAATCTCATCCTGAAAGCCGATGTTCACGGATCTATCGAGGCCTTGCGGGACTCCCTGTCCAAACTGAGCAACGAGGAGGTCAAAATCAACATCGTTCACGCGGCCACCGGAACCATTACCGAGTCCGACGTTTCCCTGGCTACCGTGTCCAATTCCATCATTGTGGGATTTAACATCCGGCCCAGCCAAAAAATACAGGACCAGGCCGCTGAAGAGCAGGTGGATATCCGCTACCACAACGTCATTTACGATGTCATCAAGGAAATCCAGGATGCCATCCTGGGGCTGATGTCGTCGATCTTTGAAGACCGGACACTGGGGTGGGCGGAGGTTCGCGACCTTTTCCACATTCCTAAAATAGGCACCATCGCCGGTTGTTATGTAACCGACGGCAAGTTCGAACGCGGACAGAAGGTGCGCCTGGTCAGGGAAGGCGTGGTGATATACGACGGCAAGATCTCTTCCCTCAGGCGGTTCAAGGACGACGTCAAGGAAGTTCAAAGCGGGTATGAATGCGGCATCGGAATCGAAAACTATAACGATATCAAACTCGGTGACACCATTGAGTGCTACTTCACCGAAGAAACCCGGCCGGAACTTGGCTAATGGTAATCGGCATGGGCGTGATCAGGTTTAGAATCCACGAGTGCCGCTCCCTGAAGGCCAAGCGGAGTGTTGTCAAAGCCATTGTCAGCCGCATCCGCAACAACTTCAACGCCTCGGTGGGAGAAGTCGCTGCCAACGAAGTTTACCAGAGGGCGGACATCGGTTTTGCATTGGTGGGCACAGACAGAAGGCTTGTCAACGCAAAAATCGACAAACTGTTCAACATGGTCGAAGGCATGGGTATAGCCGACGTTTACGACAGCGAAATGGAGATCATGAGCCTATGAAACCATTCTCCCGTTCCGATCGAGTCGGAGGCCAGATACAACGGGCTTTGTCAGATCTGCTCCATAAGAATGTCAGCGATCCGCGTCTCGAGGGTGCCACCATCACCGGTGTAAAAATGACGCGTGACCTGAGGATTGCCAAAGTTTACTTCACCGCCACCGGCGGGAAAGAAAAAAGCCGCGAAACGGAAGAAGGCTTCAAGAGCGCTGTCGGGTACGTAAAAAGAAATCTCGGCCGCATGCTGGGACTGCGGTACATGCCGGCGCTTCAATTTTATTATGACGAATCGTTTGACTATGGGGCGAACATCGACAGACTCCTTCAAACGACAAAAAAACAACATGAATAATATTGTCAACCAACTGAAAAAAAGCCGCCGCGTGCTTATAACCAGCCATATCAACCCGGATGGCGATGCCATCGGTTCGCTGATTGCCATGGGAGTCGCGCTTACGAAACGGGGGATCGATACCACCCTGTTCAATGAAAGCCCCATTCCCGCCGTATATCGCTTCCTTCCGGGTGTGGAGCTCATTTTAAGGAACCTTGAGCCCGAAAGCAGCTTTGACACGGCCATCGTGCTGGACTGCGGTGGCCTGAACCGCGTGGGCAGCAGGGCCGACATGGTTTCCGCCATTCCGGTTGTCATAAACATCGACCACCACGTCACCAACAATGGGTTTGGCGATTTGCAGATCATCGACACCTCGGCATGCGCCACAGCGGAAATTGTCTATCGCCTGATAAAAGCCATGGGCATCGAGATG
Source organism: Thermodesulfobacteriota bacterium (assembly GCA_039714495.1). Classification (GTDB taxonomy): domain Bacteria; phylum Desulfobacterota; class Desulfobacteria; order Desulfobacterales; family B30-G6; genus JAJDNW01. Next base: position 15,637 of record JBDLJD010000056.1, read on the forward strand.
GACCAGACCATGGCCACGTCCATCTATACAGGCATTGTTACGGACACCGGTTCTTTTCGTTTTTCCAATACGAACCACGCTGCCTTTGCCATCTGTGATGAAATGGTCCAGAAAGGCGTACAGCCTTACAACGTGGCCCAGCATGTGTATGGAACCTACTCCCTGGGCCGGATAAAACTGTTGAACCTGGCCCTTGAAACCATCGAGATTTCAGGCAACGGCAACGTTTCCATGATGATGCTGACCCGGCAAATGCTGAATGAGACGGGAACACACCCTGAAGATGCAGATGGACTCATCAATTATGCGCGGCGTATCGAAGATGTCAAACTGGCAGCCTTGATCCAGGAGCAGGAAAACGGCCACCACGGTCAAGGAGATGTCAAGCAGTACCACGTCAGCCTCCGTTCCGACGGTTCGGTGGATGTGGCTGCCATCGCATCCGGATTCGGCGGCGGAGGACACCCCAGCGCGGCCGGATTCGGTATAAAAACGACCCTTTCAGACCTGAAGCATAGAATTATTCAACTATCTGAAACCATATGAAATATTTGTTCATGTAACTTTGGGGTTAGGATATTCGGGAGCAGATGATAGCAAGCCGTACGATGTTCAATGACGATGGCTTTGTCATCGTCGACAAACCCGAGAATATGTCGTCCGCCAGGGTTGTCGCACGCGTCAAAGCGGCCCTTAAGGCAAAAAAGGTGGGACATACCGGCACGCTGGACCCTTTTGCCACGGGCATACTGGTCTGCTGCATCAACCGGGCCACCCGGTTGGCCCGGTTTTTTCTTGAGGGAAACAAAACATACGTGGCAACGCTTTGCCTTGGAATCGAAACGGATACGCAGGATGCCACCGGTGCCGTTGTTTCCGAAAACCGCGTTGCCGACCTCGATGAAAAACAGCTGGTAGACGTATTCCAGCGTTTCCGGGGTTGGATCAGCCAGATACCGCCGGCCTATTCAGCATTGAAGCACAAGGGAGTGCCGCTTTACAAGCTTGCCCGGCAGGGAAAGCCTGTACGTAAACCGGCGCGCAAAGTTCATATTGCGGACATTCGCATTCTTGAAACTGAATTGCCGCACATCCGTTTCGAAGTGCATTGCTCGGCAGGAACCTACGTGCGGACCCTTTGCGCCGACATAGGTACGGCACTGGGATGCGGAGGTCACCTGAAAACCCTGCAAAGAACAGGCAGTTCAGGGTTTGGTCTGGAAAACGCACTGTCGCTGGCTGATGTCGAACAGCTTGCCGGAAGTGATGAGCTCGCACCGCATGTGATTACCATGGCCGACGCCCTCAAAGGCATGCCGGCCGTGGTGGCGGACATCGGTCTAGCGGCCAAAATTGCCCACGGCATCCCCCTGACCTCCAAGGATATCGTCCCTGGAGAAAAAGGGAAGCCGGGACAATATGTCAAGCTAGTGAATCGCCGGCACCATCTTCTGGCTGTGGTGCAGGGAAAAAAAGAATCCAAAAACTATGATTATTGTTGTGTTTTTCAAGCATAACATGCAAAAGTGGCAGTCAATATGACATTGACCGTTTACAACCCATAGAAAAGATTTAACATATAGCTATAATTAAACAGTTTACTCAATAACAAATTGAAGACAGGAGGCGAGAAGAAATTGGTTTATACAGCAGAAGACAAAAAAACGCTTATTGAAAAATATAAAACCCACGAAAGCGATACCGGTTCCCCGGAGGTTCAGATCGGGCTTCTCACCCACAGGATTTCATACCTGACCGAACATCTGAAAATCCACAAAAAGGATCATCATTCCCGCAGAGGGCTGCTGATGATGGTTGGCCGGCGCCGCAGGCTCCTCAACTATGTAAAGAACAGCGATGTCAAGCGCTACAGGACCATCATCGAAACCCTGGGACTCAGGCGCTAAACGATTTAAGAGATATTAATCTAAAATTGGAATTCATTTCGTGCTGCCTTTTACGAATGGCGGGATCTTCGCTTCGACAGACAGCCGGGAATTCAAATGTAAACCATGTTAGGAAAAATTTATGGAAATCACATTAAAAGCCGACGTCGGCGGTAAAGAATTAAGCATACAGACCGGAAAGGTCGCCAAACAGGCCTCCGGCTCCGTTGTGGTTCGTTATGGGGACACAACCGTGTTGGTCACGGCCGTTTCATCCCATGAAGAACGAAATGTAGGGTTCCTGCCGCTATCGGTTGAATACCAGGAAAAAATCTATGCGGCCGGACGCATACCCGGAAACTATTTTCGCCGTGAAATCGGCAGGCCCAGTGAAAAAGAAACGCTCACCGCCCGCCTGATCGACCGGCCGATTCGCCCCCTGTTTCCCAAGAAATATAACTTCGAAACCCAGGTCATTGCCACGGTACTGTCCATGGATCAGGAAAACGATCCAGACGTCATCGCCATGGTCGGCGCTTCCGCTGCCCTTGTTATCTCGGACGTGCCCTTTGCCGGCCCTATTGCCAGCGTGCGCGTGTGCCGCATTAACGGCGAATTGAAGGTCAACCCCGTCCTCGCCGACTGGGAAGATGCAGACATCAACATTATCGTTTCCGGCTCCAAGACCGGGGTTGTCATGGTGGAAGGCGGCAGCCACGTTGTCAGTGAAAAGGAGATGCTGGACGCCATTTTCTTCGGGCATGAGGCCCTGAAGCCCATCGTCGAAATCCAGGAAAAACTGCAGGAGTCGGTGGGTAAAGCCAAGCGTGAGTTCGCGCCCCCTGAAAAGGATGCGGCACTGGTTGCCAAACTTACCGCAGCCGCTGAAGACCGTTTGCGGGAAACCCTCGTCATTCCTGATAAAATGGAGCGCTACAGTGCCGTCCGGGAAGTAAAGAAAAGTATATTCGAGAGTCTTGGGGAAGATTATGCTGACCGTGGTGGCGAAGTCTCCGAGATTCTGGGTGACCTTAAAAATTCCATTAGCCGCAATATGATCCTTAAGGAAGGCCGCCGCATCGACGACCGTAAATTCGATGAAATTCGACCCATTACCTGTGAGGTTGGCTTACTGTCAAGGCCCCACGGGAGCGCCCTTTTCACACGGGGTGAAACCCAGGTTCTGGGTGTCCTGACCCTTGGCTCCGGCCCTGATGAACAGCGCGTTGAAACCCTCAGTGGGGAAGAGTTCCGTCCCTTCATGCTGCATTACAACTTTCCGCCTTACTCCGTGGGCGAAGTGAAGCGCGTGGGCAGCCCCAGCCGCCGGGACATCGGCCATGGCGGCCTTTCCACCCGCGCCATTGAAAAGATACTGCCGGACAAGGAAGACTTCGATTACACCATCCGGCTGGTATCCGAAGTCTTCGAGTCCAACGGCTCCTCATCCATGGGTACGGTCTGCGCAGGCACGCTGGCCCTGATGGACGGCGGTGTTCCCATCAAGGCGCCGGTTTCGGGAATTGCCATGGGTCTTGTAAAAGAGGGTGACACCACGGTCATTCTTTCAGACATCCTGGGCGACGAAGATCATTTCGGTGATATGGATTTCAAGGTAACCGGAACCAGCGAAGGCATAACTGCGCTGCAGATGGATATCAAAATCCACGAACTCTCCAAGGACATCATGGAAAAAGCCCTGGAGCAGGCCCGTGTGGGACGGCTGCACATCCTCGGCAAAATGCTTGAAGCACTGGAGCAACCCAGGCAGGATATTTCCCCCTTTGCCCCCAAGATCATCATCATCAAAATCAACCCCGATAAAATCAGGGAAATCATCGGCCCCGGCGGGAAGGTCATCCGGGGGCTTCAGAGTGAAACCAACACCCGGATTGAAATCGATGACGAAGGCATCGTTAAAATTGCAGCGACATCCGCAGAAGATGGTGCGGCCGCCGAGCAGGCGGTCCTCGAGATTACCCGGGAACCTGAAGTCGGCGCCATTTATGAAGGCAAGGTCGTCAAAACAACCGATTTCGGCGCCTTTGTTCAGATCATGCCGGGAACCGATGGGCTGGTGCACATTTCACAGTTGGCCAACCACCGCGTCAACAAGGTAACCGATGTGGTCAAGGAAGGCGATATGCTGAAAGTCAAGGTTCTGGAAATCGGGAGAGACGGCAAAATTCGCCTAAGCCATAAAGCTGTTTCAGATGATGAAAGCTGACCAGGACACCCGTAAAACCATACTGGGAAACGGGATTAAAATCCTGACCAAGAATATGCCCCACATCCGCTCGGTCACCATGGGCGTCTGGGTGGATGTGGGGGCACGCGATGAGAGCCTGGCGGAGAACGGGCTTTCCCACCTGATCGAGCACCTGATATTCAAAGGGACACAAAAACGTTCGGCCTATCAGATCGCCAAGGAGTTCGATGCCATTGGCGGGCAGACCAATGCCTTCACCACCATGGAGAACACCTGTTACCATGCTAAAGTCATGGACAGCCATCTCGGCACCATGGTTGAAATCTTGTCGGATATTTTTCTGAACTCCCGCTTCGACGAATCGGATATTCAACGCGAGCAACCGGTTATCCTTCAGGAAATCGGAATGGTGGAGGACAGCCCTGACGAATACATTCATATTCTTTCGGGAAAAAATTTCTGGGGTGAACATCCCCTGGGACGCTCCATACTCGGCAGCCGCGATAATATCCTCACCTTCGGTGCCGAGCACCTCAAAGCGTTTTTTCAAAAACTCTACCAGCCTGACCGAATCATCGTTTCCGCCGCAGGAAATCTGGACCATGACCGGCTGCTCAGCCTGATAGGTCCGTCCTTTGAAACCATCAAGCCGGGAAACGGTTTTCCGGAAAGGACCCCGCCTGCCGGGAAAATTGGCGTTGATATCAATAATCGGGATCTCGAACAGGTTCACATCTGTCTCGGCACCCGCGGGCTTCCCACGGCAGACCCGGGCCGCTATGCATTGTCGCTCATGAACACCATTCTCGGCGGTAACATGAGCTCTCGGCTGTTCCAGGAAATCCGGGAGAAAAGGGGGCTGGCCTACACTGTGTACTCTTTTGTCTCTTCCCATGTAGACACCGGCATGTTTGGCACCTATGCCGCGGTCGAACCGGCCAAATCCATCGAAACCACGCGGCTGCTCCTTGAACAAATGTTCCGCCTGAAACAGGAAAAGGTCTCAGACGCCGAACTTTCCGGTGCCAAAGAGTATATCAAGGGAAATCTATACATGGCCGCGGAAAGCAGTGAAAACCAAATGGTCCGGCTGGCCCAGAATGAATTTCACTTCGGGCGGAATATCCCGCTTAAAACCGTCGTGGAACGTATCGATGCCGTTACCCCCGACGATATTCTACAGCTTGTGTATAAACTGCTGGAAGACAACACCCTCTCGCTGACCATGCTGGGCCAGGTTGTGGACAGGAATGCCCACGAAGAACTGGTCAAGGCCTATATGAATACATGAATCCAACACCAGTCATTCAAATTCGCCGCCTGCGACCTGAGAACGATGCCGATATCCCCCTTCCCCGCTACATGACGGCCCAATCCGCGGGGATGGACGTGTGTGCCGCCACGTCTGAAGACTGGGTGCTGGGACCCGGTGAAATAAAGCTGGTCCCCACCGGGTTTGCCATGGCCCTGGCCGACGGCTTCGAGGCCCAGATACGCCCCAGAAGCGGACTGGCCATTAAACACGGCATCACGCTCATCAACTCTCCTGGAACCATAGATGCCGATTACCGGGGCGAGGTGAAAATAGCGCTGATCAATCATGGTGCCGAACCCTTTGTGATTCGACGCGGTGCCAGGGTTGCGCAGATGGTCATCCACCAGGTGCACCAGGCAGAGCTCTGTGTCGTCGACCAACTGGAAGATACGGCACGCAGCGACGGCGGCTTCGGGTCAACGGGAACATGAGAAAGGTGCCGAGGATTCAAGGGGCCAAGGATTCGAGGGTCCAAAAGGAAGTCAGGTCGTAGCTCATAGCTGGTAGCTGATAGCAGGCTATGAGCTACCAGCTATGAGCTGTTCCTGGTGCCCAACAGGATATATGCGTCAACATCCTGGATTTAATTATGAGTGCATTAACCAATAATCATAACAAATTATCCGTCTGCATGCTGGCCAGCGGCAGCAAGGGCAATGCCATCTACATTTCCGACGGCGCCACGACCCTGCTGGTGGATGCCGGGCTTTCCGGTGTCGAAATAGAGCGCCGGCTTAAAGCCCACGACCTGGACCCCCGGGACATCGACGCCATGATCGTGTCCCATGAGCATTCCGACCACATCAGGGGTGTCGGCATCCTCTCCCGGCGCTTCAGCCTGCCGGTTTACCTGTCGGAGAAGACCGGCAGGGAAGCCAGTCAGACCATCGGCAAAGTCAATGACGTGCGATCGTTCAAGTGCGGCCAGCCGTTCAATCTCAACACCCTTGTCATACATCCCTTTGCCACCACACATGATGCAGAAGACTCGGCTGGCTTCACCATTTCCTGCAATGGGCAAAAAATAGGCATTGCCACGGATCTGGGCATCGCCACGACCATGGTGAAACAGCACCTCAAAAGGTGTGACCTGCTGATTTTGGAAGCCAACCACGATCCGGAAATGCTGATGAACGGCCCCTATCCATGGCCCTTGAAACAGCGCATCAAGGGGAGGACAGGCCACCTCTCCAACCAGGCGTCCGGGGCGCTGCTGTCCGAGCTCAAACACGACAGGCTACAGCACGTCATTCTGGCGCACCTGAGTGAAACCAACAACACTCCGGACAAAGCCCTTGAGGAAGTGGAGCCGGCCCTGGACGGCTGCAGCGCACGCATCCATGTGGCTTCCCAGGACCTTTGCGGAGAGATGCTCGAGATAAAGTAAAAAGTGTAAAGTGATCTAAAGTGATCTAAAGTTAAGGTATTCTGCCTGTTTATATAAAAGACAGGGCAAAGCGACTCAGCAACTTTAGTTCACTTATAACTTTAGCCCACTTTCAACTAATATTTTTCAAGGAGTCATATTAATGGACGAAAATCAGACCAACGACATGGAAGAACAAAGTTTCGCAGACCTTTTGGAATCCTACAGTGATGGTATGAAGGACGACCTGCAAGTGGGCGACAAAATCACCGGAAAAATCATAGCCATTGGAAAAGACACTGTTTTTGTAGATACCGGAACGAAAATAGACGGTGCCGCCGAAAAACAGGAACTGCTGGATGACGACCAGGCTTTTCCGTATGAGGTGGGTGATGCGCTTGAATTGTATGTGGTTGCCATGAGCGAGGATGAAATCAAGTTGTCCCGCGCCCTCTCCGGAATCGGGGGGTACCACCTGCTCAAGGATGCTTTTGATGGCGCTGTGCCGGTCGAAGGCACGGTGACAGCCCAGTGCAAGGGCGGCTTTCATGTCGAAATCCTGAAGCGCCGGGCGTTTTGCCCCATCAGCCAGATGGATGTAAAATTTGTCGAAGATGGCGAACCTTACGTCGGCAACACCTATTCGTTCCGTATTACCCGGCTGGAAGAAAAGGCGAAAAACATCGTCGTCTCCCGCCGCGCCCTGTTGGCGGAGGCCCTTGAAAAAGAACGGCAGGCTTTCTATGAAACGCTGACACCGGGCGAGGTATATGAAGGTACAGTGACCAAACTCATGCCCTACGGCGCGTTTGTAGAACTTACCCCCGGCGTGGAGGGCATGGTCCACATATCCGAAGTCCGCTGGTCGCGCGTGGAAAACCTCGAAGACGTTCTGGCGGCCAATGAAAAGGTCAATGTCAGGGTGCTCGGTGTCAAAGACGGCAACAAGCCCGGCCTGAAAAAGATCGAGCTTTCCATCAAACAGGTCCAGGGAGACCCATGGCAGACTGTGGGCGATAAATACAGCCCCGGGGACATGGTTACAGGCACGGTTGCAAGATGCATGAAGTTCGGCGCGTTTGTGGAACTCGAAGCAGGCATTGAAGGTCTGGTGCATATCAGTGAGATGAGCTACACCCGGAGAATCAACAAGCCCGAAGAGGTCGTCCGGGTGGGCGAATCTGTTTCGGTGTTGATCAAGGAAATCGACCTTGAAAGGCGCAGGATCGCCCTGAGCATCAAGGCGGTCGAAGGGGATCCCTGGGCACAGGTCCTTGATGATTTCCAGGTGGGGCAGAAAGTGGAAGGCACCCTGGAGAAAAAGGAAACCTTTGGCTGCTTTATCAATTTAAAGCCCGGCATCACCGGCCTTCTCCCGAAATCTAAAATTTCGGCAGCCGGCAGCAACGCCAGTATTGACAAACTCAAAAAAGGTCAGCATCTTACCGTAATCGTTGAAAGCATCGATACGGCGGAACGAAAAATAAGCCTGACCCCCGGGGACGGCAAAGCCGAAGAGAATTGGCAGAAGTTCTCCAGTGACGATACCTCCGCACTGGGAGACCTGGGTGAAAAGCTGAAACAAGCATTGAAAAGGTGATTCGATATGGCTGAAAATTCCTATGACACGATTATCATCGGCGGCGGACCCGGCGGCCTTTCAGCTGGCATTTATGCCAAGCGCGCGGCATTGAACGTGCTGCTCATCGAAAAGGGCGTACTTGGCGGACAGATCGTGAACTCGGACGAGGTTGAAAACTACCTGGGATTCGAGAATATTGGAGGGGCCGAGCTCTCCATGAAATTTGGCCAGCATGCGCAGGCCTATGATCTTGACGTCGTATCCCGGGAAGTTGCGGAAATCATACCGGGCATTGATTTTCACACCGTCAGGCTTGACAACGGCGACACTTACAGGACCTGCAGTATCATTATGGCCATGGGCGGCAACCCCAGAAAGCTGAACATTCCCGGGGAGAGCGAATATTACGGCAAAGGCGTCTCCTACTGTGCCGTGTGTGACGGGTTTTTCTTCAGGGACAAGACCGTGATGGTGATCGGCGGCGGGGACACGGCTGCCGAAGAGGCCCTTTATCTATCCAAACTCGCCAAAAAGGTTTACATTGCCCATCGCCGCGATGCATTGCGGGCGAGCATGATTCTACAGCAGCGGATTTTTTCGGAATGCAAAATCGAGATGCTCTGGAATACCATTCCCACTCAGATCGAGGCCGAAGCAGACGGGGTCAGCAGTGTCGCGCTGCAGGATACAACCACAGGTGAAAAGCGGGAAGTGCCGGTGGATGGCGCCTTTATTTTCATCGGGTTCGAGCCCAACAACGATTTGGTTCCAGCGGGCGTTAAAATGACCGCCGGTGGATATGTGGTGGCGGATAACAAGTGCGAAACCAGCATCCCCGGTATTTTCGCCATCGGCGACCTCATGGAGAAGTATGCCCGGCAGATCATCACCGCTGCCGCCGACGGCTGCACCGCAGCTTTGGCCGCCGCCCACTACGTGGAAGCCAAAAAATCCTCGGACGAATGCGTCCTATAAAAAATGCAGCAAAGCCAAGCTTTGCTGCATTTTTTATAGGATAGGCTTCTCAAAAAGTGCCGTTATTTATTCCGGCGCCATCTCTTTTTTTATTTTGAAGATGCCCGAAAGAAAGATGCACGCACACCCGAGAAGCCGGTATACTCTTAATATAATCACGGCCAGGCCGCTGACCAGTATTAGTACAATTTTTATGCCATTTTCTAAAATTATGGTATATTATATTTATTATCAAACGGTTATGATGAAACTTCGCTAAACTCGCCCGCCTTAAAAGTGACAATTTTTGTCACTTTTACTGCCGAGATCTGTCACCTGGTCAAGTCCTGATCATAAGTCCTTACTGTTACGCTATACAACATGCTGCCAGTGGTACCGCTCTCGGGCAAAAACCGCTTTGCTGAAGA